>NZ_JBNHFF010000003.1:0-475495 GCF_059089965.1 Arthrobacter sp. SPT-J7
AACGGGACGAGGTGTGTCCATTCGCCGGCTGCCGCAAACACGGCAAGGCCTGCCAGATCGACCACACCCGGGCCTTCCGCGCCGACGGCGCCCAGGGCGAAACCGACGCCGGGAACCTCGGCCCGCCGTGCGAGACCCACCACCGGCTGAAAACCAGCGCCGGCTGGCAGATGACACAGCCCGCACCCGGGGTGTTCGAAGTGACCACCCCGGCCGGCCGGACCTACACCGACCGGCCCGGCGAAGACAACGACCCTCCCGGCCAACCCCACTACCCGCCCGCCGTCGCCGCCGCGCTCCCGAACGAGCAGCGACAACGAATCGAACCGATGATCGTAGACCCGCCGACGGGGCCCGAACCAGAGGGCAGGGCCATCAATAATGGCTGGCTGCCGTCCTGGCACCGCACATCTAACGGCCAGGCAGGAGACGGCCACCAGGACAAACCGCCGACAACCCACCGCCGGCAGGACCCGCCACCGTTCTAAGGATGCGCACAGATGTTTCTAACGATGCTCACAGAGGTTAGGCCAGTTGGAAAGACTTCTCATCGTTGTGACGGTAAGCATGCCAGCACGCCGCCGGTGCGTCCGACATTGAAGTTCGCAACCCGTTCGGAGGAGCTGCCGTGGTCCTGCGGGTTCGTCCACGGGGTGTTTCCGCCGAGCGCACTCAGTGCAGTAACCAGTTCGTTCTGGTCACCTTGTTCAAAAATGAGAGTTCCGTCTGCAGCCGCCCCATACAGGGTCGCGCCCGCCAAGCAGTCAGCCTGCAGCTCATAGGCCGGAGACCGGAGGCTAGGGTCGAGCCGATTCGCGATCGCATGGCTCCATTCGTGGGCGATGACCAAGTAAGGCCAAGCGTCTCCGAATTGGAATCCGCGCTCCATGAGCGAAGCGTCCCAGGCCACGTAATCCTCTGGAACGCAGTAGAAGGCGTTGCCCGGCTGAAGTGGCTGGCCCGCGCATGTGGGTGCGTTGCTTGGGTCTCTGCCGTCGTACATGCCCACGACCGTAGGCGGCGTGTACGTCCCAGTGAACAGCTCACTCCAATGCGTGCGCCAAAATTGATCCGTGATCGTCTGGGCTGCCGCAATATCGGCGACCAACTCTTCCGATGAGATGGCGCTCGTGTTGTTCCCGGCCGGGCCCTCATTGGCAGCAGAAGTATCGTTCCCTGACACCGTCCGGGGCGGGGTTAGCCCGGATGGCAAACTATCCCCGGCTGTCTGCTCCCCGTGCCCGGCCTCAGTGCCGCCCATCTGGTTGTCTTCAGGTGCCGTCTGCTTGCTTGGGGCAGCGGCGGCGGGCGGAGGGCCGACAACGCCAAAGCCTCCGCCACCTAATAATGCCAGGGCCATTGCAAGCACCAGACTCGCAAGCACGCCCCGTCTGTTTTTTGTTTCAAATATCATGACTTTCCCTTGACGTTGCAACTGTTTTCGCGGATCGAATGCAGTTGCGACCGGGTTATCAGTCACGGGTAAAGGGCGCAAGGGGCTAAGGAGGGACAACCGATTCAGCGATGTTGATGAAGCCCTTCACCGACCCCGGAGAAGCTGTAAGGGCCCCGCCATCTGACGGTCTCTTGAAGGGAGGTGGAGTGGTCTTGAGTGACCGGTCCGTGGCGACGGGAGAGCGGCGGCGCCGGCGCTGGGCAGGGGGCACGCTTGTCGACTCGTCCGGATATCTGCACCTTGTCGACTCGTCCGCCCGCCAGGTGCTAGAGCGGGAACTTGCCGGTCGAACGGTCCCACACGTTCGTCGCAGCCACGGTCAGCAGCGCCGAACCGAGCATGTGCAGCAGCACCAGGCCGATAGGCAGGCCGGTGAAGTGCTGCAGGTAGCCAATGCCGCCTTGGAGCACAATCACCGCAGCGAGCCACCACAGACCGGCGCGTAGCTGATGTGAGGTTGCGCGGCGGTAGGCGAGCACCAGCGCCAGCACGGTAGCGGCGACCAGCAGGTAGACCGGGACGACATGGATTCGGGTGACCAGGTCTGCGTTGAAATCATGGCGCGGGGCGCTGGCGTCACCTGCGTGGGGACCGGTGCCGGTCACGATGGTGCCCAACACGATGGAGGCGGCGGATGCTGCGGCGATGGTCCAGCCCAGCGTGCGTTCAATGTTCGGGACCGGGGCCACGGCTACAGCGGTGCCACCGCGCAAGTACATTCCTGTCCGGTTGACCAGCAGGGTGGCCACCGCCACGAGCGAGGCCGAGGCCAGGAAGTGCAGGCTGACCACCCACGGGTTCAGGCCGGTCCACACAGTGATCCCGCCAATCAGGGCCTGCACCGGGATCACGCAGAGCAGTCCCACGGCCAGGCCGAACAGGGTGCGGTGCTGCCGGCGCATGCGCCACAGCGAGACCAGCATGGCCACTGCGATGATGGCCAGGATGAACGTCAGGGTGCGGTTGCCGAATTCAATCAGCCCGTGGATGCCCATCTCCGGCGTCGGCGTCATGGAGCCTGGCACGCAATTGGGCCACTGGGAGCAGCCGAGGCCTGACTTGGTCAGCCGCACGGCGCCGCCGGTAATGATGATGCCGATCTGCGAAACCAGCGACGCGATCGCCAGACCATGAACGGTGCGGTTGACGGAGGTCGGCAGCCGGTCCAGGAGGTCGTGGGACTTGGGGGTGGCGGTGGTCATTGACTTAGCTCCATTTGAACCAGCGGATGGCGGCAAGGCTGGCCACTACGGTCCAGACCAGCAGCACGATGGATGCGGTGAGATTGAACTGCGCGTCGATCAGCGCACTGCGCAGCGCGTCGCCCAGTGCGGTCGAAGGCAAAAGGTGGGCCGCGGGCTCGAAAACGTCGGGCCAGCTGGCCACCGGGAAGAGGATACCGCCGGCAGCAGCCAGCAGCACCCAGAGCAGGTTGGTGATGGCCAGCGTGGCTTCCGGCCGGACCGTGCCGGCGATCAGCAGCCCCAACGAGGTGAAAGCCGCGGCGCCCAGCACCAGCTGCGCAGCCGCCGGCAGCAGGCCGCCCAGCGCTGGCTGCCAGCCGAGGAACAGGGCAGTTCCGCCCACCACCACAACTTGGATGACCATGATGGCGAGTACCGCAATGATCTTCCCGAGGATCAGTCCGCTCTGCCCCAGTGGGGTAGTGGACAGGAACCGCAGGACGCCGTAACGGCGGTCAAAACCGGTGGCAATGCCTTGGCCGGTCAGCGCCGTGGAGACGGTGCACAAGGCCAGCACTCCCGGGGCTGCCATGGCTATCCGGTCGTCCGTGTACGTGTCGAGCAGCGGTGTGACGGTCAGGCCGATGAGCGCCAGCAGCGGCAGGATGATGGCAATCAGCAACTGTTCGCCGTTGCGCAGCATGCCCATCGTCTCGTAGCGGCCTTGAAGTGCGATCCGGCGGACCAAGGCGGCGGGTGCGCTCATCGCAGATCCTTCCCGGAGATATCGAGGAAGACGTCCTCGAGCGAGCGCGGCGCCATGTGGATCGACGCCGGCATGACATTGTGGGCTGCCCATTCCGCGGCCAACGCGGCCAGCACTGCGGGGGTCAGTTGGCCGGCCACGGTGTAGCGCCCGGGAACATTTTCGACGGCGGCGAACGGCTCGGGCAGGTCGAGCGACAGTCCCGGGGGAGCGTCAAAGGTGAGCAAACGTTCGACGCCGGCGCTTTCGTCCGTGGCCGCGGTCAGTTCCGCGACGGTGCCGTGCACCACGGTCCGGCCGGCGTCGATGATGAAGACATAGTCAGCCAGCCGCTGCGCGTCGTCCATGAGGTGCGTGGTGAGGATGATGCCCAGGCCCTCGGCGCGCAGCTCCTGGATCAAATCGAACACCACGGCCCGGGACTGTGGGTCCAGCCCCGCGCTCGGCTCGTCGAGGAAGAGGACTTCCGGATCGCCCACCAATGCGGCCGCCAGCGCTACCCGCTGCTTCTCTCCACCGGACAGTCGGCGGATGGGCGTGTTGGCGAAGCCCCGAATGCCAAGCCGTTCCGCGAGCTCGTCCACGCTGCGCGGGTTCTGGTACATCCCTGCGACGTGCTGCAGCAACGCCAGCGGCCGGATGGCCTGCGGAAGTCCGCCTTCTTGGAGCATGACTCCCACGCGGCTGCGCAGCGCTGCTCCCGCCTGGTAAGGATTTTGGCCGAGTAGTCGGACGGTCCCGCCGTTGGGAGACATCAGACCCTGCGCGCAAGCTAAGGTAGTGGTTTTGCCGGCACCGTTAGGTCCGAGAAGTGCGGTAACCTGCCCGGGGTAGGCGCGTAGATGGACCCCGTCAATGACGCGGACCATCTTGTTATCCAGAGCCTCGACCGGCCCCAGATCTTTCACGAGTCCCTGGACGTCGAGGCAGGGTTCGGAGGTAGGCACCCGAACATTCTACGGGACGTAGAGCGGCCCATGCTAAGGGAGGGGCCCATGCTAAGGACTGCCTTACTGGTAGGCCGGAATAGAATACGTCATGATTGTGTTGTGTATTCCATGACCAGTAGTGCTTCTTTGCGTGCCCAGGCACCCGAGTCCGAGGAGCGGACCCGGGACCGGGTATTGAATGCTGTTTTGGAACACGGACCCGTCAGCGCAGCCGGTCTCGGCCGCATCCTCGGATTTACGCCCGCGGCCGTGCGTCGACATTTGGACGCGTTGTCCCGCAAGGGCTTGATCGAGGTCAAGCTCACCGCAAATTCTTCCACCGGCGCCGGACGCCCCGCCCGAAAGTACGTACTCAGCCGGCAGGGCCAGACCCGCCTGGGCGATGACTATCTGGATATTGCCCGCACGGCGTTGGCGGCCCTCAGTGAGGCTGCCGGCAGCGAAGCGGTCGCAGAATTCGCCCGGAACCGGTACCGGGACATGGAGGAGCGCTACCGCCCGATCGTGGAGGCAGCGGGGCCCGGAATCGAAGAGCGGGCCAAGGCACTGGCGGAGGCGCTGAGCGCAGACGGCTTCGTTGGATCCACCACGGTGGTCGGATCCAAGGCGCCGCACAGCACCATGCTGGCCGTCCAGCTCTGCCAGGGGCACTGCCCGGTGCAACAGCTGGCAGCGGACTTCCCGGATTTCTGCGACAGCGAAACTGAAGTTTTTTCCCGGCTGCTCGGGGTGGATGTCAGGCGACTCTCCACTCTGGCTGGCGGGGGACATGTTTGTACGACCCACATCCCCGTGGGCCGAACAAGGTCTGCGGTTCGACCCGTCGAACCGGCGACAGGAACCAGACGAGTATCCATCAATCTGCAAGAGAGGCCGTGATGACGGACCAAGTGGATCAGAGTATGAGGAACGCGGTCGGGACGACCGACGTAGCCGACACCACCATTTCCGAAATCCTGGAAAAAAACCCCGAGCTGCACGGCATCGGAACCTACGAATACGGCTGGGCCGACGCCGACACCGCCGGCGCCAATGCCCGCCGCGGGCTGAATGAAGAAGTGGTCCGCGACATCTCCGCCAAGAAGGACGAGCCCCAGTGGATGCTGGATCTGCGTCTGAAGGGCCTGAAGTACTTCGACCGCAAGCCGATGCCCACCTGGGGCGCGGACCTGTCCGGCATCGACTTCGACAACATCAAGTACTTTGTCCGTTCCACGGAGAAGCAGGCCAAGACGTGGGAGGACCTGCCCGAGGACATCCGGGTCACCTACGAAAAGCTCGGTATCCCCGAGGCCGAGCGTGAGCGCTTGGTTTCCGGAGTTGCCGCCCAGTACGAGTCCGAGGTCGTTTACCACCAGCTTCGCGAAGACTTGGAGGCCCAGGGTGTGATCTTCCTGGACACCGACACCGGATTGAAGGAACACCCGGAGATCTTCCAGGAGTACTTCGGATCGGTCATCCCGGTGGGCGACAACAAATTCGCTTCGCTGAACACCGCCGTCTGGTCCGGCGGCTCCTTCGTCTACGTGCCCAAGGGCGTCCACGTCGAAATCCCGCTGCAGGCCTACTTCCGCATCAACACGGAGAACATGGGCCAGTTTGAGCGGACCCTGATCATCGCCGACGAAGACTCCTACGTGCATTACATCGAAGGCTGCACGGCACCGATCTACACCTCGGACTCGCTGCACTCCGCCGTCGTCGAAATCATTGTGAAGAAGGGCGCCCGCGTCCGCTACACGACGATCCAAAACTGGTCGAACAACGTGTACAACTTGGTGACCAAGCGCGCCATTGCGCACGAAGGCGCCACCATGGAGTGGATCGACGGCAACATCGGCTCCAAGGTGACCATGAAGTACCCGGCCGTCTACCTGACCGGCGAGCACGCCAAGGGCGAGACCCTGTCCATTGCCTTCGCCGGCGAGGGCCAGCACCAGGACACCGGCTCCAAGATGGTCCACATTGCCCCGAACACGTCGAGTGCCATCGTGGCCAAGTCGGTGGCCCGCGGCGGCGGCCGTTCGGCCTACCGTGGGCTGGTGCAGGTCCGTGAGGGCGCGAAGAACACCAAGAACTCCGTGGTGTGCGATGCCCTGCTGGTGGACACCATCTCGCGCTCGGACACCTACCCGTACATTGACGTTCGTGAAGACGATGTCACCATGGGCCACGAGGCAACCGTGTCCCGCGTCAGCGAAGAGCAGCTGTTCTACCTGATGTCCCGCGGCCTGGCCGAGGACGAGGCCATGGCCATGATCGTGCGCGGCTTCATCGAGCCGATCGCCCGTGAGCTGCCGATGGAATACGCACTTGAGCTGAACCGCTTGATCGAACTGCAGATGGAAGGGTCCGTAGGTTAATGACTGAGATCACTGAGAAGGCACGTATCGGTGCTCCGGCCATCGACGGATTCACCGAAGAGGGCGAAAACCTCTCCCCGGCCAACGCCGCGGCGGGTCCGCTGGCGGGCGCCAGTGCCAAGAGCCACAGCCACGGCGGCGGCGTCGGGGTTCCGGACAGCTCCCGTGCCGGACGCCTGACCTCCTACAAGGCGGACGACTTCGGTCCGCTGACCGGGCGCGAGGAAGACTGGCGGTTCACCCCGCTGAAGCGGCTGCGCGGCCTGCAGAGCGACGCGCTGGTCGGCACTGCCCCGGCGGTCACCGTCAGCGGGCCGGAAGGCACCGAGCTCCCCGCCGGCGTCGTCGTTGAAACCGTCGGCCGGGACGATGCGCGCATCGGCGTTGCCGGCATTCCCGAGGACCGCGTTTCGGCAGCCGCCTGGGAGGCCTTCAAGGAGGCCACCGTGGTGACCATCCCGGCCGAGGCGCAGCTGGACACCGGGGTCGCCGTCGTGATTGAGGGCACCAGCACCGAACTGTCCGCCCAGCACCTGGTCATCGTGGCCGAAAAGTTCTCCAAGGCCGTCGTCGTGCTGGACCACAAGGGCAGCGCGACCGTCTCCCAGAACGTGGAGATCGACGTGCAGGACGGCGCGGACCTCACCGTTGTCTCGGTGCAGGAATGGGCCGACGATGCCGTTCACGCCTCCTCGCAGCAAACCCGCGTGGGCCGCGACGCGAAGTTCAAGCACGTGACCGTCAGCCTCGGCGGCGATCTGGTCCGTGTGACGCCGTCCACCCGCTTCACCGACACCGGCGGCGACGTGGAAATGTTCGGCCTCTACTTCGCCGACGCCGGACAGCACCTTGAGCACCGGTTGTTCGTGGATCACGCAGTGCCCAACTGCAAGTCCCGCGTGCTGTACAAGGGAGCCCTGCAGGGTAAGAACGCGCACACCGTCTGGGTGGGCGACGTGCTGATCCGCAAGGAAGCCGAAGGCACCGACAGCTACGAAGCCAACCGGAACCTGGTGCTGACCGACGGAGCGCGCGCCGATTCAGTGCCGAACCTCGAGATCGAAACCGGGTTGATCGCAGGTGCCGGCCACGCCAGCACCACCGGCCGCTTCGACGACGAGCACCTGTTCTACCTGATGGCACGCGGCATCCCCGAGGACGTCGCCCGCCGCCTGGTGGTCCGCGGTTTCCTCCATGAGATCATCCAGCAGATCCGGGTTCCCGCCCTGGAAGAGCGCCTCAACGCATCGCTGGAACGCGAACTCGAGGCGGGCAACCTTTAATGAGCGAAACTCCGCGCGGCGAACTGGTATGCAACGCCTCCGACGTACACGTCAATCAGGCAGTGCGCATCCTGGTCGGTGACTATCCGGTAGCCATCGTCAGGGACTCCGAAGGCGAACTGCATGCCATCGGGGACACCTGTTCGCACGCGGACGTATCACTCTCCGAAGGCGACGTCGAAGGCAGCACGATCGAATGCTGGGGCCACGGCTCCCAGTTCGACCTGCGCACCGGCGAGCCGCTCAGCCTGCCGGCGTTCGAACCCGTCCCGGTCTTCGCGCTGACGCTCGACGGCGACAGCGTCTACGTGGATGTCACCAACGTCCTCAACGGGGCGCCTGCTCCGGACCTCAACTAAAAACTTCAACACGCGAACTCACGCCCGCCTCCACCGGGTGCAAAGGAGAAAGCAGACAAATGTCTACTCTTGAAATCAAGGACCTGCACGTCAGCATCGAGACTGAGCAGGGCAGCAAGGAGATCCTCAAGGGCGTGTCCCTGACGATCAACACCGGCGAAATCCACGCCATCATGGGCCCGAACGGTTCCGGCAAGTCCACCCTGGCTTCCACCATCGCCGGGCACCCCCGCTACACCGTCGACTCCGGCACCATCACCCTTGACGGCGAAGACGTGCTGTCCATGAGCGTGGACGAGCGTGCCCGCGCCGGCCTGTTCTTGGCCATGCAGTACCCGGTTGAGGTACCCGGCGTGACCATGACCAACTTCCTGCGAACCGCCAAGACCGCCCTCGACGGCGAGGCCCCGAGCCTGCGTCACTGGACCAAGGACGTCAAGGAAGCGATGAGCCAGCTGCGCATCGACGCCGACTTCGCCCAGCGCAACGTCAACGAAGGCTTCTCCGGCGGCGAGAAGAAGCGCGTGGAGATCCTGCAGCTTGAACTGTTCAAGCCCAAGTTCGCCATCATGGACGAGACCGACTCCGGTCTCGACGTGGACGCGCTCAAGGTGGTCTCCGAAGGCCACAACCGGGTGCACGCCGAAGGCGCCATGGGCACCCTGCTGATCACCCACTACACGCGGATCCTGCGCTACATCAAGCCCAACTTCGTGCACGTCTTCGTCGACGGCCACATCGCCGAAGAGGGCGGCCCCGAACTGGCCGACCGGCTGGAAGAAGAGGGCTACGACCGCTACCTGACCGCAGCAAAGGCCTAATGATGACTGAAGTCAATGCCCCGCAGACGTCCCTGGAGGACGTCGAAGAAGCGCTCAAGGACGTCATCGACCCTGAGCTGGGCGTCAACATCGTGGACCTCGGCCTGTTGTACGGGCTGAAGTACGCCGAGGACGGCGCCCTGCTGATCGACATGACGCTGACCACCGCCGCCTGCCCGCTCACCGACGTTCTCGAAGAGCAGACCGGCAAGGCGCTGGACGGCGTCGTCGACGAGTGGCGCCTCAACTGGGTATGGATGCCGCCGTGGGGTCCGGAGCGCATCACCGACGACGGCCGCGACCAGATGCGCGCGCTGGGGTTCAACATCTGACCCACTGTGTCAATTGACGACGGCGGACCGGTCACTTTCGGGTGGCCGGTCCGCCTCTGTCTGCCCCTGCGGCAGCAGCGTTAGGATCGGCATATGGGAGTATCCACGGTGGGGAAGGCGCGGGAGCGCGGGCGCTATGACGAGGTCCATGTGGCCGCGGCCTTCCACGGGCTGACGGCCCTGCTGGCGGTGGTCGGTATTGCCCTCGGAATCACGGCTGTGCCGGCAGCGCCCGGATATGCCGCCGCGCCAGCGCATTCCTGGTGGAACTTTGCCAGCGCGCCCGGGGTCCAGGCGGCACTGCTGGTCTTCGTGGTGAGCCTGACCCTGCTGATGGACTCGACCATGGTCGGCGGACGGCTCTGGCGTGCGGCCCGCACGGCCACGCTGGCAGCCATGCTGCTGGTCTTCCTGGCCCAGTTCACGCCGTTGCGCGGACTGCCCGACACCGCAGAAATGACGGTGGCCGGGGTGATGGCGGACCGGTTGCTGCTCTATGCGCTGCCGGTGGTCGTGGTAACCGGCTGGCTGATCTTTGGTCCCCGTCCGCGCATCAGTACCGGCGCAGTGACCCTCGGGCTGGTCTTCCCGGGTTTTTGGCTGCTGTGGACGGGCCTCAGGGGAGCCGCCACCGGCTGGTTACCGTATGCCACCGGCCCGGTGCCGCCCGCGGGGCAGCTGCTGATGATGGGCATCGGCCTGATCCTGCTGTGGCTGGGATCCACCATGGTTTTCCTGTTGCTGGACTCAACCATGGGACGTGAGCCCGACGGTTATCTTCCGGGCTTCGGACCGGCTGACTCCACCGAGGGAAAACGTTCGGACGGCTTGCCGTTCGCGGAAGGCACGCATGAGCCCGGTCCGGTGGACCCGCGGGACTTCTAGCCTCTAGCCTCTGGCGTCAGGCGGGCCTCTAGCGTCAGGCAGGCCGGTCGAGGTTCGCCGCGGAGAACGTGTCGCAGCGGCCGGCATCGCCGGTCTGGTAGCCCTGCAGGAACCAGCGTTGGCGCTGCTCGCTGGAGCCGTGCGTCCAGGTGTGCGGGTTGACCTGCCCGGTGGCAGACTGCTGGATGCGGTCGTCGCCCACGGCGCTGGCGGCGGACAGAGCGTCCCGCAGGTCTTGCTCCGTCAGCGGTTGCATGAACGGCTCTCCGGTCCGCTCGTCAATCTGCTCGGTCGCATTCGCTGCCCAGACGCCGGCATAGCAGTCTGCCTGAAGCTCCACCCGAACCGCCCCGGATTCCGGGCCCTGCGGATCCTGCCGGGAGTAGTCGATGGCCCCGGTCAGGTTCTGGATGTGGTGTCCGAACTCATGCGCCACCACATACTCCTCCGCCAACGGTCCGCCGCTGGCGCCGAACCGGCTGGTCAGCTCGGCGAAGAAAGAGGTGTCGAAGTACGCGGTCTGGTCGCTCGGGCAGTAGAACGGGCCCACGGCGCTGCTCGCCCTGCCGCAGCCGGTGCTGACACCGCCGTCGAACAGGACGGTCTGCGGGACGGGGTACTGCATGTTGTAGCGGGGGAGGTAGCCGGCCCAGAAATCGTTGAGACTGTTGACGGTTCCCACGATGCGGCAATCGGTGCGTTCGTTGGCGTCGGCGCCGGTGAGGCATTCCTCCTGCAGGCCCGGGCCACCAATTTGCTGCTGTTCCTGACCGCTGCCGCCCAGCCCGAATCCCTCCAACACGTCTGCAGGCACGCCGAGCAGGCTGGCAATAAGCACTAGCAGACCGCCGCCGCCAATGGCGATCTTGCCGCCCAGGCCGCCTCGGCGGTCCTGCACCTGGGACGTGTCCAGCCGGGAGCCGCGGGAAAAACTCATGAGCCAAGGATAACGGCCACGACTCGGGCCAGTGCGCGCCTGCCGACGCTCCGGGCCGGGAGCATGTTGCCTGCGGGGAGCGGACTGGTGGGTGCCGGTTGCCGATGCCGGTAGACTGGAAAGGTTGATTTCCGCCCCCGTCCCGCCATGGACGTGCCCGGGCATCCGTCCCGCCCCCTGCCCCTATGGAAAGGCCTTCCACTGTGATTACCGTCAACGATCTTGAGCTGCGTGCTGGAGCCCGTCTGCTCATGGAGGCGGTGTCCTTCCGTGTGGACAAGGGCGACAAGGTGGGGCTGGTGGGCCGGAATGGCGCCGGCAAGACCACGCTGACCCGGGTTCTGGCCGGTGAAGGCCTGCCTGCCTCCGGTACCGTGGTGCGCAACGGTGAGATCGGCTACCTGCCCCAGGATCCACGGACGCCTGACATGGAGCAGCTGGCCCGCGACCGGATCCTCTCGGTCCGCGGACTGGACGTGGTGACCCGCAAGCTCCGTGAAGCGCAGTCGGACATGGCCAGCAGTGACGCTGATGTGCAGGCCAAGGCGATGCGCCGCTATGACCGGTTGGAGGCCGAGTTCATCTCCGGCGGCGGCTACGCGGCCGAGGCCGAAGCAGCGGCCATTTCCTCCAACCTGGCCCTGCCGGAGCGAATCCTGAACCAGCCGCTGAGGACCTTGTCGGGTGGCCAGCGCCGCCGCGTGGAGCTGGCACGGATCCTGTATTCCGGTGCCGAAACCATGCTGCTTGATGAGCCGACCAACCACCTCGACGCCGATTCGATCAGCTGGCTGCGCGAGTTCCTGAAAAACCATCAGGGCGGACTGATTGTGATCAGCCACGACACCGGCCTGCTGGAGGCGACCGTCAACAAGGTTTTCCACCTGGACGCCAACCGCACCACCATCGACATCTACAACATGAACTGGAAGCGCTACCTGCTGCAGCGCGAAACCGATGAACGCGCGCGCAAGCGCGAGCGCGCCAACGCGGAAAAGAAGGCCCAGGTCCTGATGGACCAGGCGAACAAGATGCGGGCCAAGGCCACCAAGGCAGTGGCCGCGCAGAACATGGCCAAACGTGCCGAACGCCTGCTCAGCGGGCTGGACGAGGTCCGGGCGCAGGACAAGGTGGCGGCGCTGCGTTTCCCCGACCCGGCACCGTGCGGCAAGACTCCGCTCACTGCCGAAGGCCTGAGCAAGTCCTATGGCTCGCTGGAGATCTTTACCGACGTCGACCTGGCCATCGACAGGGGCTCCCGGGTGGTGATCCTGGGGCTGAACGGCGCGGGCAAAACCACCTTGCTGCGCATGCTGGCCGGCGTGGACACCCCGGACACCGGCGACGTGCTGCCCGGCCACGGTCTGAAGATCGGCTACTACGCCCAGGAACATGACACCTTGGATGTGGAGCGGACCGTGCTGGAGAACATGCGCACCGCTGCCCCGGACCTGCAGGATGCCGAAGTGCGGAACATCCTCGGTTCCTTCCTGTTCTCCGGCGACGACGTCAACAAGCCGGCAGGGGTGCTCTCCGGCGGCGAGAAAACCAGGCTGGCCCTGGCCACGATTGTGGCGTCTTCGGCGAATGTGCTGCTGCTGGACGAGCCCACCAACAACCTGGACCCGGCCAGCCGCGCGGAAATCCTCGGCGCACTGCGCAACTACAGCGGCGCCGTCGTCATGGTCAGCCACGACGAAGGCGCGGTGGAGGCACTTAATCCGGAGCGCGTGGTGCTGCTGCCGGACGGCGTGGAAGACCTCTGGAACGAGGACTACCTGGACCTGGTCACTCTGGCCTGATTCCGGGCGCGGCCTCGAACCGCAACTGCACGGCGCTTAGCGGTCGCAGCTTCCCGGCCTTCGCAAGCTCAGGCCGGGTCCCTCAGCTGCTCTCTTGCCCTCGTTCCCGGCGATGCGCGCCTTAGCAATTCCGGTTCAGGCAGTGCAGCGGCTAGTCGTCGCGGCTGAGCAGGGAACCGTCGGTCCGGAAACCCTGGGCGTCCAGCAGCGCGTCTTCCTCTTCTTCGGAGGTGGGCCGGTTGCGGTGGCGCTTCGGGGCAGCGGCGGCTCGCGGGGCCGGATTGGCCTGGTGGTAGCCGCTGAGCGCCTCTTCTTCCTCGGTCAACCGGCCATGGTGTGCGTGCTGCCGAGCGGCGTAGCCGTAGCCGACGAACAGCAGCACGCCGAAGGCATACCACTGCATGGAGTAGGACAGGTGCGGGCCTTCATCGATGGCGGGCTTGGGGATCTGGACGGGCCGATCGGCGGCAGCGGGGGACTCCGACGCCATCAAGCCGTAACTGCCGGTGTAGACGGGGTAGTCCAGTTGGGCCGCATAGGCGTCCAGCTGGATGGATGCTAGCTGTCCTTCGGGGGCACCGCGGCTGACCGTCCCTTCGCCCGGCTTAACACGGGCGACGACGGTGACCTTGCCTTGGGGGGCGGCGGGGATGGCGTCCGGGTGGCCGGCCTGGTTGTTTCCGATCGGCAACCAGCCGCGGTTGATGATCACGGCTTGCCCGTCGTTGAGGCGGAGCGGGATGAGCACTTCGTAACCCGGCCGACCGTTCAGAGGCCGGTTCCGCACAATTCGCTGGCCCGCGGTGTCATACTCGCCGTTGAGGACCACCGGGGTCCATTCCACCGCGTCATCGGCAGTGGCGAAAATCTTCGGAACCTTGCTGAACGGCACCGGATCGGCGTCGTAATGGGTCTCCACAGCGGTGATGGTGGCGAGCGCCTGGTCCCGGCGGTCCATTTGCCAGTTGCCCAGCATCACGCAGACCGCGGCAAGCAGGGCGACGATCAGCAGCCAGCCCAGCCACTTGGCGCTGAGCAGGAAACGATAGGACATTCAGGCACCGCTTTCCGGCGTAGCTGGTTCTTCCACGGGAAGCGTTTCCTTCCACAGGCTTCGCTGGACCAAGTAGTCCTGCAGCCACTCGCGGTGCCCGTCGCAGGCGAGCCAGATCTTGCGGCGCTCGGGCGTATGGATTCTCGGATTGTTCCACAGCAGCTGCCATTGGGCGTCCCCGCGGCAACCCTTCCGCGAGCAGATCGGTGTCTCGGCGGCCACTGGTCCGCCAAGCTGGCCTAAGAGGTTCATGCGGCAGTCTTCCGTCGGCGTCGCTTGACCACAGGGCTCAGGCTTCCCATAAACGCCGCCGACTGGTCATGGTCGTCTTGCTCGGCGGGACTGGGCGGCGGTTGGCTGGCGGTTGCGTCTGCAGCCGCCGATGCCATCGGTTGCTCCGGGGCCGCATCTGCGGGAGTGCGCCGTTCGTGCGTGCCGGTTGTGGGACTCTGGCCAGTGGCCGGGGGCTGGGCAGCATCGTCGACAACCTCGCCGGCCAGGAAGTCGCCGTCCTCGGCCGCTCCGCCGGTGGCGGTGGTCGAGGGGGCTTCCAGCTCCGGCATCGGGGCCTGGTCCAGCAGCGCAGCGCTGTGCGTCAGGTGCGACTTGTCGCTCCCGCCATTGGCGATGATCACGGCTATCCATGGCAGGAAGACGGCGCCGGCCACGAAGAACCAGCGGAACCAGCTGTCGATGAAGAAGAAGAGCAGCAAGCAGGCCAGCCGGATGCCCATGGCGAGCGTGTATTTGACCATGCGCCGGTGCATCTCATCGGTGTGGCTTTCGGGGACGTCCGTAATGCTCAGGACTTCCGGCTTCTCGTCAGACTGCTTGCTCATCACACTCCATCAGGGCTGTATCAATTCTCCCACGATGGCCGGAATGTCTAAAGCCGACGCAACGAGTCCCCTGCCGCAGGACCTCCCGGGCTAGGATTCCTTAGGAAAACAGCAGCTTCATGGAGGTAAATGTGAGCAATGAACAGCAGACCGGCCGCAGCGTGCTGGTCACCGGCGGTAACCGGGGCATCGGCCTCGCCATTGCCCGGGCCTTCGAAGCGAATGGCGACAAGGTAGCGATTACCTACCGCAGCGGTGACGTGCCCGACGGCCTTCTGGGTGTGAAGGCCGATGTCACGGACGCCGGATCTGTGGATGCCGCATTCAGCGAGGTCGAGGCAGCGCACGGCCCGGTGGAGGTGCTGGTGGCCAACGCCGGCGTCACACGGGACACGTTGCTGCTGCGGATGAGCGAAGAAGACTTCACCAGCGTGGTGGACACCAACCTGTCCGGCGCGTTCAGGGTGATCAAGCGCGCCTCCAAGGGGATGATCCGGCTGCGCAAGGGCCGCGTGGTGCTGATCTCCTCGGTGGTGGGGCTCTACGGCTCGCCCGGCCAGATCAACTACGCCGCGTCCAAGGCCGGCCTGGTGGGCATTGCCCGTTCGCTGACCCGCGAACTTGGCTCCCGCAACATCACCGCCAACGTGGTGGCTCCGGGATTCGTCAACACGGAGATGACCGCCGTGCTGCCGGAGGACACGCAGAAGAGCTACCTGTCTTCGATCCCGGCGGGCCGCTTCGCCGAACCCGAGGAAGTGGCGAAGGTGGTCCGGTGGATTGCCAGTGACGAAGCAGCCTACATCTCCGGCGCTGTCATCCCGGTGGACGGCGGACTGGGCATGGGCCACTAAAAGCGCCAGCAGATGGGCGGCCCGCCTTTTGTGGGCTTTCTACAACGGATAAGGCTTCGGGGGCTGGCAAGATGGAACCCGAAGCCTTTTCCGGTTAAGCGTTTCCTACAACCGCCGGACCGGCACAACCCAGAGAACCGAACCTTAAAGGAGCAGCCATGGCCGCACTGGATGGCAAAGCAGCAATCGTAACGGGATCATCCCGCGGCATCGGCGCCGAGGTGGCCAAGCTGCTCGCAGCCGAGGGCGCAGCGGTAGTGGTCAATTACCGCCAAAAGGCACCGAGGGCCAACAAAGTCGTGGCGCAGATCGAGGAAGCGGGCGGCCGCGCCGTCGCCGTTGCTGCCGACCTCACAGCGGACGAGGGGGCGCAGGCACTGGTGGACGCCGCCCGGCAGAACTTCGGCGGGCTGGACCTGCTGGTGCTCAACGCCTCCGGCGGCATGGAGACGAGCATGGGCGAGGACTATGCTCTCCGCCTGAACCGCGACGCGCAGGTGAACATGCTCAAGGCGGCGGCCGAGGTGATGCCGGCGGGCTCCCGGGTGGTCTTCGTGACCAGCCATCAGGCACACTTCATCCGCACCGTGCCGACCATGCCGGAATACGAGCCGGTGGCGTTGAGCAAGCGCGCCGGCGAGGACGCGCTGCGCGAGTTGCTGCCGGAGTTGGAAGCCAAGGGCATCTCGCTGGTCGTGGTCTCCGGCGACATGATCGAAGGCACCGTGACCGCGACCCTGCTGGACCGCGCACGCCCCGGTGCCCTCGAAGCCCGCCGCGCGGAGGCCGGCAAGCTTTACTCGGTGGAAGAGTTCGGCGCAGAGGTGGCCAAGATGGTTACCGCCGACGTCCCCTCGGGGCACACCGAATACGTGGGCGGAGCCGAGTCCTTCCAGTCCCAGGGCTAACTGGACACCGGCAGCAGCTTGGTGGCACCGGTTGCTGGATCGCCGCCGTGCCATCAAGCTGTGCCGCTGGAAGGTGTGCCCTGAACGCCGTGAACAGAACGCCGTGACGCATCAGTACCGGGCGTGCCGGGGCGAAATTCCGAAAACTGTCGGCAGCGGGTGCTACGTTGGCCGCAACCTTGGATCTTCAGGAGGGTGACGAAGATGGAAAAGACACATTCCCGCGGCGTCGGTATCGACTTCATGGAACCGAATGCCTGCGGACGTTGTGATGCCTGCGACGAACTGCCCGCACCGGCCATCTGCGAGGACTGCTCCTACGACGAGAACGGCAACCTGGTCCGGCTCGTGGAATGGCCCTGCCCGTCCGCGGCGGCCGCCCTGGCGGCATAAGCGGCCTTTGCCCCTGGCACCCCGACCCGGGCGTGTGCGCCCGGGGCGTCTGCGCCCAGGGCGTTAACCGCCAACCAGGCTGCGCGCCGCCTCGGTGATGTGCCGCGCGGAGATTCCTGCCGCGTCCAACAGCTCCTCCGGTGCCCCGGAGGTGGGCAGTCCTTGCACAGCCATGCGGACCAGCTTCAGTTCCGGGACCTGGGCCTGCGTCAGCGCGTCGGCGACCGCTGACCCGAGCCCGCCCTCGGGATAGTGGTCCTCGACCGTGATGATCCGCCCGCCGGTGGCCCGGCACGCAGCCAGCAAGGTTTCCTGGTCGATCGGCTTGATCGAATACAGGTCGATCACCCGGGCGGCGATGCCTTCATCGGCGAGTTGGGCAGCAGCGGCGAGGCATTCGTGCACGGTGACCCCCGCGCCGACGAGGGTGACCGCGTCGTCGCCGGTGGCTCCATGCACCTTCGAACCGCCCAGCGGGAACTCCTCGTCCGCCTCGTAGAGCACGGGGTAGTCGCCGCGGGTGGCGCGCAAGTAGCAGATGCCAGGCGTATCCGCCATGGTCTGGACCAGCTGTGCGGTCGAGGTTGCATCGGCAGGGTAGAGAACGGTCGAGGTGTGGATCGCACGCATCGCGGCGAGGTCCTCGAGCGCCATCTGGGAAGGACCGTCCTGGCCGATCTCGACGCCTGCATGGGTGCCAACCAGACGGATATCCACCTCGGAAACACCGGCCATCCGGATGAAGTCGTACCCGCGGGACACCAGAAACGCCGCAAAGCTGGAGGCAAACGCCACATACCCGCGCACGGAGAGCCCTGCCGCCGCAGCCACCATTTGCTGTTCGGAAATGAACATCTCGAAGAAGCGGTCCGGGGCGGCCTTGCTGAATTCACCAGCCTTGGTGGAATTGCCCACTTCACCGTCCAACATCACCACCTCGGGCCGTGCGGCCAGCGCAGAGGCCGCATCGCCGAAGGCGGTCCTGGTCGCGACGGAGTCGCCCACGGTATAGGTGGGAAGATTGATGGCGGCCGACGGGTTGGCCTTGATGGCAGGTACGCCTGATTCCGGGGGATGGGTGGTGACCCGGATCTGGGTTGGCCCGCCCAGCGCCTTGATGGCAGGTTCGGCAATGTCCTCCGGCAGCGCCTTGCCATGCCAGCCGTTCTTGTCCTCCACCTCGGGCACGCCCTTGCCCTTGATCGTCCGCGCCAAGATGACGCTCGGCTGGTCCGTGGTTGCGCGGGCGGTGGCGAGGGCGTCGTTGATCGCGTTCAGGTCATGGCCGTCGATCGGCAGCGGCTGCGCACCGAAGGCCCTGACCCGCTCGGCGTACCGCTCCAGGTCCCACCCCAGCTCGGTCGGCCCGTTCTGGCCCAGCCGGTTCACATCGACAATCGCGGTCAGATTGCCCAGCCGGTAGTAGGCTGCCTTGTCCAACGCCTCCCACATGGACCCTTCGGCCAGTTCACTGTCACCGCACAGCACCCACGCCTGATAGGGCAGCCGGTCCAGGTACTTGCCGGCCAGGGCAATGCCGACCGCGTCCGGCAGTCCTTGGCCCAGGGATCCGGTCGCCACGTCCACCCAGGGCAGGGCAGGTGTGGGATGTCCTTGCAGCCTGCCGCCAAACTGTCGATAGGTATTAAGCAGCTCGGTTTCGTCGACCACTCCGGCAGCCCGGAAGATGGCATAAAGCAGCGGCGAGGCATGCCCCTTGGAGAAGACCAAGTGGTCGTTCGCGGGCAGCTCGGGGCGCTGCCAGTCATAGCGGAGATGGTTCACCAACAGCACAGCCATGAGGTCGGCCGCCGAGAGCGATGAGGTAGCGTGGCCGGATCCTGCCCGGGTAGTGACGCGGATTGAATCGACCCGCAGCTGCGCGGCCAGCGCGCGGCAGGTCTCCGCCAGGCTCTGATCCCAGGTGGTGGTGGACGCGGAGTCGGTGCTCATCACTGACTCTCCTTCACGGAAGGTTCAGGGAATCCCGGGCCCCGCTGCCCTCAGCGGCAGCACCGTCCGGGGGATGTTCAACCCGACCCTACTCCCGTACGTGGTCCGGCGACAGGGCCAAGTGGGTATCCGTGATCAGCAGGCCTGCGGCTGCGTCTGGTTCGGCGTCAGACTCCGGCGAAGTAGCGCGCCACATCCAAGTAGGGGATGTTAATGGCGGCATCGGCTGCCTCGCGGACGGCCGGCTTGGCATTGAAGGCGACCCCCAGGCCAGCGGCGGCCAGCATGTCCAAATCGTTGGCACCGTCGCCGATGGCAATGGTCTGGGCCAGGTCGATGTTTTCCGCGGCAGCCCATTCGCGCAACGAGGCTTCCTTCGCTGCCCGGTCCACCACATCGCCGTCAACCGTGCCGGTCAGCATGTCGGCGTCGGTGCCCAGCAGGTTGGCCCGGTAGTACGTCAGTTTGAGTTCCTCGGCCAGCGGGTCCAGGATCTGGCTGAAGCCGCCGGAGACCACCGCCACCGCGTGGCCGGCGGCCAGGAAGGCCTCCACCACTTCCTTGGCGCCGTGCGTCAACAACAGCGAAGCGCGCACCCGCTCGATCACGCCCAGCGGAAGATCCTTCAGCGTGGCCACGCGGGCGTGCAGGCTCTCGGCGAAGTCCAGTTCGCCGCGCATCGCCGCTTCGGTCACGGCGGCAACCTCGTCCCGTTTGCCGGCGTGCTCCGCCAGCAGTTCGATCACTTCCTGCTGGATGAGCGTGGAGTCCACATCCATCAGCAACAGCTTGCGCTGCGGCCCGGCCAGCGACGCGTCCATCACGGCAGTGCCCAGCTGATCGGTGAGCAGGGGAGCGACCGCCGCCCGCAAAGCCGCGACGCCGTCGGAGGCACCGCCGTCGTACTCCACGATCAGCACGGTGACTTGGAAACGGCCGTTGGCCGCGTTCTCCAGTTCCACGATGTTTCCGCCGGCCCCGGTGACCGCGGCCTGCACGGCTGCAAGATAGGCATCGGGCAGTTCCCGGCCGTAAGAGACAACGCGGAGGAGCGAGGGCATGGTGATTCCGTTCTGCACAGAGCTGGAGGGGATGGCCGGATCCATCATGGCAGGTCCGGCATCGCGTTTGGCGATTACTACGCGTTTTAGCCTACTGTCTACTGATATGAGCGATGTACTTGAGTTTGCCGGGGTCACTGTTGTCCGCGGGCGGAAAACCCTGCTGGACGGCGTCGACTGGCAGGTCAAGGAGGGGGAGCGCTGGGTAGTGCTGGGCCCCAACGGGGCGGGCAAGACCACGCTGCTGCAGATCGCCGGCGCGCGCCTGCACCCCACCCGCGGGATTGCCGGCATCCTGGACGAGACCATGGGCAAGGTGGACGTGTTCGAGCTCCGGCCCCGGATCGGCCTGGCCTCCGCCGCACTGGCCAACCAGATCCCGGAACAGGAGCAGGTGCTCAACGTGGTGGTCACCGCTTCCTACGGTGTGACCGGCCGCTGGCGCGAACAGTACGACAAGATGGACGAGCGCCGCGCGTTCCGCCTGCTGGACGCGTGGGGGATGTCCACCTTCATGAACCGCACCTTCGCCACGCTCAGCGAAGGCGAACGCAAGCGCGTGCAGATTGCCCGCGCGCTGATGTCCGATCCGGAACTGCTGCTGCTGGACGAGCCGGGAGCCGGCCTTGATCTGGCCGGCCGCGAGGACCTCGTGGAACGGCTGAGCGAACTGGCACAGGATGAGGACGCGCCGGCGCTGGTGCTGGTCACCCATCACCTGGAGGAAGTCCCGCCGGGCTTTACGCATGCCATGCTGCTGCGCGAGGGCGGCGTGGTGGCCCAGGGCCCCATCGACGAGGTGCTGACCGAAGACAACCTGAGCACCGCTTTTGACATGCCGCTCAGCCTGAAGCACGACGGCGGCCGCTACACTGCCGTAGCCAAGCGCGCCTAGGCGGTCCCTGCCCCATGGATGTGCTCAACGCTGCCCTGATCGGGCTGGCCGGGCTATGGGCCGGCACCATCAACAGCATCGTCGGATCCGGCACGCTGGTCACGTTCCCCGTCCTGGTGGCGCTGGGCTATGCGCCGGTAACGGCGACCATCTCCAACGCCATCGGCTTGATTGCGGGCAACGTGGGCGGGGTCTACGGCTACCGGCGGGAACTAACCGGGCTGCGCCGCACCGTGGCCATCCTGCTGCCGGCGTCGCTGCTGGGCGGAATCACCGGGGCGTGGCTGCTGCTGCACCTGCCGGAGGAAGTGTTCGGCATCGCTGCGCCGTTCCTGATCGTGGTGGCGCTGTTCTTCGTGGTGTTCCAACCGAAGCTGCAGGCTTGGGTGCGTGAACGGCAGGCGGCGCAGGCGCGTACCCGCCCGAGGCCCTGGCTGTTGCTGGGACTGGTGTACTTCGCCGGAGTCTACGGCGGCTACTTCGTGGCCGCCCAGGGGGTGCTGCTGGTCGGCATCCTCGGCGTCTTCCTGCACGGCACGCTGCAGCAGGCCAACGCCATGAAGAACGTGCTGGTCCTCGGCGTGAACATCATTGCGGCGATCTCCTACATGCTGTTCGCCTTCGACCGGATCGAGTGGCCGGTGGTACTGGTCATCGCCATCAGTTCGCTGATCGGCGCGCTGATCGGATCCGCCGTGGGGCGCCGGCTGAAACCGGTGGTGCTGCGCGGCGTGATTGTGACGCTGGGGTTGGTGGCGCTGGTCGTACTGGTCAGGAACCTCTTCGCATGAACCTGGTCCGGCTGGATTCCGCCGAGGACCCGCGGGTGGCGGACTACACCCAGTTGACCGACACCGCGCTGCGCCGCCGTCGGGAACCCGCCGAAGGGATGTACATCGCCGAAAGCTCCAAGGTGCTGCGCCGGGCCGTTGCCGCCGGCCACATCCCGCGGTCCTTCTTCCTGACCGACAAGTGGCTGGACGACCTGCGCGATGTGATCGCCCGCTTCCCGGAGGTTCCGGTGTTCGTCGGCACGCCGGAGGTACTGGAGGCAATCACCGGATTCCACCTGCACCGCGGAGCCATGGCCGCCATGCACCGGCCCGCGCCGCAGTCCGCGCGCCAAGTGCTGGCCGGCGCCCGCCGGGTGGCAGTCCTGGAGGACATCGTGGACCACACCAACGTCGGCGCGATCTTCCGATCCGCTGCCGCCATGGGCATGGACGCCGTACTGCTGAGCCCGCAGTGTGCCGACCCGTTGTACCGGCGCAGCATCCGGGTCTCCATGGGCACTGTTTTTCAGATCCCCTGGGCGAGGCTGCCGGAATGGCCCGCCGGGCTGGCCGTGTTGAGCAGCGAGGGATTCACGACGGCGGCGCTGGAACTTGCCGAGAACGCCATTACCTTGGACGAGCTGGAACGGCGCTCTTTTGACAAACTGGCCCTGGTGTTGGGCACCGAGGGCGCCGGCGTGCAGCCGCAAACGCTGGCACAGGTGGACCTGACCGTGATGATCCCGATGCGGGCCGGTGTCGATTCGCTCAATGTCGCCGCGGCCAGCGCCGTTGCGTTCTGGGCCTGCCGGCCGGACTAGGCTTCGGATCCCCTGTCGCGCGGAAGCTACGTGTCGCTTCGACGCGGGCCCGGCAGATGCGGTAGAGTGGTGTGCTGGCCCTGATGGGGCTGCCCTCTTTCCATCCTTCTAGCCGCTGGCAAAATCCAGGGGCGTGTAGAAAAGGTACAACTATGAAGTCTGATATCCACCCGGCATACGCCCCGGTTGTTTTCCGCGACCTGGCCTCCGGCGTTTCCTTCCTGACCAAGTCCACCGCTACGTCCAAGAAGACGGTGGAGTGGGAAGACGGCAACAGCTACCCGCTGATCGAGGTTGAAATTTCCTCGGAGTCCCACCCGTTCTACACCGGCAAGCAGCGCATCATGGACAGCGCCGGCCGCGTGGAGCGCTTCAACGCACGCTTCAAGGGCTTCGGCGGCAAGAAGTAACTCTTCGCCCCCAGCCTTTCAGCACAGCCCGCACCGCTTGGTGCGGGCTGTGCTGCTTAATACGGCCATCAGGCAGAGCCGGCGGGCGGGAGTGTCAGCCCGCGCATCCCCTGGCGACGCCGGCACTGCCGCTACGCTGCTGGCATGGCAAGCCCAGTCAGCAGCAGCACGGTCCCGTCGGCGCGGCCTCGGGTGAGCGGTCCAGGAAGCCGGGCTTTCGCCGTGCTGAGCACGCTGCCCTTGTTGACGCTCATGGTGACCGGCTGTGCCGCTGAGCCAGAGCAACTGCCCGATGCGATCAGCTGCACCACGCAGTACCGTCCGAACGTCGGCAGCAGCGCTGGAGAGAGGACCGCGCAACTCGTCCTGCCGCGGGTCGACGGGCCGACAGCCACCAGACAGGAACTGTCGACGGGCACATTCCGGCTGTCAGGAAGCTACATCGGGGATGCCCCCGACGGTCGGGCAGTCTCGCTATCCGTCCGTAACGCTGAGGGCAAAATGCTTGCCAGCGTGCTGTACCAGCTGGCGGACGGGAAGTCCCTGGCATCCCGCTTCAGCGGTGGCCACGGGTTTACCGGGCTGCACTACATCCGGGACGGCGAAGCCGAACTGCAGCTGTACTGCACAGCGGGGCCGTAGGCCTCAGGGACTCGGGTCGGTCCTGTCTCCCAAAGCCGTCTTCCGGACCTGATCGTCGCGTCGACGCACAGCAGACGCCCAGACCCAGGTCACCTTCCGGTTTCCGGCATCCGTCCACGCGACCTCAACCGCACGCGACGTCCAGCCGAATGCTTCACCTTGGACCAGTTCGGCCGACCCCGGGAAACGGATCCACGCCCACACCGGCACGCCGGGCACCACGCGGGTCACCTGGCAATGCTCAAGATCCAGCTCCTCCGGCGTCAGCGACACCGGCTCTGCCCGTTTGGCATAACGGGCAGCGAGCTTCGCCGCTGCGTCCCGGTCCATGGGTTAACTGTAGAACACACGTTCGAACTAAGTGAAGGGTTGACGGCGGCTGAGTGTAACGGTGCAGGGCACCATCCGTCGCACCCGGCCACCAACCGGCCAAGCCTGCTTCCCCGCTGTGTCATAAATATCAACCTGGCAAAAAAGTTGCCTCGTCGGTTTGGCTACTTAGGACTGCCTAACCTAAGCTCGTGGAGGGTCCCAAACATCCCTCACTGTTTGCAGAAAGAAGCTGCCTCTATGAAGCTCCGCACAAACACTCTGGTCGGCATCGCAGTAGCTGCCACCGCTGCCTTCGGCCTCGCAGCCTGTGGTTCGAACGCCGACACTGACTCCGCTGCATCCGGATCTGCCGCCGCCGACGGCATCACGGTTTACAACGCCCAGCATGAGAGCCTCACCAAGGAATGGGTCGACGCCTTCACCGCGGAGACTGGCATCAAGGTCACTGTCCGCCAGGGCTCGGACACCGAAATGTCCAACCAGATCATCCAGGAAGGCGACGCCTCGCCGGCCGATGTGTTCCTCACGGAGAACTCCCCTGCGATGACGCAGGTTGAGAACGCCGGACTCTTCGCAGATGTCGACCAGGCCACCATCGACCAGGTTCCCGCGGAATTCCGTCCTTCCACCGGCAAGTGGACCGGCATCGCCGCCCGTTCCACGGTCCTGGTGTACGACAAGAACAAGATCAGCGAAGACAAACTGCCCAAGTCGATGCTGGACTTGGCCAAACCTGAGTGGAAGACCAAGTGGGCTGCCTCGCCAACCGGCGCCGACTTCCAGGCCATCGTCTCCGCCCTGCTTGAACTCAAGGGTGAAGCCGCCACCGAGGCCTGGTTGGCTGGCATGAAGGAAAACTTCAAGGCCTACAAGGGCAACAGCACCGCCATGAAGGCAGTCAATGCCGGTGAAGTCGACGCGGCCCTGATCTACCACTATTACTACTACGGCGATCAGGCCAAGACCGGCGAGAACTCCAACAACGTCACGCCTTACTACTTCAAGAACCAGGATCCGGGTGCCTTCCTTTCGGTGTCCGGCGGCGGCGTGCTGAAGTCCTCCAAGAAGGCAGAAGACGCGCAGGCCTTTTTGAAGTTCATCACCGGCAAGCAGGGCCAGGAAATCCTGAAAAACGGCACCTCGTTCGAATACGCCGTCGGCTCGCAGGTGGACTCCAACGAGGCCCTGGTTCCGATCAAGGACCTCGAGGCCCCCACGGTGGACCCGGCCAAGCTGAACTCCACCCAGGTCACGGATTTGATGACCAAGGCAGGATTACTGTAGTTCTGTGACAACTGATCTATCGGCTCCCACTACGCTTCGTACGGGAACCACGACGGCGGGTGAGGGCAAGCGCCTTCGCCCGCCTTTCGGCGTCTCCACGGTGTCCGTGCTGGCGGTCCTCATCGCGCTGTTTTCGCTCGTCCCGTTGGGGTACGTCGCCTACATGACGGTGGCAACCGGGTGGGACACCGCCGTCGAGCTCATCTTCCGTCCGCGCGTCGGCGAACTGCTGCTGAACACCGTCATGCTGACCGTCTTCACGGTCCCGCTGTGCCTGATCCTTGGCGCGGGCGGAGCCTGGCTGGTGGAGCGCACCACGCTGCGGGGGCACCGCTGGTGGGCGGTTGCGCTGGCCGCGCCACTGGCCATTCCGGCGTTCGTCAACAGCTACTCGTGGGTCTCCGCCGTTCCCTCCCTCGGGGGAATCTGGTCCGGCGTGCTGATCGCCACCTTGTCCTATTTCCCGTTGGTGTACATACCAGCGGCGGCGGCTTTGGGCCGTCTTGATCCGGCCATAGAGCAATCCGCGGCATCACTTGGCCTGGGGCCGTGGGCTGTCTTTTTCCGCGTGGTACTCCCGCAGCTCCGCATCGCGCTCAGCGGCGGTGCACTGCTGGTTTCCCTGCACCTCTTGGCGGAGTACGGCGCCTTCGCGATGATCCGCTTTGATACCTTCACGACGGCGATCATGGTCCAGTTCCAGTCGACGTTCAACGGCACCGCCGGCAACATGCTGGCCAGTGTGCTGGTGTTCCTGTGCCTCATTCTGTTGCTGGCTGAGGTAAAGAGCCGGGGCAACGCGCGCTACGCCCGCATCGGCTCCGGTGCGCCGGCCAAGCCAACCCGGTTGGGCCTTGGCCACTACCAGTTGCCCTCGCAGCTCGCGTTGGCCGCTGTCACGGTGCTGGCCTTCGGGCTGCCCGTCTGGTTCGTGTTGCGGTGGATCATCGCGGGCGGATCGGAGGTCTGGGCTGCAGACGAATTCCTGCCCGCGCTGCTGCAGACGCTGATGTACGGGGCCGTCGGGGCTGCCGTCACCACAATGGTGGCCTTCCCCATGGCGTACTTGGCGGTGCGGCGACCCAGCGGGTTCAGCAAGCTCCTCGAACTTTCCAACTACGTGACCAGCTCGCTTCCGGGCATCGTCGTGGGCCTGGCGTTCGTCACGGTCAGCATCCGGGCGGTCCCGGGGATTTATCAAACGGCGGGGGTGCTGATTGCCGCCTATGTGCTTCTCTTTCTTCCCCGGGCGCTGGTGAACCTCCGCTCGGGGCTGGCACAGGCACCCAAGGAACTTGACGAAGCAGCGCAGTCCCTGGGCAAAGCGCCGCTGACGTCTTTCGTACGGGTGACGCTGCGGCTCACCGCACCGGCTGCTGCCGGCGGCGCCGCTCTGGTATTCCTTGCCATCGTCAACGAACTGACCGCCACGCTGCTCCTTTCGCCGAACGGGACCAGGACTCTTGCCACGGAGTTCTGGAGCAAGAGCAGCGAGATCGACTACACCGGCGCGGCACCCTACGCGCTGCTGATGATCCTGCTCTCAGCACCCATGACCTACCTGCTCTTCCAACAGTCCAAGAAAGTGGCCGGACAGTGACCGAACAATCCCCTTCCAGGCTCCCGGCACCGCGTGTAGCGCCCTCCGTGGCGCCGACCACGAATGCGCACCTGGAGATTTCCGACGTCACCAAGAACTTCGGCTCCCAGTCGGTGCTCAAAGGCGTCGATCTTTCTGTAGCCAAAGGCGGAACCACGGCGATCGTGGGTCCTTCGGGGTCCGGCAAGACCACGCTGCTGCGGCTGATTGCCGGCTTTGAACATCCGGATACCGGCTGTATCAGGCTCAGCGGCTCACCGGTTGCCGGAGACGGTGTCTGGATTCCCGCCCACAAGCGGCATGTCGGTTACGTCGCGCAGGACGGGGCGCTCTTTCCGCATCTGACCGTGGGACAGAACATCGCTTTCGGTCTCAACGCTGGAAAACTCGACGGCGGCCGACGGGCCGTGAACGCAAGGGTTAAGGAACTGCTCGAAATGGTGTCCCTGGACGCCGCGATGGCGACACGGCGACCACACCAATTGTCCGGCGGCCAGCAACAGCGCGTTGCCTTGGCGCGCGCACTGGCCCGGAAGCCCGAACTGATGCTCTTGGATGAGCCCTTCTCGGCACTGGACGCCGGTCTCCGGGTGGCCACCCGCCGCGCCGTCGCCAAGGTGCTCAGTGAAGCCGGGGTAACCACCATCCTGGTGACCCATGACCAAGCCGAAGCGCTCTCGTTTGCGGATCAAGTGGCGATCATGCGCGGCGGGAGGCTGGCGCAGATTGGCAACCCCTTCGTGGTCTACACGCGGCCGGCCGACCGCGCCACGGCCGAGTTTCTGGGCGACGCGGTGATTTTGGATGCGTGGATGGAGGGTTCCCTGGCCACCTGCTCGCTGGGCGGAGTCCCGGTCCGCCGGCCGCCGGCGCAGGGTAAGGTCCAGCTCATGCTCCGCCCGGAGCAGATCCGCATCGCGCCGGACGGCCCCATCCGGGGCGTCGTCGTCGACACCGACTACTTCGGTCCGGAAACCACTGTCCGGATTAAGCTGGCCGAGACTAATGCGGCTCACCGCGCCGCTTCCGGCAACGGGCACCGGTACCCGGGCGGCGGCGAGGTCATCACCATCCGGCACTGGAACGCTTCCATCACCAAGCCCGGGACAGAGCTCTGCCTGCGGGTGGTCGGCGAAGGCGTGGCCTTCCCGCAGGACGGTCCGTGACGGTGGCACGCCCGGGCATCCGCAGACCGTACGGTCCAGGTGATGGACAGCGGACCGGATGAGCGGTCCGGATACGATGGGGCATGGCAAAGAATGAGCAGCGGAGACGGCTGCTCGCCGACGCAGGCTTGGCCGTTCTCGCTCGTGACGGTGCGCGCGGGTTAACGCACCGCGCGGTCGACGAAGCAGCGGGCGTCCCCGTCGGGACCGCCTCGAATTACTTCCGCAGCCGCGATGGCTTGATTGCCGGCCTCGTCCACCGCATGGGCGAGCGGCTGGTTCCGGATCCGATGGACCTCGAACGCCTCGCGGCCGCACCGCCAAGCCGCGAACTGTTCGCCGACTACCTGCGCGCAATGCTGCGCCGGCTTACCGCGGAGCGGGAGGTCACGCTCGCGCTGCTCGAGCTCCGTCTGGAAGGCACGCGCCGCCCAGCTGTTGCGGCAGTCCTGGCGGACTGGCACAAGGCGGCCTTCGAGGCCGACGTCGCGTTCCACGCCGCGGCAGGGCTTCCCGGCGGTCGTCGGGAGGTTGCGCTCTTTTACTACGCGGTGGAAGGCTTTCTGCTCGACCGCCTCACCACTGAGCTGGATCCTGGCTCATCCACCGACGACGTCATCGACGCGCTCGTTGCCGGGCTGCTGCAGCGATGAGCGGCGACGGTGAAGTGATAGCGCGCAGTCCGGCGACTACAGTGGGCCCACAGCGAGGAGATGGCGAATGAACAAGGAACCGATACCGGCCGAGGCCAGCGACGCCGGCCCTTTCTACCACGGTACGAAAGCTGATTTGGCGCCGGGCGATCTGCTGGAACCGGGCTTCAGCTCGAACTATGGGCAGCGGACAAAGGCGAACTTCGTCTACCTCACCGCAACCTTGGACGCCGCAACGTGGGGAGCCGAACTCGGAGTAGGGGAGGGACCGGGAAGAATCTACCGGGTGGAACCCACCGGCCCGTTTGAAAACGACCCCAACCTGACAGACCGGCGGTTCCCGGGCAACCCCACGAGGTCCTACCGCACCAGGGAGCCGTTGCGCATCATCGAAGAGGTCGTCGGGTGGGAACCACATCCGCCCGAGGTACTGCAGAAGATGCGAAACCATCTCGAAGAACTCAAGCGGCAAGGCGTCGAAGCCATCAACGAGTGATCCACCACCGATCCTCACGCAGCCCACACCCGAGCGGCGCGCTGGTGAGGCCCGCCACCAAAGCTGCGCATCGACGTCGCGCTTTGCTAGTTTTGGGATCAAGACCTCATTCCTAGGTCTCCGGACGACGGTTCAGTACCCGGTGTGCGACAAGACTGGCCAGAGGATTTCAATCGTGGAATGGGTCATTCTCATCCTGTCCGGTGTGCTGGAAGCTGTATGGGCCACGGCACTGGGCGCGTCCAAGAACTTCCGCCGGTTGTGGCCGTCCATCATTTTTGTGGTGGCCATGGCGTTGAGCATGGCCGGCCTGGCCTACGCCATGACCGCTATCCCTGTCGGAACCGCCTATGCGGTCTGGGTAGGCATCGGTGCAGTGCTGACGGCCGCCGTGGCCATGGTTATCGGGGCCGAAAAAGCCTCGCTGATCCGGGTCCTGCTGCTGCTGGGCATCATCGGCTGCGTGGTCGGCCTCAAGGCGATCGGCTAGCGGGAGCACATCATGCATTGGATTGTTTTGTTGGTCAGCGCCGTTTTGGAAGCGGTGTGGGCCACTGCGTTGAGCCTGTCCGAGGGCTTCAACCAGCCGCTGCCTACGGTCGTGTTTTTCGTGGCCGTGACCCTGAGCATGTTGGGCTTGGGCTACGCCATGCGCGGTATCTCGCTGGGGACTGCCTACGCTGTCTGGACCGGAACGGGGGCGGCGCTCACCGTAGGCTACTCCATGCTGTTCGGCGGAGAGCCGGCGAGTGTGCTGAAGCTGCTGTTCGTCGCGGGCATCATCGGCTGCGTCATCGGGCTCAAGCTGGTTGACGGCCAGGGCGACCAGAAGGGCGACGCGAAGGCATGAAAAAGCGCCGGCAGGTAAGTGGAGGTTGGGGGGAGTCTCTCCACTACCCGCCGGCGCTTGGACCGGGCACGTCCGGCCCCTCTTTTTCACTCGCACCGTGATGAGGTGTCTCTGACACTACCGGAAGCGTCTGGGCACAGCCCCGGCAGCAGCTGGGAGAATGCTGGGTAGATAGCCGAGCGGGCGCCGGAAGCGAAGTCGGCCCGACGACGGCAGGCCCGACGCCGTGGGGGCCCGACGCCGTGATAAGACTGTGGTGGCCTTCAACCACCGCCAGCCGAGCCGACGGCGGCAACCTGGCCAACCTGAGCAAGGAGAGCGTAAATGTCCGACCATCGCCACGGAGAGTACAAGGTCCAGGGCGGCAAGCTTGTTGTTGTTGATTTTGACGTGATGGATCACAAGATCATCCGCCCGTCAGTCAGCGGGGACTTCTTCCTGGAACCGGATGAAGCCCTGGCAGACATCAACACGGCGCTGGACGGCATGAGCACCGAAAGCAGCCACGCCAATTATGCTGCAGCCATCACTGCGGCGTTGCGGCCCGACGCCCAGATGTTTGGTTTCTCCGCAGATGCCGTTGCCGTTGCCGTGCGCCGGGCCCTGAACAAGGCCACCGGGTGGCTGGACCACAAGTGGCAGGTTATTCCGCCCACTCCGCTGCCCACCCACATGCATGTGGCGATGGACGAGGTGTTGACCCGCCAGGTGGGTGCCGGGAAACGGCCGCCGACGCTGCGGTTCTGGGAGTGGGAGACGCCCTCCGTGGTGATCGGCAGCTTCCAGTCGGTGCGCAATGAGGTGGATCCGAATGGAGCCGAACGCCACGGCATCACCGTGGTGCGCCGGATCAGCGGCGGCGGGGCCATGTTCATGGAGCGGGGGAACGCCATCACCTACTCGCTGTACCTCCCGCAGACCCTGGTGGACGGGCAAAGCTTTGAAGCCTCCTATGCTTACCTCGATGCGTGGGTCATGGCCTCGCTGGAGAAGGTCGGCATCAAGGCGTTCTACCAACCGCTCAACGACATCGCGACGCCGGAGGGCAAGATCGGCGGCGCTGCACAGAAGAGGTTGGCCAATGGCGGGGTGCTCCACCATGTGACCATGTCCTACGACATCGACGCGGACAAGATGACCGACGTGCTGCGGATCGGCAAGGAGAAAATCTCCGACAAGGGCATTACCAGCGCCAAGAAGCGCGTCGACCCGCTGCGGCGTCAAACCGGCCTGAGCCGGGAAGAGATCATCGACGTGATGATCCGGACCTTCAAGGACCGCTATGCCGCCGCTGACAGCGGCTTCTCCGACGAGGAGTTGGCGATGGCCCGCGAACTCGTGGACACCAAGTTCAGCACGGAGGAGTGGCTGCACCGCGTGCCATAACCGGCCGCCGGTGGCTGGTGGCTGGCAGTCCCCGGCCCAGCTGCGTGGTTAGCGCGCCTTCCTGGCCAGAAGGGCGTGCGACACAGTGGGGGAAGCGATGGATTGGACGCATGCATAACCCAAAGCCACGGCATCGAGATTCTCGAAGAGCCGCTCGCCGCCGCCCAGCAGGACCGGAACGATGGCCAGATGCAATTCGTCCACCAGGCCGGCACGCAGGTACTGATTGACCGTGGAGGCTCCGCCGCCGAGCCGGACGTCCTGCCCGTTGGCAGCGGCGGCGGCTTGCCGCAGCGCGGATTCGATCCCGTCGTCGACGAACTGGAAGACGGTCCCGCCGGCCATGCGGATCGGCGGTTGCGCGTAGTGGGTCAGCACGAAGACCGGGTGGTGGAAGGGCGGGTCATCGCCCCACCAGCCCTTCCACTCCGAGGACGCCTGGTCGCGGCGAGCCGGCCCGAACATGTTCCGGCCCATGATGGTGGCGCCGATCCCGCGCTCGCCGGCGAGGACAAAGTCGTTGTCAGGGCCTGTTGAACCGCCGCTTTCACCGATCATCCGTTTGCCGGCCTCGGTTTGGAACATCCACTCGTGCAGCTGTTCGCCGCCCACACCCAACGGGTTTTCCAAGGACTGGTGGCGACCGGCGGCATAGCCGTCCAGGGAAACGGCAAAATTGTGGACACGCAGCTTAGGCATTGATCCTCCTGCCACCGAAGCCCGGATAACCAAGCCAGACCGGGTCCTGCGGAAGTTGTCAGTGTAGTGCAACGCAGGGGTGCGGGGAACTGACCGGCCTTCAGCAGCGGTTAGCCGCGGCCCTCCGTGAGGCTGCCCATCTGCTGGGCGCGGAGGGCGCGGACCAAGTGGTCGCGCTGTTCGATGACGATGCGGCGCAACGCGGCCGGTGCATCGCGGTTGCCGTCCAGCCAGGCGTCGGTGCGGACGACGACGGGGTGATCGGCCGGTGCCTGGCCGTCGGCCAGATCCTGCCCGCCGGGGTAGAGCCCGCGGACCAGTCGGGCCGCGATCTCAATGCTCTTGGACGACCAGATCCGGACGAGTTCCGCGAAGTAGGGATCCACGTACTCGTCGAGCAGGTCATGTGGACCCTGGCAGAACCCGTCGATCGTGGCGTCCAGGAGCTGGTTGGATAGCGAATTAGTATGCACGGCCGTGCGCCACGCTTCCGCCTTCACCTCGGGTACCGGCCGGGCCGTCGAGGCAGCCAGGTGGCCTGCTCGTGCGGCGACGGTGCGGTCACCTTCCAGCGCCGCATCGAGTTCAGCCACGCCAGCGTGACCGGTGGCGGCCAGCGCCTGCCAGAACCGCCACCGCAGATCCGTGTCCACGGCGAGGCCGGCAACAGCCGCGTTGCCCAACAGCAGGTCGCGCAGGAACGGGGCCTGGCTGTCCTCAGCACGGGCCACCGCGGCCAGCGACCTTGCCCAGGTCAGTTGCTGGTCGCTGCCCGGATCCGCCGCTTCGACCTGCCGCCGTGCAGCAGCGACGAACGCTGCCGCCAGGGTTTGGCGGCGGGCTGCCGGTGCGTACCGGTCCATGGCTGTCTTGGCACAGTCCAAAACCACCTGCAGCACACTGTTCTCGGTTTCAGCGGGGGCAAACCGCTGCACGGCCTCCACATATTCTGCGGCCGGGAGCAGCCCGTCGCGCGTCATGTTCCAGAGGCTGGACCAGCAGAGCGCGCGGGCCAGAGGGTCGTTCAGCCGGTCCAGCGACGACAGGACTGTCTGCAGCGAGTGCTGGTCGAACACCACCTTGGCGTAGGTCAGGTCGTCGTCATTGAGCAGCAGCAGTGCAGGCAGTTCCCGGCCGGCCAGTTCGGGAAGCTCCGTGCGCGGACTGGCCACGTCCAGTTCCAGTTGGTCGGTGCGGAGCAGCCGGCCGGACGGATCGGGGTTGTAGAACCCCAGCCGCAAGCGGTGCGGGCGGTGCGCGGGTTCGTCCGTCACCGGATCCACCGCATCCTGGACGATGGCCGCAGCGGCGATTGCCCCGCCGTCGTGCTGAAGATCCAGTGCCAGGGTGGAGATGCCGGCAGTCTGCAGCCACTGGTGCGCCCAGTGCTCCATGTCCCGGCCGGAGGCCGCGCTCAGGGCGGTGAGAAAGTCGGCCAGCGAGGTGTTGCCGTAGGCGTGCTCGCGGAAATAGCGGCGCGAGGCACCGATGAACGAGTCGAAGCCGGCATAGGCCACCAACTGCTTGAGCACCGAGGCGCCCTTGGCGTAGGTGATGCCGTCGAAGTTCTGTTTGGCGGCTTCCAGGTCGCGGATGTCGGCGACGATGGGGTGGGTGGTTGGCAACTGGTCCTGCACATACGCCCAGCCCTTGCGCCGGTTGGCGAAGGTGATCCATGCGTTGCTCCACTGCGTGGCCTCGGCCGAGGCGAGCGCACCCATGTAGTCGGCGAACGATTCCTTCAGCCAGAGGTCGTCCCACCACTTCATGGTGACCAGATCACCGAACCACATGTGCGCCATCTCGTGCAGGATGGTGTTGGCCCTGGCCTGGTACTGCGCATCAGTGGCGCGGGAGGAGAAGACGTAGGCCTCGGTGAAGGTGACCAGGCCGGGATTCTCCATCGCGCCGAGGTTGTACTCGGGGACGAAGGCCTGCTCGTATTTGCCGAACGGGTACGGGTAGTCGAAGAGGTCGTGGAAGAAATCGAGCCCGGCCTTGGTGACCGCAAAGATCTGCTCCGGGTCGAAGGAGCCGGCCAGCGAGGCACGGCAGTAGGCGCCGAGCGGCACCTGCAGCTCACCGCCGTCGGGCAGCGTGCGCTGCCAATTGTCCCTGGCCACATGGTACGGACCGGCCAGCACGGTGGTGATGTAGGTGGAGATGCGCTGGGTCGGGTGGAAACGGCGGACCGAGTGCCCGGGCGTGGACGCCAGCGGCTCGGCCGCGGCCACCGCGGCGTTCGAGGCGACGGTCCAGCCCTCTGGCGCGGCGATCTGGAAGGAAAAAGAGGCCTTCAGATCGGGCTGTTCGAAGTTGGCGAAGACCCGGCGCGCGTCGGCCGGCTCGTACTGGGTGTAGAGGTAGGTTTTCCCGTCGGCAGGGTCAACAAACCGGTGCAGGCCTTCGCCACTGTTGCTGTACAGTGCGGTACCCGTAATGGTGGCTTGGTTCTGCGCCTCCAGCCCGGGCAGCATGATGCGCGAGCCGTCCACCACTTCGGCCGGATCCAGCGTGCGCCCGTTGAGCAGCACGGAGTGGACGCCGCCGTGGATGAAGTCAGCGAACACGGTGGCGCCCGGTTCGCTGCAGCTGAAGGTGATGACGGTGCTGGAGGTGAAGCCCGGTTCGTCCTGGTCCTCGGCGCTGCGCAAATCCAGCGAGACCTCATAGCCCTCCACGCGCAGGATGGCTGACCGGGCCGCCGCTTCGTCGCGGCTGAGGTTCTGGTTCGTCATCCGGCCCATTTAACCATGCGGCGGCCGGCTGGCCGGGGAGGTGCCTCGAAGCCGGACTGCCTATCGACGGGGAGCAGCGCATCGTCGGACGCTCCGTGCCGCAAAGAACAGCCACCGCAAAACTGCTGGGGTCCCAGCTGCAGTCCCCTGGTCCGGATCATTCCTGGCCGCGCCGGGTGAGCAGAGGTCCGGTTGATCACCACGCCAATCAGCGCCGTCAGCGCGATCGTCGCGGTATGAGGTCACCATCCCTGTGGCCGGGGCAGTCTGGCTCACCTCGGTCTTTGGGGAGGGGTGCTACCGGTGCCCCGCTGGCTTGAGGCCGCTGTGGTCGTGGGCCAGGCGGGTGGCGGCGTGGGTGATCGCGTCGGTCATCAGGCTCAGCGCCTCCAGGTTGACGTTCCTGAGGTCGTCGCCCGGCCGGTGGTAGTTCGGATCGCAGGGCCGCTTGGCGGTGCCGCCGAAGAGGCGGGCCTGCTTGGTGGTTTTCTTCTCGTCGTCTCCGGTGAACAGCCCGCCCACGGCGACACCCTTCTTGACGAACGACAACTGATCCGAGTCCATGTCCCAATCGGTGGCGACCCAGGGCTGGCCGTGGGTGTCGAAGTAGTCGGTGAAGACGTTCATGATCTCCGTCGACCCTTCGGGCACTTCGTGATGGGGCTTGGGGTCTTTTGCGTTGTAGATCCCGATGATGGGGTTGGGCGAGGCGATCATGTCGAAGTTGAGGTAGGCGGCGATCCGGTCGAGTGCCTCGCTGTCCCTGTTGGCCAGGTGATTGACGTAGTGCCGGGACCCGTACTCCTTCTTGTACTCCTCGGCCCCCCACCAGGCGAAGCGCACCGTGTTGATGAGGCCCTCCTGCCGGCCGAGTGCTTTGGCGGCCTCCAGCACGGCCGCTACCCCAGAGCCGTTGTCATTGATCGCCGGACAGCCCGGCACCCCGTCGAGGTGGGCCCCGAGCATGATCACGTTCTCGTCGCTGCCGGATGCGGTCTCGGCGAGGATGTTGAAGGTCTCGATCTGCTCGCCGCGGTGTTTGAAGGTGAAGTACTGGCGCGTGCTGCGATAGCCAGCGCTGGCGAGTTGGTGTTCGACGTACTGGGCCGCGGCCTCGTACCCGAACGTGCCGGCGGCACGGTCGCCGTGCTCCTCGGCCAGGGCCTGGAACTTCTTCAGATGCTCGTACACGGCGGGAACCTCGCCCGGTGAGATGACGAGACCTGATTTCAGGGGCAGGCTCAGCTTCATGTGGTCCCTATCTAGTACGACACGGAGACGGTGGCTACGACACGGAGACGGTGGCAGTCTATCCTCCCGGAGCAGGTCTGCGACACGTCGCCGCTGAGATGGCCGGTGCCAAGACGGGGGAGGCCCCGGACAGGTGGGGCTGGAACCCGCTGCGGGAGCACGTGGCCAAGTCCACGGCCCAGCCTGAGGTGTCGCTGATCGCGCTCGCAGCCGGTCGGCTGGTCCCGTCGTCGAGATGTGTGCGGAAAAGCCCGAAGCCGTATCCGCCGCCGCGTTTTCACCAGTTGCGGGTCAGCCGGCGGCCATGGCCAGCCAGGCTGCGCCGAGCCCCAGCGCGGCGATCAGCAGCCAGGACAGCAGCGCGGTGGAGATCGCCGGCAGCGAGGACCGGAGCAGTTCCCGGAGTCGGACGGCAGATCCCAGCCCGAACAGGGCAGCGGCCAGCAAGATTTCCTGCATGAGGGCGGCGCCGTCCAGCACCGGCTGCGGCAGCCATCCCGTACTGCGCAGCAGCACCAGCGCCAGGAAACCGAGAACGAACAGCGGCACCACGGGGGGTTGCTTGCCCGGCGAACCGGCACCCCGGGGCGCCCTGGCTGTGCGGCGCCGGTGTACCGCGACGGCGGCCGCCAGCGGCGCGAGCATCACCACGCGTGCCAGCTTCACGACGACGGCGATGGTCAGCGCCGCGGTGCCTGCACTTTGCGCTGTGGCCACCACCTGTCCCACATCGTGCACGGACGCTCCGGCCCAAAAGCCGAAGACTTCCGCCGGCATGCCGGTGACGGCCATGACAGCCGGCAGCACCCCGATGGCCAGGGTGCCGCACAGCGTAACCAGAGCGACGGGCATCAGGCTGTCCTGGCCACGACTGCCGCGCGCGGCAGCGACGGCGCCGATGGCCGAAGCCCCGCAAATGGCGAATCCGGCGGCCAACAACACCGGCTGGTCCCCGGGCAGGCGGTGCCATCGCGCCAGCAGGTAGGTTCCGGCAAACGCGAGCAGCAGCACCAAGACCACCAGCAGCAGCGCGAACCAGCCCAGTTCTGCCAGATCCGACAGCGCCAGCCGGGCGCCGAGCAACACAATCCCGGCGCGCATCAGCGTCCGGCCGCAGAAGGCGAGACCGGGCCGCCCCGTGCCGCCGGTCCACGCGGCTGTCGGCTGCACATTGGCTGCCAGAATTCCCAGCACGACGGCGAAGCTCATCACCGGGACTGCCGGCACCAGCGAGTGCAGGCCAAAGGACACGAGCACGGCCGTTGCCGCCAGCAAAAGTCCCGGCCCAGCACGGCGCATCCACCGTTCGACAGGAGACCCGGAGACAGCCGGCTCCTGCGGTGGAGGCGTCGGGGCGCTAGCGGTTTCCGGCGGCCGTTTCGGGTTCACAAGGGCGAGGCTTTGTGGGTCTGACTACAAGCCTGAGGATTTGTGTGTGGATTCGGCCTCGGTCGGGACCGTAAGCAGCACGCGCTCGTCTTTGCTCAAGACCGTCAAACCGGAGTCCGTCACCGTGAAGCCGCGGGCGCGGTCCAACTCCGGGTCCACGCCGATGGTGGCCCCGGCCGGGATGTGCACGTTTTTGTCCACAATGGCTCTCCGTACCACGGCGCCTTCGCCCACCGTCACATTGTCCATCAGGACACTGCCGCGGACCTGGGCGCCCTCGGCAACGAAGACGTCGGTCGACAGCACAGATTCGCTGACCTCGGCCCCCGAAACCACCACGCCTTGCGACAAAAGGGAGTCGTGGGCAGTGCCGGCAGCGCCGCTGATCCCGCGCACCAGCTTGGCCGGGGGCGATACCGACTGCCGCGTGTAAATCGGCCACTGCAGGTTGTACAGGTTGAAGGCAGGCAGCGGGCTGATCAGGTCCATGTGTGCCTCGTAGTAGGAGTCCAGCGTGCCGACGTCGCGCCAGTACTGCTGGTCCGCCCCGGTGGCGCCGGGAATAGCGTTGGCGGTGAAATCGTAGACCGCCGCCTCGCCGCGTTCCACGAAGTAGGGGATGATGTCGCCGCCCATGTCGTGGTCGGTATCCAACCGCTCGGCGTCGGACTCCAACGCCCGCAGCAGGGCATCGGTGTTGAAGACGTAGTTTCCCATCGACGCCAGGAAACTGTGCGGATCATCGGCCAGTCCGGCAGTGGTCTCCGGCTTCTCGACGAAGGCACGGATCTTGGTGGGTGTATCGGGTTCCGTTTCGATCACCCCGAACTGGTTCACCAGAGAGAGCGGTTGGCGTACCGCGGCCACGCTGGCAGCCGCGCCGGAAGCGATGTGTTCTTCCACCATCTGGGAGAAGTCCATCCGGTAGACGTGGTCGGCGCCAACCACGACGACGATGTCCGGCTTGGCATCGTGGATCAGGTTCAGGGACTGGTAGATCGCGTTGGCGCTGCCCAAGAACCAGCTCTTGCCGCGCCGTTGCTGGGCCGGGACCGAAGCCACGTAGTTGCCCAGCTGTGCGGCCATCCGCCAGGTTTCCGAGATGTGCCGGTCCAGGCTGTGCGATTTGTACTGGGTCAGCACCACGATCTGCCGGTAGCCGGAATTCACCAGGTTGGACAGCGCAAAGTCGATCAAACGGTAGCTGCCGGCAAACGGCACCGCCGGTTTAGCCCGATCCGCAGTGAGCGGCATGAGCCGCTTTCCCTCGCCGCCGGCGAGTACAACGGCCAGGACCCTCTTCTGTGGCATGTTTTTCCCCCTTCGCAGTTGCCGCGGCCCTTTTCGGGCCGAAACGTGACATCCCCCTTCCACCTCACACTAGAGGAAGCCTCCCGCGTGCACTACGTTAGGTTCCGTGCGCGTAGACATTGTGACAAAAGAATTCCCACCGGAGATCTACGGCGGGGCCGGTGTGCATGTGGCCGAACTCAGCCGGGTGCTGGCCGGACGGCTGGACCTGCACGTGCATGCCTTCGGGGCTCAGCGGCCGTCCGACTTCCACGGCGCAACCGTGCGAAGTTATGCGGTTCCGGCAGGGCTGAAGGAGTCCAACCCGGCCGTGCAGACGCTCGGCGTCGACCTGCAGATGCTGGACGGCTTCGCGGGCGCGGAGCTGATCCATTCCCACACCTGGTATGCCAATATGGCCGGGCACCTGGGCTCGCTGCTGCACCATGTCCCGCACGTGCTGAGCGCCCATTCACTCGAACCGTTGCGCCCGTGGAAGGCAGAGCAGTTGGGCGGCGGCTACCGGCTCTCCTCCTGGGTGGAGCGCACCGCCTACGAAGCAGCGGCCGCCGTCATCGCGGTGTCGGCCGGAATGCGCAAGGACATCTTGCGCTGCTACCCGGACGTGGATCCCGGCCGGGTGCAGGTGGTCCACAACGGGGTGGATGTAGAGCAGTGGAAACCGGACCTCAACGACGACGCCGTGCGTGCGTTGGGCATTGACCCGGGCCGGCCCAGCGTGGTCTTCGTGGGGCGGATCACCCGGCAGAAGGGCGTGCCGTACCTGCTGCGCGCCGCGGCACTGCTGCCGCCGGAAGTGCAGCTGGTGCTCTGCGCGGGCGCCGCCGACACCCCCGAACTGGCAGCAGAGGTCAACGCGCTGATCGCTGGCCTGCGCGAAACCCGAAACGGCGTCGTGGTGATCGAACGGATGCTCCCGCGCGCCGAACTGATCCAGGTGCTCAGCCACGCGACCGTCTTCGCCTGTCCGTCCATCTACGAGCCGCTGGGCATCGTCAACCTGGAGGCGATGGCCTGCGGAGCACCGGTCGTGGCCAGCGCCACCGGCGGCATCCCGGAGGTGGTCGACGACGGCGTCACCGGCGCGCTGGTTCCGTTGGCACAGATGGACGACGGGACCGGAACGCCGCTGGACGAGGAACAGTTCGTGCGTGACTTCGCCGCGGCATTGAATAAGACCCTGGCCGACCCGGCCGCAGCGCGCCAACAGGGCGAGGCCGGCCGCCGGCGGGCCGAGGAGCATTTCTCCTGGGACTCCATAGCCGACAAGACCCTGGAGGTCTACCGCAGCGTACTGGGCTGAGGAAAGCTGCGCACGAACCGCCGCTGCCACGGTGTTTCGACGGCGCCCGGCCGGTAACGCGCCCTGACGTACTCGACGGCTTCGGCCCGCGGGACGCCGTCGAGGATGGCCATGCAGGCCAAAGCCGTGCCGGTCCGCCCGCGGCCGCCGAAACAGGCCACCTCCACCCGCTCATCCTGTGCCCGCAGCCATGCCTCGCGGAAGGCGGCTGCGGCATCGTGGAAATCATCCGGCAGCCGAAGGTCGCGCCAGCGCACCCAGCGTTGTTCCCATTCGGTGGGCAACGGCCGCCCGTACTTCAGATAGAGGGCGAACTCCGGTGGGGGGCCCACCGGCATCGGCTTGAGCAAAGCGCGTCCGCGCACCAGCCGCCCCGACGGCAGCCGCAGCACGCCTGGAAGTGCGGGATCCCACGGCGTTCCCATGACAGAACTTTAGTCCCCAAGCGGGCATTAGGGGGCCGGGCCATTGGGGAGAATAACGTCTCCGCCGCGGCATCAAGAACGCATAAAGACTGCGTGCGGCAGGCTGTAGCGCGTTTACCGTGACAAACGGGTCCACAAAATTGGACCGTGTTGAAAGGCATTCGATGACCACTTTGAGTTTGCCTCCGTTCGATCCATCAGCACCACGGGCCCCGATGGGGGTGCGGCTGCGCGGGTGGATGCTGCACGACCTGCCGGCCACCGGGGTGAAGCTGGGACCGCATGGGACGGTGGATCCGCTGGAACACGGTCACGCGTGGGGAAAGGTGATGTGCCTGACCGGCGTGGACTACTTTTCCACGCTGGGCTACCAGCCGGCTATTGCTGCGCTGGCTGCCGGCGCCGTCTCTCCGCTGGCCACCATGCTGGTGGTGCTGGTCACCCTGTGCGGCGCGCTCCCGGTCTACCGCCGGGTGGCGGAGGAAAGCCCGCACGGTTCCGGTTCCATTGCCATGCTGGAACGGCTCTTGCCGCGCTGGCGGGGAAAGCTGCTGGTGCTGGCGCTGTTGGGGTTTGTGGCCACGGACTTCATGATCACCATGACGTTGTCCGCCGCGGACGCCACCGCCCACCTGATCGAGAATCCCTTGCTGCCGCAGTGGCTCGCCGGCCAGAATGTGGCGATCACGCTGGTTCTGCTGGGCGCTCTGACCGCGGTGTTTCTCCGCGGCTTCCGGGAAGCCATCGGGGTTGCCGTCGTCGTAGTCGCCGCCTATCTGACGCTGAACGCGGTGCTGGTGGCCGTGTGCCTGGTTGACGTGCTGGCTCATCCTCCGGTGGTGGCGGATTGGTGGCAGGCGCTGACCACCTCGCACGGCAATCCGCTGCTGATCGCCGCCGTCGTTGTGCTGGTGTTCCCCAAGCTTGCGTTGAGCCTGTCCGGTTTCGAGACCGGGGTCGCCGTCATGCCGCAGATCCGCGGAAAGGGCCGGGGAGCCCAAGAGCAGTTGGCGGACAGGATCCGCGGGACGCAGCGGCTGCTGACCACGGCGGCGCTGATCATGAGCGGGTTCCTGATCTCCAGCAGCTTTGTCACCATCCTGCTGATTCCGACGCAGGAATTCCAGCCCGGAGGAGCCGCAAACGGGCGGGCATTGGCGTACCTGGCGCACGAGCTGATGGGCCCGTTCTTTGGGTCGCTGTACGACGCCAGCACCATCACCATCCTGTGGTTCGCGGGGGCCTCAGCGATGGCCGGGCTGCTCAACGTGGTGCCTCGGTACCTGCCGCGCTATGGCATGGCACCCGGCTGGTCGAAAGCCTCCCGCCCGCTGGTGCTGGTGTTCTGCGCCATCGCTTTCCTGGTCACGGTGGTCTTTAACGCCGACGTCGATGCCCAGGGAGGCGCCTATGCCACCGGTGTGCTGGTCCTGATTACGTCCGCAGCCGCGGCTGTCACGCTCTCTGCACGGTCGCGAGGCCAGCGACGGCTCGCCTGGGCGTTCGGGACAGTGACGGTGGCTTTCGTCTACACCACGGCCGCCAACATCGTGGAACGGCCCGAAGGTATCCGCATCGCGTCGCTGTTCATTCTGGGCATCGTTGTCATCTCGTTCATCTCGCGGACCAGACGCTCGTTCGAGCTGCATGCAACGCACGTGCATTTCGACGAGCGTGCGGTAGAGCTGATCGCGCAGTCCGATACCGGGCCGCTCTTGTTCATCGCGCATGAACCCAAACGGCTGGACGCGGAGGCCTACCGCAAAAAGCTGGCAGCCGCCCGCGTGGTCAATAACCTGCCGCCCGACGAAGTGCCCCTGTTCCTGGAAGTCGTCGTGGATGACTCATCCGACTTCGAGACCGAATTGGACGTTCACGGGGTGAGCCGCCATGGTTACGACATCCTTGAAGTCCATGGCCCCGTGGTGCCCAACACCATCGCCTCGGTGCTGCTGCACATCCGCGACATCACCGGGCTGATGCCGCACGTCTACTTCCGCTGGACGGAGGGCAATCCGATCAACAACCTGCTGCGCTTCCTGGTCTTCGGCGAAGGCGAAATCGCCCCGGTCACCCGGGAAATCCTGCGGGAAGCCGAACCGGATGTGACCAACCGGCCCTGGGTGCACGTGGGCTAACCGTGGTTCGGGAACCGCTGCCGCCACACCGGCCCGCCCGGGAACCGCTGCCGCCACACCGGCCCGCCCGGTTCAGGGATCGAATCGGTAACCGATCCCGGGCTCGGTGATCAGATGCTTCGGCCGGGCCGGGTCAGCTTCCAGCTTCCGGCGCAACTGGGCGATGTACACGCGCAAATACTGGGTCTCCTTCACATATGCCGGTCCCCACACATGCTCCAGCACCTGCCGATGGGGCACCAGCCTGCCGGGTTGGCGGGTCAGCACCTCAAGGATCTTCCATTCCGTCGGCGTGAGTTTGACGGCGGTGCCCTGCTTCTCGGCCCGGCGGGCAGCAAAATTAAGCGTGAAGCCGGCGGCCTCCACGATGTCGTCCTGAGCGCCGGCCCGGCCGCGGCGCAGCAGCGCCCGCAAGCGCGCGAGCAGTTCGTCCAGGCCAAACGGTTTCGTCACATAATCATCGGCCCCCGCATCCAGGGCGCTGACCTTTTGCGCGGAGGCATGGCGCGCAGACAGCACCAGAATCGGGGTCTGCGTGCCTGACCGGACACGGCGTATGATCTCGACCCCGTCCATGTCCGGCAGCCCCAGATCGAGCACCAGGGCGTCAACTGGCCCTTCGGCCAACGATGCCAGGGCGCTGCTTCCCGTCGGCGCGGCAACGACGGCGTACCCATTGGCCCGCAGCGTGAGCTGCAGCGCCCGCAGCAAGCGGCGCTCGTCTTCTACGACGAGGATGGTGGTCACCGGTCTTGCTGGCGGATGGCCTGGGCCGTGGATGGTGCACGGGGACCGGCCAGGGGTAGGCGCAACACCATCGTCAGGCCGCCGCCAGCGGTGCGTTCAGGGTTCAGCGTTCCGCCCATCCTTCCGTCAATCCCCGGGCGACCGCGAGGCCCAGCCCGACGCCGGCGCCTTCCCCCGAGTCGGTCATCCGCTGGAAGGGTTTGAACATTTCTTCCAGATCCTGCGGCAGCGGACCCGTCCCGGCGTCGATAATCCGCAACTCACCATGTTCCCGGTTTACAGGGGGTTCCCCTGCCTGCAGCGTGATGACCGAGGGGTGAGCATGCCGGGCCGCGTTTTCGACCAAGTTCGCAATCACGCGCTCCAGCAGCCCGGGGTCGGCTTCGACCGGAGCGCTATCGTCGGCAATCTGGAAGGTCACCGACCCGGGCGGCACTGAGCGCAAGGCGCCTGGAAGCACGTCTTCCCAGTGGACCGGCCCGAGCAAGGGCCCGACGGATCCGCTGCTGATGCGGGACATGTCCAACAGGTTCTCCACCAGCGACCCCAATTGGTCGGCGTAAACATCGGTAGTCTGCAGGAGCTCGCGCTGCTCCTCCGAACTGAACGAACCACCCTGATGCAGCAGGCTGCTGATCGAGAATTTGATGCCGGCCAGCGGAGTGCGCAGATCATGGCTGACCGCCTGAAGGATGGAACCGCGCATCATGTTGTCCTGGGCCAGGCGCTCGTTTTCGAGCCGGCTGATCATTAACTGCTGGCGTGCGCGCAAGGCTGTGGCCTGCGCGGCAAACGCCTTCAGCAGTTGACTCTCAGCCGTCGGCAGGTGCGGACCCAGCAAGGCCATCACGGTGTTGTCGTCCACTCGTTCGACCGTGTCGGCAGCGTCCGGAGACCCCATTTGCTGCCCCACACCGGCGAGCAGCACCCAGCCGGAATCATCACCGGTGTCCGTTCCGCCGGTAGGCCGCACGAACAAGGCCGCCGCTTCGGCGTGGAACACCTGCCGGGCCTGTTCCAGCAGGCTGCGCAGGGGGTCTTCGGCGGCGATCGCCACCCGGGTCAGTTCATTCAGCGCTGCCGCCTCGGCGCCCGCCAGGCGTGCCCGTGCGGCCCGACGGGCAAAGACATCCACCACCCAGGACACGGCCGTGGCGACAGCGACAAAGCACAGCAAGGCCACGGCCATGGCGGTGTCATGGATCAGCAGCTGGCCGGTGGGCTCGGTCATTAAGTAGTTCAAGAGCAGGCTGCTCCACAGAGCGGCCACCAGGGCAGGCCAGATCCCGCCCACCAGTGCCGCGCCAACTGTTCCGGTGAGCTGGACCAGGGACGCGGTGGTCAGATTGGCGTGCCAAACCTGCAGCAGCAGGAACTGCAAACCGGCCGGCAGCACAACGGCCAGCAGCAGACCGGCCGTGACCCTCCGGATGCTCAGTGACCGGGGAGACGGCCAGCCGGACATCCCCGCCTGCACCTTCGACATGCCCTAGTCATACCACTGCCCTGGCCTGCAACGCCCGGTTCCCGGCCGAAGCGGCGTCCGCGGCGCCGTCGTCGTGCCGGCGCGAAGCGGCGCCCGGGCGGATCAGCGCAGGACGATGTCCACCGGGCGGGAGAGCGAGCGGCCGCGTTCCAGGATGCCGGAGCGGTTGGCGGATTCGTCGCGCAGGACTTCGGTGACGGAGCCGAGGAAACGGGCCAGGTCCACCTTGTCCTCCGGAGCCGCCAAGAGCAGCTGGAAACCGAACTCATGCAGCGCGTTGATGCTGGCCTCGGCGAAGGCCAGCGACGACTTTACGAACGCCTCGTCCATCATGACCGTGCCGAAGGTGCTGAAGCCCTGGCCGGCAATCCCGAGCTGGTAGGCCAGTGCCGAGGCCATGATGAACGCGGTGAAGCGCTGGCCCTCGCCGCCGGACATCAGGCTGGCCTGCAGGTTGGTGTACGCCCGGCCGTCGGCCAGCAGGTTGGTGCAGGTGATGTCCACGTGCGACCGCACGTCCAAAACCTCGGCACGCCAGCGGCGATCCTCCTCCGAGGCCAGCCGCTCCACGATGCGGTCCAAGGCGAGGTAGCGGGCGTCCATGTCTTCGCCGGTCTGCCGCCGGCCCATCACCGGCAGCGCGTTCTTCAGGTCGGTACGGAACTTGTGCGAAGCGTCCGGTACGGCGTTGGCGATCTCGATCTGCAGGTGGCTGTCCGCGTGATAGTTGACCCGGCGCAGGATCTGGTTCAGCGGCTGCAGCCGGGACGCGATGCTCCGGCGTTCTTCATCCAGCAGCTGGAGCAGGTCGCTGAAACGTTCATACGTGCGGTTGTTGAAGTACTCGCGGAACTCTGCCTCCCGCTGCGGCAGACCTTCGCCCACAATGTCGTGGTAGCGGGCCTCGTAATCGGCGGCGGCGTCCAGCGAGGTGCCGTAGTCAGACCCCCACTGCCGGTTGTAGGCCTCGAAGATCTTGACCAGCTGGTTGCTGGCCTCCAGGTTGGCCCGTTCCAGCGTGCCGCGGGAGGTCAGCAGCTCGCGCTCGACTTTGGTGCAGACATCGCCGAGGAACTCCAGATCGGTCACTTCGCCGTGCGGGGCGAACATGGCGTCGAGTGCGGACGCCAGTTCCTCAGTCAGTTCCCCGTCCGATTCGCCGCCCGCGGCCAGGCCCTCGCGGCGGTGGCGCGCGGCTGCCAGCCCGGCGGACAAGCGGGCGGCTTCGCCCTTGAGCACCCCGATCTTCTCCGTCGCAGCCGTGAGGTCCAGTTCGGCCGTTTCCAGTTCAAACCTCAGCTGTTCCAGGTCTGTGTTGGCGTCCCGGGCCTGCTCCAACCGTTCAACCGCCGCAGCCACCGCGGCGGCGTGCGCGTCGGTGGAGATTTCCTCCCAGCTCCGGGTGTCGGCAGCGACGGCCTTGGCCGCGGCCAGCCGCCGGCCCAGGTCCTGCTGTTCCCGGGCGCGTTCGGCGGATTCGGAATCGGCGGTGCCGTAGGTGTCCCGCAGCTCCAGCAGCCGGGTGGCGAGTGCGGCGATCTTGTCCTGGTTATTAAAGCCCAGCAGGTGGTCGGAAGCCCCGGTGTGCCGGTCGTCCTTCTCGGTGGTGCTGCTGCTGCGCTTCACCGCGCCGCCCAAGGTGACGCCGCGGGGAACCGAGGCCAACTGCTCCGGCTCCTCGACGCAGACGTAGTCGTAATGCGCCGTGATTTTGCGCCGGATCCACTGGCCCATCGCGGTGTCCTTGGTGACCAGCTTGGTGACCAGGTCGTCCGGATCGGCCTCGGCCTTGCCGTCCAGCGGTGCACTGACGTCGATAACCCGCAGGAAACCGCGGATATTGTGCTCGTTCAGGTACCGGGTGACGGCATTCATCCGCTCGCCCGGCACCAGCAGCGCAGAGGCCAGGGAGCGCAGTGCGCGTTCGGCTGCCGGCCGCCAGCGGGCTTCGGCGGGGTCAAGGTCGATCAGCTCGCCGGCAAAGGGCAGGTCCTCTTCCGCGATGCCGGTCGCCGCGCAGATCTGCCGTCGACGTTCCAGGCTTTCCGGGCGGATGTTGCTGGTGCGGCGGCGGAAGGACTCGATTTCCTGCTCCAACGCCCGGATCTGTCCTCTGAGGCTCCAGGCTTCGCCCTGGGCATCGTTGCTGCGTTCGCGGACGGCTTCGGCTTCGGTGAGCAGCTCCTTGACCAGCACCGCGGCGCGGCTGCGCGCTGCCGCCAGCCCACCGGGGCTGAAATCGGCGTCCAGGCCCGCGGCCTCCGCATCGGCCCGGAAGGCATCTTCCACGGACTGGCGGGCGCGCAGCTCGGACTGGGCCGCAGCCAGCTCCCGCTCCAAGGTGGCGACGGCGGCGCCGCCCTCGCTGCCGTACCGTGCGGTCAGCTGTGCAGCCTTCGCCTTGAGGTCGGCGCGTGCCGCTTCAGTGTCTGCCAGCTCCTGCACCGCAGTGGCCGCTTCCGCGTCCAACAGGTCGATCTGCCGGTCCTGGCACTCCAGTGCCAGGCGGCGGCGGTAGATCGGCAGGGCGACGTCGGCCAAGAGGATGTTGCGGTCCAGCTGCGCCTGCGCCTGGCGCAGCTGTTGGTGCAGCCGAGGCACCGGAGCCAGCAGGTCCCGTTGCTGCCGGACACGTTCCAGCTGCCGCCGGATGCTGCGCAGGTGGCTGAAGTCCTGCACTGCCTCTTCGGCCGCGGCCAGCGTCCGCGGCGTATCCAGCACGTGGTTGCGGAAGAAATCGTTGACGGTGCCGCCCAGGCCCTTGCCGGTCTGCAGCGTGCGCAGCAGCCCGAACGCTTTTTCCTGGTCGATGCCCAGTGCCTGCCGGAAACGTTCCGCGAAGGCCTTGTGCGAATCGAAAACCTGGCTGCCCGGCAGCAGCGCCTCCAGGGAGGTCTTGCTGAACCGGCCCTTCATCCCGGACTCCAGACGGGGGATGTCCAGCGGCTTGTCGTGGAGGACGTAGAAACGGCCCACGTTGTGTTCGGTGCCGTTGGCCGGCAGGTCCAGCATCACCGCCAGGCTGGTGGTCTGGCCCAGGACATTATCGAAGGTCAGGCAGACCGCCGACCAGATGGCTCCGGGACGCTGGTAGAAGGTTGCGGTTTGCGATTCGTCGCCGTCGGCGGGCGTGGCGCCCAGCCGTCCGCGCATGTAGCTGAATGCGGTACGCCGTTCCTCGGATGCATGGCCGGAGCTGGTCTGCGCGGCCTCGTTCATCTTTGGCCGGGCGTCCAGTACCTGGAGCATGCCGTCGAAGATCGTGGATTTGCCGACGCCGGAGCCACCGGTCAACAGCGTGCCGGCGCGGTCCACCCGGATGGTGTGGGCGCCGTCGAAGGTGCCCCAGTTGACCAGCTGTACGGATGTGAGCCGGTGCTGGCCGGGGTTGAGCAGCCCGTCCATCGGCAGGATTGTCTCAATGCTCATGCTCAGGCCTCTCCGCCGTCGAAAGCCAACTGGTCCGCCTCCGGTTCGCTGCCCGCTGGCAGGTCGGCGCCGGCCAGCGAATCAATCACCGCGGGGATGTCGCCGATGTTTTCGAACGGCAAGGCGAGCGGCAGCGCCGGCGAAATGACCCAGACATCGGGAAGCTCGGTTGCCTGCAGCAGCCGGCGCTCGTTGGCCAGCTTGCGGATGGAGGCGTCGGCCAGATCCTCCACGTGCTTGGCATCGCGCTGCTCCGGATCCACGTAGTCCTGCAGCACGTCGATGACGTCGGCGCGGCTGATCAGTGGCTCGGTCCCGGTGCCGGAGTGCCGGTCCTGGACCAGGCGCATGCGCAGCAGCAGCAGCGTCTCTTCCCGGGTCATATCCCGCTGCCGTTGCAGGGCGGTGGTGTGCGGCTCGGCCATCGGGACCGGGCGCAGCATCGCGACCTTGCGGTCTTCGTCGATGACCAGTTGCAGGAACAGCTCGCTGAGCCGGGAAGCGAGGATCCGCCGGTGTTCCACCACGGTGTCGTAGACCCGATCGGTGGAACCTGCGTCCAGGTAAGGGCCGCGCAGCAGCCTGATGAGGGCTTGGCGCAGCTTCAGCGGCAGCGTGCCGGTATCGCCGTCGAACAATTCGGGCCCGTCCTGGACCTCGTCCCGGGCAGACGATGCGTCAGGCTCCGCAGCGTCGTCAAGCTCCGCCAGGTCGTCAGGCTCCGCAAGCTCCACCCGGTCCGCAAACCCGGCCTGGTCGTCAAGCTCCACGGCTTCTTCCAGCGCGACGTCACCGGACGGACCTCCGGCGGGGGCAAGGCGGACCTCGGTCAACTCGTTCATCAATCTGCAGCTTTCGTGAAGGTGACGGCTGGCAGCACTGCGGTGCGTTCGCTGCCGTCGATCTGGATCAAGGTCACGGTGTCGGTTTCCTGCGGGTCCAGCGAGCCACCGGAATTCAAGGCACGCTGCAGCAGCCAACGCAGGCTGTTCAGGTGCCGGTGTTGCGGTTCCAGCTGGGCATAGACCGCGGACAACGGAACGGGACCCCGGGCCTCCACTGCGGTGCGCACGGCGTCGGAGAGAACCGCTGCGTCCGCTTGCGGCGTGCGGACCGCTCGGTGGATGTCTGCTTCGGTGAACGCCGGCGGCGCCGGCAGCTTGGCAGGTGCCTGGTGGCTCTGCGGATCATAGAGCCGGACCATGCTCACCGACTCAAATCCGGAGCCGAAGAGCTCCGGTGCGGGGATCACGGCGCGGCGGCCCGGCAGGCTGTGCCGGGACTTGAGGATGGCGGTCTCGGCCGCACGGATTGCCTGCCGCAGCTGGATTGATTCGCGGACGTCGTCCGACTGCACGAAGGTGTGCATGCTTTCCGACAGCCGCCCGTAGATCCGGTGGATCTCCGCCGATTGCGCCCGCAGCTGGGGCATCAGCCGCTGCAGCGCCCGCCGGTCCTCGGCCTCCAGCGCGTCGGCGAAGTCCCGCTCGAGCACCGCGGCGATGGCCTGCCGGAAGCGCTGCTGCTGCTCCTCGTCGTTCAAGAAGGCGGTGAAGCTCTCGTACGTCCGGCCTTCGCTGGTGCCGCGCAGACGCTTGTCTGCCTCGAGGACCTCGCCCATGGTGATGCCCTTGGTGGCGTTCGACTCCACGATCTCGGCGCGCAGCGTGTGCAGCATCAGCTCCAGGCCGTCGCGCATCCGCTTGAAATCCGCCGGCAGCCCGGCCGCCAGCGCCAAGACGTCGCGGGCCGCCTCTACCGCCGTGGCGTCGGGCAACGACGCCGGTGCGTCGCCGGCTTCCAGCGCGCGGATCTTTTCCTGCCGCTGGGAGATTTCAGCCTGCAGCACGGCGATCCGGGCCTCGGGATCAGGATCGGTCTCGTGCGCCAGCGCTTCAACGCGAGTGAGCAGCGTGGCCAGGCGGGAGCTGTTCAGCGACGAGGAGGTCCCGGTCAAGCCATCCAGGTACTCCAGGAACCGCACCGTGGTTTCGGTCGGTTCGTAGACGAATCGGCCGTCCTCGCGCAGCCGGGACAGGTAGCGCCGGGCCACCCAGTCATCGGCATATTGGCGGGCAGACCAGTCCGTGCGCAGTTCCACCCCGGCCCGGCGCAGCTCAGCCAGGAACGAGTCGGTGCTGCGGTGAAACTCTTCAAGCGGCAGCTGCGGCCTGGAACGGGTGAAAGCGGTCCTGAACAGCGCCGGCACCCATGGGCTGGCGGACGCGAGCTTCAGGCCGGGCGTGGCAGCCAGGGCCTGCAGCTCCTGCCAGCGGGCAAGGGCATTCTGGGTGAAGGACATGGAGGTGCTTTCCGCCCGCGGAAGGGAGTAGCGGGCCCAGAAAATCTTAGCTGGTTTGGCTCCACTCACGACGGCGGGGCCCCGCCAAGGCGAGCCGTGTCGCCTGGCGGAGCCCCGCCGTCGTTGTCCTAGCCCTTGGCTTCCGGTTTCTGCCGTTTCTGGGCGAGCTTGTCCTCGGCCCTGCGTCGGGCGATCAGTACCTTCTCGTCCACCGGGGCTTCGCCGCTGGCGCGCCGGGAGCGGGCATACGCCATGGCCTTGTCCTGCCGTTCCTGCTCCGCGCCGCCGGCAATCTTCGCGCGCAGGTGCTCGGGGCCGTAGCCGAAGGCGTCCACCAGGTCGCGGGCGTGTGGGCGCAGCCGGGACAGCAGCCGGTTGATGTAGGTACCGAGGATGCGGGCGCGTTGTGCCGACAGCCGGCCGTACATCAGGTACCAGCCCAGGTTCTTCTCCACCAGCGACAGCCCGAACAGGTCCCGCAGCCAGGTCAGCACCTGCCGGGTGCCGTGGTCATCGATCTGGTCGAGTGCGGCGGTGAAGGCTTCCCACTGCAGCAGTTCGGCGTGCGCGCGGGCCGCCTCGATCAGCTCGTGCTGGTGTTCGTTGAACAGCGCCGCGGCCTCCTTTTGCGGAAGTCTGGTGGCGTTGCGCAACGCGCCGCCGATGCCCGCCACCATGGTGGAGACCCGGTCGGTGAGCAACTGGCGCTGGGTTTCCGGATCCTTGAGGTAGTTGGCGCTCTTGCGCTCCGATCCGCTGTCCGCGAAGGTCTGGGCTACCTGCCGCAGGCCGGTGCGGTGCAGGGTGGCGTCGGCTGCCTGGTGCGCCACCCAGCGGGCCATCACGCCGAAGTCGGCATGGCGGAATTCCTTGGCGTAGTCGGCCAGCAGGCGCTTGGCGACCAACTGCAGCAGCACCGTGTTGTCACCCTCGAAGGTGGCGTAGATGTCCAGGTCCGCGCGCAGCGCGGCGAACCGGTTTTCGGCCAGGAAGCCGGCGCCGCCGGTCGCCTCGCGGCACTCCTGCAGCGTGTCCAGGGCGTGCCAGGTGCTGAGCGACTTCAGCGCCGCCGCCAAGGTTTCCAGGTCCTGCCGGTCCTCGTCGGTGTCATGGGCGCCGGAGAAGACGTCGTCGAACTTCTGCAGCAGTTGTTCATGTGCGAAAGAGGCCGCGTAGGTGGTGGCCAGCCGGGGCAGCAGCCGGCGCTGGTGGCGCTGGTAGTCCAGCAGCACCTCTTCGGTGATGTCCGAGGAGGCGTTGAACTGCCGTCGTTCGGTGCCATAACGGACGGCGATGGCCAGTGCCACCTTGCTGGCGGCCACCGCGGCGCCGTCCAACGAGACGCGGCCCTGTACCAAGGTTCCCAGCATAGTGAAGAAGCGGCGGCCGGGACTGGCGATGGGGGAGGAGTAGGTGCCGTCTTCGGCCACGTCGCCGTACCGGTTCAGCAAGTTGGTGCGCGGAATGCGGACGTGGTCGAAGTGCAGCCGGCCGTTGTCGATGCCGTTCAATCCGCCCTTGTAGCCGTCGTCCTCGCCGCCGATGCCGGGCAGGAAGTTGCGCTGCTCGTCGCGGATGGGCACGTAGAAGGCGTGCACGCCATGGTCCACGCCGCGGGTGACCAGGTGGGCGAACACCACGGCGGCCAGACCGTCATTGGCGGCGTTGCCCAGGTAGTCCTTCCAGGCGGCGCGGAAGGGGGTATGGATGACGAATTCCTGCGTCTCCGGGTCATAGGTGGCGGTGGTGCCGATGCTGGCCACGTCTGACCCGTGGCCAGTCTCGGTCATGGCGAAGGCGCCGGGGGTTTTCAGGCTCATGATGTCCGGCAGCCACCTGTCGTGGTGTTCCGCGGTGCCCAGATGCAGCACGGCGGCTCCGAACAGGCCCCATTGGACCCCGGCCTTGATTTGCAGCGAGGGGTCGGCGGTGACCAGTTCCTCGAAACCGGCAATGTTGCCGCCGTGATTGTCCTCCCCGCCCAGTCGCGTGGGGAACGCCCGGTGCACGGCCCCGGCGTCCACCAGATACTTCAACTGGCCCACCACCCGCTCGCGGTGCTCCTCCATTGGCAGGCCGTCGATCCGGTGGATCTCCGGACGGCCGGCGAGCTCGCGGGCCGCCTTGCGGATGTCGGCCCAGCGGCCCAGCAGGACCTCGCCGAGCGCTGCCACGTCAACGCTGGCGCCGCGGTCTTCAACCGGCTCCGGGGTTTCGGCAGTGGGGGTATACGTCATCGGTTGTTCCTTCAGTCGTCACGATAGGTCGGATGGTCACCTGCTGCTGCCGCGGTGCCGCCGGCAGCATGGCCGGCTCAGCCGGGGGCGCTGCGCACCTTGTCCGGCGGCCCGGACGCTGCCTCCGGCTCCGTTCGGAGGGGAGCGACTCCGCGGAGCAACCACTGGGTGAGCAAGGTAGTCATGAGCTCCCGGCTTGGTTTGGTGCCGTTGTCCGGCGCGGCCAGCCAGCGTTCGCCGGCAGCACGCACCATGCCGATGGCGGCCCGCGGCCAATAGGAGGCGGCGGCCAGTTCCGCGGCGTTGTCCGCGGATGCGCTCAGATGGCCGCGCAGCGGGGCTTCGATCATCGCCGTCACGTTGGCGAAGAAGTCATGAAGTACCGCGGAACTGCCGGTCTCCGGGGCAGCCTCGGTCGGCGCCGGCCCGCCGACCAGCAGCTGCGGAACCGATGGATCGAAGGGCGCGCCGCGGGTGACGAACGCGTAGACGTGCGGCGAGGATTCGGCCATCTGGAGGTAGACCGACACCATGGCGTGCAGGCCTTCCTGCGGCGTGGTGGCGCTGGCGGCGGCGTCCTGGAGCCGGGCTTGCATCCGGCCCACGACCACTTCGCCCATGGCCTGCTGCAGCCCGGCTTTGTCGCCAAAGTACCGGTAGAAAACCGGCTTCGAGGTCCCGGCCGCCGCCGCGATGTCCTCCATCGAAGCGTCAGGGCCCAGCCGGTGCACGGCATGGCGGGCGGCACGGATCAGTTCCCGGCGACGCTCGGTCCGGTGGCGGTCCCAGCGGGCGGAGCGGCCGTCGGGCCCCGGCGAAGCCGCAGTGCGGACTGTGGCGCTATTCACGTTACCCAGCGTATCAGGTACGCTTGGTTACGGTAACTGACATCGTTCCGACCTGCACCCGATTCACGAGGAGAGCCTTCATGGCCGCTTCACCTGACGCCACCGGCACCGCCAACGTTCTGCGCAAGGCAGTCGTCATCGGCGGCAACCGCATCCCGTTTGCCAGGGCCAACGGGGCCTACACCCAGGCCAGCAATCAAGACATGCTCACTGCCGCCCTGGACGGTTTGGTGGCTCGCTTCGGACTGCAGGATGAACGGATCGGCGAGGTGGCCGCCGGCGCCGTTTTGAAGCATTCACGCGATTTCAACCTCACCCGCGAAGCGGTCATTGGATCCGCGCTGTCCCCGGAAACGCCCGCCTATGATCTGCAGCAGGCCTGCGCCACCGGCCTGGAAACAGTGATCGGCCTGGCCAACAAGATCAAGCTGGGGCAGATCGATTCCGCCATCGCCGGTGGCGTCGATTCCGCCTCCGATGCGCCGATTGCGGTCAGCGAGGGTCTCCGGGCGGTGCTGCTGGAACTGCACCGCGCCAAATCCGTGCAGCAGAAGCTCACCGCCTTGGCCAAGCTCCGCCCCAAGGACCTGGCCCCGAACGCGCCGGGTACGGCCGAACCGCGCACCGGGCTGTCGATGGGGGAGCACCAGGCGCTGACCACGGCGGCGTGGAACGTGACCCGCGAGGCGCAGGACGAACTGGCGCTGGCCAGCCACCGCAACCTTGCGGCCGCCTATGATCGCGGGTTCTTCGACGACCTCATGACGCCGTACCGCGGTCTGGCCAAGGACTCCAACCTGCGGGCCGACACCACGCTGGAGAAGTTGGCCAAGCTGCAGCCGGTCTTCGGCAGGAACCTGGGCGCCGAGGCAACGATGACCGCCGGCAACTCCACACCGCTGACCGACGGCGCCTCAGCGGTGCTGATCGGTTCGGAGGAGTATGCCCGCAGCAATGACCTTCCGGTGCTGGCCGAAGTAGTCGACGCCGAAGCCGCAGCAGTCGATTTCGTACACGGCAAGGAAGGCCTGCTGATGGCGCCTGCCTATGCCGTGCCACGGCTGCTGGCCCGGCAGGGCCTGACCTTCGCGGACTTCGATTTCTTCGAGATCCACGAAGCTTTTGCCGGCACAGTGCTGTGCCATTTGGCGGCCTGGGAAAGCGAGGAGTTCTGCCGCAATAAGCTGGGCTTGCAGAAGCCGCTGGGCCCCATCGACCGGACCCGGCTGAACGTCAACGGTTCGTCGCTGGCCACCGGACACCCCTTCGCCGCTACCGGCGGCCGGGTGGTCGCCACCCTCGGCAAGATGCTGCGCCAGAAGGCCGACGCCGAGTCCCGCACCACCCGCGGCCTGATCTCCGTGTGCGCCGCCGGCGGCATGGGCGTGGTGGCCATCCTGGAGGCAAACTGATGGCAGACCGCTACCTGGATCTGGTCAACGCCGGGCCGGTCAAGGGCCTGGCCAAGAAGCTTGGGCTGCCCCAGCCTGCCGTGCTGCGGCGCTACCGGCCGGGCGCACCGCTGTTGCCCGGGCCCGTCCTGGTGCTGGGCTCCGGGACCGGCGCCGACGTCTTGGCCAAGGAGCTGCTCGGCTGGGACCTGGATGTCCGCCGGCACGTGGCGCCGAAGGAACGGCTCGGCGGCATCCTGCTGGTGCTCGATGAACTGGCGTCGCCGGAAGAACTGTCGGACCCGATGCTCACCGCCGGGGCCAGCCTGCGGGATCTGGCTGCGGGCGGCCGGATTGTCACGATTTCGCGGCCCGCAGCCGGCACCGGGGACCCTGCCCGGGCCGCGGCCCGCCAGGCGGTGGACGGGGCCTTGCGGTCGCTGGCCCATGAGCTGCGCGGCGGTGCCACCGGCAACGGGATCCTGCTGGGCGACGGCGTGGATGCCGGCGCACCGGCCGTCCTCGGTGCGCTGCGCTTCCTGCTCTCCGGTCGGAGCGCCTACGTCGACGGGCAGTTCCTTCTGGTTGGCTCCGGGCTGGCCTCGCTGCCGGCGGCTCCGGACCGTCCGCTGGCCGGCAAGGTCGCCGTCGTTACCGGTGCCGCCCGTGGCATTGGCGCAGCCATCGCCGAGACGCTTCACCGGGACGGGGCCCACATCATCGTCGTCGATGTCCCGGCGGCCGGGGAGCAGCTGGCCCGGGTCGCCAACCGGGTGGGCGCGACCGCCCTGCAACTGGATATCACCGCGCCGGACGCGGGCGCGAAGATCGCCGCCCATGCCGCGGAGCGGAACCACGGGCTGGATATTGTGGTGCACAATGCCGGCATCACCAGGGACAAGCTGCTTGCCAACATGGACCAGGCGAAATGGGACTCGGTGATCGCGGTCAACCTCACCTCGCAGCTGCAGATGAACGAGCAGCTGTTGGCCTCGGGCGTCCTCCGCGAAGCACCGCGGGTGGTGTCGCTGGCCTCCACCAGCGGGATTGCCGGCAACCGCGGGCAGACCAACTACGCCGCCTCCAAGGCGGGCATCATCGGCATGGTCCGCGCGTCGGCGGCCGCCTTTGCCGACGCCGGTGGCAGCATCAACGCCGTCGCCCCCGGCTTCATCGAGACGGACATGACCGCCCGGATGCCGTTCGTCACCCGCGAGGTGGCCCGCAGGCTGTCCTCGCTGCAGCAGGGCGGCCGGCCGCTGGATGTCGCCGAAGCGGTCTCCTTCCTGGCCAGTGACGCCGCGGGCGGGATCAACGGCCAGACGCTGCGGGTCTGCGGCCAGAGCATGGTCGGCGCATGAGTGAGGTTATTCTCGGGGAGATGCCCACGCTCTCGCGGCTCTACCTGACGGCGGCCTCCACCGCAGCGCGGCACAAGCTCGGCGTCGGCCAGCAGACCGAACAGCTCCCGGCGGTGCGGCACACCGTTGGCGGCGTGCACATCGCCCCGGAGCGGGTCAGCGGCTTCCAGCAAGTGATGCACGGCACCGTCCGGGACACCTTGCCCTCGGTGTTCCTGCACTCGGTGGCTTTTCCCGTGGCGATGAGCGTGATGACGCGGCAGGACTTCCCACTCCCGCTGCTGGGCATGGTGCATCTGGCCAACCGGGTGAACCACCTGCGGCCGGTGCACTTCGCCGAACCGCTGACCGTGACGGCCTGGGCGGAAGGCCTGCGTGGCCACCATGCCGGCACCCAGGTGGAACTTCATACCCGGATCGAGTCCGGGGGCGAAGCCGTGTGGGAAGGCGTATCGGACTATCTGGCCAAGGGGGTCTACCTGCCCGGACTGGACAAGGCCTTCAGGCCGGAGCGTTCCGATTTCATCCCGCCGCAGCCGACGGCGCGCTGGCGGCTCGGTCCCGAAGCCGGCCGCGAGTACGCCGCTGTTTCCGGCGACTTCAACCCCATACACCTGAGCGCAGTGTCGGCCAAGATGCTGGGGCTCAAGCGGTCCATCGCGCACGGCATGTACCTGGCGTCCCGGGTACTGACCAGCGTGGAAGCCGCGGCCAGCGAACCCTATCGCTGGCGGATTGATTTCGCTGCTCCGGTCTTCCTTCCCGCCACGGTGGCGGTGCGGATCCATGACACGGAACGGGACGGATCGTGGCAGGCCTCCGACTTCACCGGCTGGGGAGAGCGCAGCCACCGGCTCCACTTCACGGGCAGCGTCAACACGCTCGCGGGATAGCCCGGCACCCCCGCCGTCACCGGTTCAGGTGGCAGCCGCCTTGCGTTTGAGCACTTCGCGTGCCCGGTCGTTCTTGGCCAAGGCGGCTGCAGCGGCGAACTCCGCCTTCGCCTCGTCCGACCGGCCGAGCCGGGCCAACAGCTCGGCTCGGACGCTGGGCAGCAGATGCGATCCGCGCAGCGCCCCGGAAGAGACCAGGTCATCCACGATGGCCAGTGCCGTGGCGGGCCCGGTCGCCATGGATACGGCCACCGCCCGGTTGAGCTCGACCACCGGGCTGGGCGCAATCCGGCCGAGCGCCTCGTAGAGCAGCACGATCTGCGCCCAGTCGGTCCGCTCGACGCTGGGCGCCACGGCATGACACTCGGCAATGCCCGCCTGCAGGGCGTAATTGCCGCGGCCGCGGCCCAGCCTGTCCGCCCGGGCCAGCGCCGCGCGGCCACGTCCGATCTGTGCGCGGTCCCAGCGGGTGCGGTCCTGATCGGCCAGCAGGACGGGCGTCCCGTCCGCCCGGGTGCGGGCTCCGAACCGGGAGGCCTGAAGTTCCATCAAGGCGACCAGCGCGTGCGCCTCGGCTTCCCGAGGGACCAGCGACACCAGGACGCGGCCGATTCGCAGGGCTTCGCCGGCCAGATCCGGCCGGATCCAGCGGTCCCCGGAGGTGGCTGCATATCCTTCAGTGAACATGAGGTAGATGACCCGGAGGACACCGCCCAGCCTCGGCCCCCACTCATGCGGTTCCGGCACCTCGAAGGGCACCTTCGCCGCGGCCAGCGTCTTCTTGGCCCGGACAATGCGCTGCTGGACAGTGGCCAGCGGCAGCACGAAGAGCCTGCCGATTTCCTCGGTGGACAGGCCGCCCACAATCCGCAAGGTCAGGGACACCTGGGCCTCCCGCGAGAGCACCGGATGGCAGGCGGTGAAGACCAACCGGAGCATGTCGTCCGGCACCGGTTCCCAGTTGGCGGCGTCTTCATCCTGCAGCCCGCGGGCCAGCATCTGGTAGCGGTCGTCCAGGCGTTCGGCCCGGCGCCACGCGTCGATCGCCTTGCGCTTGGCCACGGCCGTTAGCCAGGCGGCAGGATTCTGCGGCACGCCCGCGACCGGCCATTGGAGCAGGGCATCGGCGACGGCTTCCTGGGCCACGTCCTCGGCAAACCCAACATCCCCCGTGGCGCGGGCCAGGGCAGCGACGATCCGGGCACCTTCGATCCTCCAGACGGCATCGATCCGGCGCCTGATGGCAGCTGCCTGGTCCACGTCCGACTCCGACATGACTGACCTCCCGCTGCGGTGAAGCTAGGCGTTCTCCGCGCGCAGCTTCGCCTCTTGTTCGCGCCAGCCCTCTTCCTTTTGGATGTACTCGTTGTCGGAATACTCCGCGAAGTCGGCGGCCTCGGTCACGCGCCGCACCTCCAGCTTGGAACCAGGCCCCAGCGGGCAGCGGCTGGCCCACTCGGCAGCTTCTTCCTTGGACGCCACCTGGACCATCCAAAAGCCGTTGAACAGCTCATGGGTTTCGCCGTAAGGGCCGTCGGTCACGATCGGCGGATCTTCGGAGAAGTCGACGACGAAGGCGGTCCCGTCGGACAGGTCCGCCAAGCCGTCGCCTCCGAGCATGATGCCGGCGTTGATCATGGACTCGTTGTAGGCACCCATTTTGTTGATCATTTCTTCGAACGGCATGGCCTTGGAAGCCTCAAGGGCTTCGTCGGTGGACCGCATAATGAACATGTACTTCACGGCTATCTCCTTCGGTGAACGAGGACGCGGTGTGCGCCTTCTACTATGCCGTCGAACGGTAAACCTGGATATCGACACGGCCGGAAAACTTTTTTCGCAGCACCGTGCAAGCCTTCCTTCCGGCCACGACCACCACCCTTATGCTGGCCCTATGACCACCGATGCTCAGCTTGCCGACCGCGCCCGGACGCTCGATGCCGCCGACCCGCTGGCCGGATACCGCAGCCGTTTCGTGGGCCACGACGACGACTCTGTCACCGCCTACCTGGACGGCAATTCGCTCGGCCGGCCGCTGGCCGCCAGCCTGGACCGGGTCCGGGACGTCATGCTGCAGCAATGGGGCGGCCGGCTGATCCGGGCCTGGGACGAGGGCTGGCTGGCTTTGCCCGAGCGGATCGGCGACGAACTGGGCCGGGTGGTGCTGGGCGCCGCTCCGGGCCAGTGCGTGGTGGCCGACTCCACCACCGTGCTGCTCTATAAGCTGGCCCGTGCCGCCATTGCGGCCCGCCCCGGCCGGCGGCGCATCCTGGTGGATCGGGACAATTTTCCCTCCGACCGCTTCATCGTGGAAGGCATTGCTGCCGAATGCGGCTTGGAGTTGGACTGGCTTGAACCGCCGCACGGCGGGGGAGTCACGGCGGAAGCTGTGCGCGCCGCCGTCGGGCCGGACACGGCGCTGGTCTTGCTCAGCCATGTGGCGTACCGCTCCGGCTACATTGCGGACATTGCCGCCATCACCACCGCGGCGCACGACGCCGGTGCGCTGGTTTTGTGGGATCTGTGCCATTCCGCCGGCGTGCTGCCCGTGGAACTGGATGCCTGGGGCGTGGACCTGGCCGCAGGCTGCAGCTACAAGTACCTGAACGGCGGGCCGGGTGCGCCTGCCTGGGCCTACGTGCGGACACAACACCAGCACTTCCAGCAGCCGATCCAAGGCTGGTTGGGCAGTAGTGAACCCTTCGAAATGGGCCAGGGCTACCAACCGGCCGGCGGCATCCGCCGCTTCACGTCCGGGACCCCACCGATCATCGGGATGACCGCGATCCAGGACATGATCGCGCTGATCGACGAGGCCGGCCTGGCTGCCGTCCGGGACAAGTCTGTCGCCCTGACCGAATTTGCCATCGAAGCAGTGCAGGCCACCTTGGCGGATTTCGGCGTCGTCATCGCCTCGCCGCTGGATCCGGCAGAACGTGGTGGACACGTCACGATAGACCATCCGGCTTTCAAGCATGTCACCGCACGGCTCTGGGAACAGGGAGTGATCCCTGATTTCCGCGAACCGGACGGCATCCGGCTGGGCCTCTCGCCGCTGTCCACCAGCTTCGCGGAAGTGTGGCGCGGCATCGCGGCCATCCGCGCGGAGCTGGAACGGGCCTAACCGGCCCTGCGGACCATCCGGATCTCGTGCAGGCCTTCCCAGTGGCCGGTCAGGGGTTCGCGGCGTCCGTCTGCAGTGAAGCCGTGTTTACGGTAAAACGCCTGGGCGCGGGGGCTGTCCTCGAGGACCCACAGCAGCGCCGGCTGGTTGCCGATCGCGGCGTCCAGCAGCCGCAGGCCCAGCCCGGAGCCGTGGGCCTGCTCCAGCACGTAGAGCATTTGCAGTTCGTACGGCACGCCGGCGTCGACGTCGTCGTCCTGGGCGGGGCCGGCGCCGGCACAACCGACGATCCGGCCGGGAGCATCCTCGGCGATCCACAGCTCCGCTCCCGCCGCCAGACCGCGCGTCCACCAGTCGATCTGCTGCTTCCGCCTGGCGGCTTCGGCGGCGAAGAAGGAGGCCGGGCGCTGCGTGCCGTAGGATTCCCGCCACGCAGCCAGCTTCATGTCCAGGGTTGCGGGAACATCATCGCGGGTGGCGCGGCGGACGCGGTAACTTGGCACCTATGCATCTTAGCGGCGCCGGACCGGCCGTTCGTCAGCGGCGGAAGTGGTCCACCGCCAACTGATAGCTGTGGGCTGTCAGCGCAGCGGTCTGCTCCCAACCGAAGGACGAGGCATGCACGGCCGCATTGTCGCCCAGCCGCCGGCGGAACTCCGGATAGTCGTGCAGTTCGCGCAATGCACCGGCCCAACGGGCAGGATCGTGCCCATCCACCAGCAGGCCGGTGAGCCCGTGGCTGACCGCCACCGGCAGTCCGCCCACATTGGTGGCAACCACCGGTGTGCCGCAGGCCTGTGCCTCCAGCGCCACGAGCCCGAACGATTCGCTGAAGGAGGGAACCGCCACCACATCGGCACTGCGGAAGGTGGCCGCCAGTTCGGCCGGCTCCACCGGCGGCGAGAGCGCCACGATGTCGTCCAGCCCCAGCTGCCGGGCCAGGGCCGGCAGGTCCAGCTCGGCGGCTCCGCTGGCCTCGCCGATGATGGATATCCGCAGCCGGATGTCTGGCTGCTGCCGGCGAAGTTCCGCCGCCGCGGCCAACAGCACCTGCGGTCCTTTGAGCGTTTGGATACGGCCGGCGAAGACCAGGTGGAAGGTGTCCGGCGCCAATCCGGCTGCCGCCCGGTCCTCCCGCCGGCCCTCGGGACGGAAGGTCCGCAGGTCCACGCCGGGCGGGATCACGTCTACCGTCCCTTCGTCCGCGCCGTAGAGATCGACCAGCTCGCACGCTTCATTCAGCGTGTTGGCGATCAGCCGGCCCGCCCCGGAGGCAATGGCCTGTTCGCCGCGGACCCGGGATTCCGGCTCCGGTGCCTCGCCAGGCTGCAGGTGAAGGTTCTTGACCAGCCCCATGGTGTGCATCGAATGCACCAGCGGAATCTGCCAGTCCTGCTGCAGGCTTAATCCCACCGCGCCGGAGAGCCAATAGTGCGAGTGCAGCACGTCATACCTGGCCCCGTCCCGCTGGGTGAACTGTCGCAGCGAAGCCTCGAGCGCGGCCAACCGCTGCGGCACCGCTTCCTTGGCCACGACGTCGGCCGGCGCCCCGTCCAAATGGATCACGCGCACGCCTGCCCGGGGATGCTCCACCGGCTCCTGGCCGTCATGTTGCGAGCGGGTAAAAACGTCGACGGCGGTACCCAGCGCTGCCTGTTCCCTCGCCAGCGCACGCACGTAGACGTTCATACCGCCGGCATCGCCTCCGCCGGGCCGGGCCAGCGGCGAGGTATGCAGCGACAGCACGGCGATGCGGTCCACGCCGACCATGCTCCACCTCCGTGCATTGTGCCCGGCCGGTACCTCTCCAGCCGTGGAAAACCGACGTGTTGCCGATTTTGTCTAGCAGCAACTTTAGCCTTCCGGACCCCTGGCGGCCGCTCGATGACAATTGGGTGCATCTCGATGACACGTCAGTGCATGGTGAAGCGGTTCGCGACCGCGTCGTGCGCCCCAGGTATGTGGTTGAGCACGCCGAACAACTGGTTCCGGGCGGCGAGCACTGCCGGCGGCAGCGGGCGTCCCAAGGCCATGTTCAGATGCGCTTGCCAGATGGCGGTGGCTGCGGCCCGCTGCCGGTCCGCCTCGAACTGCCGCAGCGCCCGCGCCGTCGGCTCGCCGCGCAATGCCGCGGCCACGATCGGAGCCAGCGCTGCCGCATCCAGCCAGCCCAGGTTCATGCCCTGCCCGCCGATCGGGCTGATTTGATGCGCCGCATCGCCGATCAGCGCGAGCCGGCCGGCGACCAGGCGGCGCGGCATCCTGGAACTGACCGAGAAGGCGCTGAGCATGGAGCAGCTGTCCGGTTCCGGTCCGGTGCCGGTGCGCCGCGCGATCAGGGAGGCCAGGCCAGTGGCGGTTGGATGGCTGACCACACCGGGCATCCTGGCCACCCAGCGCCGGGTGCCACGGGGGAGCGGAAAGGATTCGACAATTCCGCCGGCTTCCAGATAAAGCACGGCGGTGCTGCCGTCTGAGCCGGTGTCGGCGAAATCCCCCATCAGGTAAGCGTCCGGGTACGTCCGCGTCCGCACCGCGACGCCACGTTGCCGGCGCAGAGCCGAATACGCGCCGTCGGCTGCAACCACCAGCCTGGCCCGGACCGTGGCGGTATCCGGGCCCGCTGCCGGCCCCGGACCCTGGGCTTCCCTTACCGGCCCGGTTCCGGCGTGCGCCCCGGATCCAGGCCCAGCGCCCAGCGAGCAGGACAGCGTGACGGTTGCCCCGTCGTCGTCCGCGCAGCACACGTGCACGCCGCGTCGCAGGGCGCCCGGACGCAGCGCTTCCAACTGTTCCTCCAGCAGCCGTTCGGTGATCACTTGCGGCACAGCCAGCACGTAGGGGTGCCGGCCGGGTACGGCCTCGAAGGACAGCGATGCCACCTCGCGGCCGCGGCTGCGGGCGGTGCCCCGGCGGATGCAGACCCCCGCCGCGAGCAGCGCGTGGCCCACACCCGCGTCGTCGAGCACGGCCAAGGCCGGCGGATGGATCCCGATGGCACGGGAATGGCTGCTGCGCGCCGTCCGCCGCTCCAGCACAGCCACGTCCAGTCCGCGTCGGGCAAGGAGGATGGCCATCAACAGTCCCACCGGCCCGCCGCCCACGACGGCGACATCGTGCAACGTCCCCTCGGCCTGACGCAGACCGGTCCGGCGCCGCGGGGACAGCAGCTCAGTCATCGGCCCGCCGGACCAGCAGCTGCCGGAACCGTGAATCCCGCAGCACCTGCCAATCCGCCGGCACTACTGAGCGCAGTTCGCCGGGCGTGTAGCTGCGCCGGATGGAGGTCAGGCCGTCGCGGCGGATGAAAGACCGGTGGAAGAACGGCAGTGTGCCGGCGGCGAACAGCAGATAGGCCGGACGGCTGCGGATGATGTCGCTGTGCACAGCGAGCGACCGTGCCAACTGCACGGAGTCTTCCAGCAGTCCTGCCAGTTCCGCGGCAGTCAGGTGGTGCAGCAGATGGTTGGACACCACCGCGTCGAAACGCCGCCCTTCGGCCACCAGCTCCGAACTGAAAGCCTGGCGGAACTCCAGCCCCGGCAGTTGCGGCCGCGACAGCGCGAAGTCGTGCGCACGCGGATCGGGATCGATGGCGGTGATCCGCAACCCCAGGCCGTCGCGGGCCGCCCAGCGCGTGAGCATCCGCGGCACGTCGCCGCCGCCGGAGCCGATATCCAGCAAGGTGGGACGCTCGACCTCGGCCAGGCGCGGCCGGAGCAGCCGTCGGTAGATGCCGTGCCAGCCCGAGACCGCCCAGTTGATCAGCGGAAACTGGGCATAGGTGCGCCGGAGCATCGCAGGGTCGCAGTCCGGTTTGTCCATTTCCTCCACCGCGTCCGTGGCGCGGGAGGCGAGGAATGGTGATGTGCTGTGTGTCGAAGGCTGCCGGGTCACGGCGGTTTGATCCGGCTATACCGCGGCTGCAGCGGCAGCATGTTGCGCCTGCGGTGTCGTGGCCGGGACTGTCTTGGTAAACAGCCCGGTCTCCACCGTCAGCCCCGGGCCGAAGGCCATGGAGCAAATCCTTTCCTCGGCGGCGCCGGGCGGCTGCTCCAGAATGTGCTTGAGCACGAACATCACGGTGGCGCTGGACATGTTCCCGTACCGCCGCAGCGTTTCGCGGGCCGGCACCAACTGTACCTCGGTCAGCGCCAGCTTGGCCTCCACCTTGTCCAGAATGCTCCGTCCGCCCGGGTGGATCGCCCAGTGCTCAATGTCGCGGTAGGGTTTGGCCGCCAGCGCCGGTTCACGGGCCAGCAGCGGCTTCAGGGCGCCGACGATGTGTTCGTCGATGATGTGTGGAACATAGGTGCCGAGGACCATCTCGAAGCCTTCGTCGCCGATGTTCCAGGCCATGGACTCTTCGCCCACCGGGGTGAGGATGGTTTCAAAGTGGTCCAGCCGGATGCCCGGCCCGGTCTGCTCCAGATCGCGTGCGGTGATGACCGCGGCGGCTGCACCGTCAGCGAACAGCGAGGAGCCAACAATCGTGTCAGGGTCGTTGGACGTTCGCACGTGCAGCGTGCACAGTTCGGCGCTCACCACCATGACCACGGCTTGCGGATCGGCGTCGCAGAACGACTTGGCTGCGCGGAGCGCCGGGAAGGCCGCGTAGCAGCCCATGAAACCCAGGTGATAGCGCTGCACGGACGGATTGAGGCCGAGCGCCCGAACCACCTTGTAGTCCGGGCCGGGGTTGAAGAATCCGGTGCAGGAGACGGTGATCAAGTGCGTGATGTCCTCCGGGCCGATCCCGTCGCAGGCGGCCAGCGCCTTGCCGGCGGCCTCGATGAACAGCGGGGTTGCCTTTTCCGCGAAGATATCGTTGCGCACCTTGGTGCTGGGGGAGAGCAGTTGCCGGGAACCGGCGTCGAAGAACACCGGGTTCTCGGCCCGCTTTGCCGTGGTGAGTTCGTCGACGGCGGCGTGCCGCGTGTCGATGCCCGACTGGTCGAACGACGTGGTTACCAGCCGCTGCCCCAAGCGCGTTAGCCCGGGCTGCGTGGCAAACACGTCACGCGCCTCGGACTGGATCAGGATTGTTTCCGGTACAGCGGTTTCCAAGGACCTCAGCGTGACCGTCATAGTCCATTCTTAGGGCAGGTTGCCGGGGAAAACAATGGACCGGCCGCCCCCGATCCCCGGCTGAACCGCATCACCGGGCCGCGCGTCTTACCGGATGAGGGCCCTGCCCGGAGGCTAAGGAGCGGAATCCGATGGACTACGAAGTCAATGCCCTGCCGCTGCATGTGCTCCTGGTCCACGCCACGGTGGTCTTCATTCCGCTCGCCGCACTGTGCATTGTGCTCAGCCTGTTCTGGCCGGCGGTCCGGCGCCGGCTGGGCATCGTCACCCCGCTGATCGCGCTGTTGGCTTTGGTGCTGGTACCGATCTCCCAGCAGGCTGGTCATTGGTTGTTCCTGCGGATGGATCAGACGCCGCTGGCCGTGGAACACATGCGCTTGGGCGACAAGATGCTGCCCTGGGTCATCGGACTGTTTCTCGCCGCGCTGGGTTTGTGGCTCTGGTTCCGTTATGGAACGACGGCGGCAGTGTCCTGGCGGCGCAAGCTCGGCGTCGGGTACCGCATCCTCGCGGCGGTGATGGTCGTCGTCGTGCTGGCGGTGTGTGCCGGCGCCACGGTGGCGGTGGTGCTGACCGGCGAGTCAGGATCGCGGGCGGTCTGGGAAGGTCGCTTCTCCGAACCGCCGCCGTTGCCTTAGCCTGTCTGGCAGCTGCCTCCCCGACGTGGGCGGCCTGCGTCGCTACCGGCCCAGACGATGGTACGAGGAAGCGAAGTGGATCAGCGGATCGGCGCTCTCCGTGCCGGAGGCGTCGCGGCCCATCGCCAGCACCTCGCCGACGATCAGTAAGTGGGTTGCGGCCGGATGCACGGCGGTGGTCTTCAGTTCGAACCACGCCGGAGCTCCGCCGATCACGGCAGCACCGGTGGCCGGGCCGCGCCGGTACGGTATCTGGTTGAGCAGGCCTTCCACCGGGTTGCCGGGGCTCGCCAGCCAGTTCGCGGTGCCTTGGTGATGGGCCGCCAGCAGGCTCAGGGCCCACGTCCCGGAGCTCGCCACCGCGTCGCAGATCCGTGATTCCTCAAAGAGGCTGACCAGCATGGTGGGCGGGTCATAGGAGACGGAGAGATAACCGCTGACGGTTGCCGCGTAGTCCCGGTTCCGCCAGCGTGTTGACGCCACCGCGACGCCCGACGCAATATCCGCGCTCAGGCTGCGGTACAGGTCGATGTCCCGCTGGTCCGGCGCATCCGGCCCCAGCTGATAACCCGCCAGTTCTCCGTCCAGTTCCATGCCGCCATCTTTGCACGCGGGCGCCGGCGCGGGCGGCCGGAGGGTTCATAACGCCATAAACCGATGGTAGAAAGTAAGCATCCTGATGATAACGAGCGGAGCAAACATGGCCCAGCGGCTGGTCGCAGACCTCATGGTGGAACGGCTCCAGGCGTGGCAGGTGCCCCGCATCTTCGGTTACAGCGGGGACGGCATCAACACCTTCATGGGCGCGCTGCGGCGGGCCGGCACCGTGGAATTCGTGCAAGCCAGGCATGAGGAAAACGCCGCCTTCATGGCAGTGGGCCACGCCAAGTACACGGGCGGGGTGGGCGTCGTCACCTCCACGCAAGGACCCGGGGCGGTGCACTTGCTCAACGGACTCTACGACGCTGCGTTGGACAGCGTCCCGGTGGTGGCGATCGTGGGACAGCAGGCGCGCACTGTGCTCGGTTCGGGGTACATGCAGGAAGTGGACCTGTCCACGCTCACCAAGGATGTTGCCCTCTTCCGGCAGCAAGTCAGCAGCGCGGAGCAGGTTCCGCTGGTCTTGGACCGGGCCTTTAAGGCGGCTCTGGCAGGCCGCGGCCCCGCCGTCGTGATCATTCCGCACGATATCCAGAAGCAGCCCGTTCCTGAGCTTGAGCACACGCACGGCGTCGTGGCCACCGCGCCGGTGTGGCGGCCGGGCCATATGGTCCCGCGTCCCGAGGACCTGCGCGCTGCCGCCGAGGTGCTCAATGTCGGGGAGCGGGTGGCCCTGCTGGTGGGGCAAGGGGCCCGCGACGCGGGCGAGCAGGTGGTGGCAGTCGCAGAGAAGCTCGGCGCCGGCATCACCACCAGCCTGCTGGGTAAACCGTATGTGGATGAGTCGCTGCCTTTCGCGGCCGGGACGATGGGCCACCTGGGCACCGGAGCCAGCGGCCACCTGCTGGGGAACTGCGACACCTTGCTGATTGTTGGCTCCAACGACCCCTGGACCGAGTTCTATCCGCCGCCCGGGGCTGCACGGGCGGTCCAGATCGACAACGATTCCGGCGCCATCGGCAACCGCTATCCGGTTGAAGCCGCACTCACCGGTGACTCGGCCACCGCCCTGGAGGCGCTGCTGCCGTTGCTGCGGGACCGCACGTCCACCGCGTGGCGGGAGCAGGTGGAAGGCTGGGTTCGGGAGTCGCGCGAACTGACGCGAAAGCGGGCGATGACACCGGCGCGGCCGGTCAACCCGGAGCGGGTGGCTTTCGAGCTCAGCGAAAAGTTTCCGCGCGACGGCTGGCTCGCCGTCGACGTGGGCAGTTCTGTTTACTGGTATGCCCGGCAACTTTGCCTGCCGCCCGGTGCCCAGGCACACTTGTCCAGCACCCTGGCGAGCATGGGCTGTTCGCTGCCCTACGGCATTGCCGCCAAACTCGCGGCCCCGGAGCGGCCCGTCGTGGTGCTCAGTGGCGACGGGGCGATGCAGATGAGCGGTCTGGCCGAACTGATCACCGTCAGCCGGCTCTGGAAACAGTGGCTGGACCCGCGTTTTGCCGTTTGCGTCTTGAACAACAGGGAACTGGCCGAAGTGACCTGGGAACAGCGCGAGATGGAGTCCGAACCGCGCTTTGCAGACAGCCAAGCGCTGCCTGATTTCGACTACGCGGGTTATGCACGCCTGCTGGGGCTGCAGGGCAAACGGGTCGAAGATCCCGAACAGCTCGCTGCAGCCTGGGAGGAGGCGCTGGCAGCCGACCGGCCCTATCTGATCGAAGTGGTCGCCGATCCCGATGTGCCGCTGCTCCCGCCGTTCCCTGCCGGACGCGACAAGGCCGAAACCATGGAGCAGGCGCTGGAGCAAGAGGGCCCGGCGGCCGATGGGGCCAAGAACCTCCTGCGGACCTACACCGAGCAGGAAGAGTCCGGCAACGGCCACGCGGGGTAGGGCGCCGCGGGACAGCTGACTCGACAGCGCCGGCGGTGCACGAAAGACTCTTCAGATGAGTGAGGCGGCTGAGTTCATCGACTTCACCTTGCAGCGCGAGGCCACGGAGGAACGGGCGCGGGCGGAAAAGGATTCGGGCGCCGGCCTGCGCTACTACGGGGCGTCCGTCGGTGCCGTGCGGGGCACGGTTCGCGATGCCGGCCGGAAGTTCCGGCCTTTGTCACATGACCAGGTCACAGCACTCAGTTCCGAATTGTGGAAGCGACCGGTCTTCGAACTGCGGCTGGCTGCTGTGGTGCTGCTGCAATCGAACCAGCGGCTCTTGCGGAACTCCGACCTGACCCGGATTGAAGGTTTTCTGCGCGAGGCACGCACCGCCGCGCTGGTGGATCCGCTCGCGGTCGACGTGGTGGGCCCGTTGATCAACGGGCTGACGGACCAGTCCCGTGCGCGGGCGCAGTCAATCCTGGATCGCTGGGCGCGGGAGCCGGACCCCTGGCTGCGCCGGGCCGCCGTCCTGGCTCCGCTAAGGGCTGTGCGCGCCGGAATCGACACCGAGGAGGTGGTGCGCCGGGCACGGGCTGCAGCGGCGGGCGATCACAGTGAGATCGTGCAGCAGGCTGTTGCCATGCTGTGCAGCGAACTGGCGAACATCGGCCAGGGGCAGGTGACATCCCTCTGAGCCGCGATCCGACGCCACCTGGCGGGGAGTGCGCGGATACAAAAAAGCCCCGGGATCCCGGGGCTTTCTTTGTGCGCAGGAAGGGACTCGAACCCTCACCCTCAATAAGAGGACTAGCACCTCAAGCTAGCGCGTCTACCATTCCGCCACCCGCGCAGGTGGACTTTTCGATGGATGATCAGAGGCCCTCGGGCGCACTGGTTCCGTCGAAAGCAGCGAGAAAAACTCTAACATGTTTTGTCCGAAGTGTTGAATCGGGCGCGCTGCCTGCCGGCGGCGTCGGAGGCGCGCAGGGAGCCGGCGTGGATGTTGCAGAGGCGCAGCGCGGCGCTGCTGCTGCCTCTATCGCCGCTGCTGGATAGGCTGGGGACAGACATCGACTTCGAGGGAGCCTCCATGACCGTACCGAACCCGCACGATGAAGTGGTCCGGATCTGCCAGGAACTGATCCGGATCGACACCTCCAACTACGGCGGCAACGAGGGCCCGGGGGAGCGGCAGGCGGCCGAGTATACGGCGGGCCTGTTGGAAGAAGCCGGGCTGGCCACCGAGGTGTTCGAGTCCGCGCCGCGCCGGGCTTCCGTCGTAACGCGGATGGCTGGTTCGGACCCCTCGGCACCTGCCCTGGTGGTGCACGGCCACCTCGATGTGGTGCCGGCGCAGGCCGCCGACTGGCAGGTTGATCCGTTCAGCGGAGAGGAACGGGACGGACTGATCTGGGGCCGGGGCGCCGTGGATATGAAGGACATGGACGCGATGATCCTCTCGGTGGCGCGGCACATGGCCCGCAGCGGCATCCAGCCCCGCCGGGACATTATCTTCGCGTTCTTCGCCGATGAAGAGGCCGGCGGCACCTACGGGGCGCGCTGGGCGGTGGAGAACCGGCCGGAACTTTTCGACGGCGCCACCGAGGCCATCTCGGAAGTAGGCGGGTTCTCGGCCACCATTGGCGGCCGGAGGGCCTACCTGCTGCAGACCGCGGAGAAGGGCATTGCCTGGCTCCGCCTCGCCGTCGCCGGCCGTGCGGGCCACGGCTCGCAAATCAATACCGACAACGCGGTCACGACGCTGGCCGCCGCCGTGGCGAGAATCGGATCACATCAGTGGCCCATCGAGTTGACGGATACCACCCGGCAGTTCTTGGACGGCGTGACCGAGCTGACCGGCGTCGAGTTTGATCCGGACAACCCCGAGATTCTGCTCAAGGAGCTGGGGACAGTGGCCCGCTTTGTGGGCGCGACCCTGCAGAACACCTCGAACCCGACCGTGCTGAAGGCCGGCTACAAAGAGAACGTGATTCCCGGCCTCGCCGAGGCACGGATCGATGCCAGGACCCTGCCCGGCCAGGAAGAGCTGGTGCTGGCTACCATCCGCGAGCTCGCCGGTCCGGACGTGGAGGTGAGCTACGTGCACCAGGACAGGTCGCTGGAGGTACCGTTTGCCGGCAATCTGGTGGACGCCATGGTGGACTCGCTGACGTTCGAGGACCCGGACGCGGTGGTGCTTCCCTACACGCTCTCCGGCGGCACCGACAATAAATCGCTGGCCCGGCTGGGCATCACCGGCTACGGCTTTGCACCGCTGCGGCTGCCGGAAGATCTGGACTTCACCGGCATGTTCCACGGGGTGGATGAACGGGTGCCGGTGGAATCGCTGAAGTTCGGCACCCGCGTGCTGCAGCGTCTGCTCACCACCTACTGATTTTTGTATGTACGACGAAAGGACCACCGGCATGCCCGCCAGTGTTGAAGAACTGCTCCCGGACGCCCTGTTGGAAACCATCCGTGGACGGGCCGCAGGCTACGACGAGGCGAACAGCTTCTTCCACGAGGACTTCGCCGATCTGGTGGAGGCCGGCTACCTGAAAATGTTTGTGCCGGAAGAACAGGGCGGCTTGGGCTACTCGTTGGAGGAGGCGGTCAGGGCACAGATGCGGCTGGCCGGCGCGGCCCCGGCCACCGCGCTGGCGGTCAACATGCACCTAGTGTGGACCGGCGTTGCCCGTGTGCTGCAAGCCCGCGGCGACAACAGCCTGGACTACGTGCTGACCGAGGCCGGCAGGGGTGAAGTCTTCGGCTTCGGCGTTTCCGAAGCCGGCAACGATCAGGTCCTGTTCGACTCGCGGACGGTGGCGGCCCCGCGCGCCGACGGCGGCTACGAGTTCACCGGGACGAAGGTTTTCACCAGCCTCTCTCCGGCCTGGACCCGGCTGGGGATCTTTGGCCGGGACGACTCCGACGTGGAGCCGCAGTTGGTGTGGGCGTTCATCGACCGCGACAAGCCGGGCTACCGGATCAAGGACGACTGGAACACCTTGGGGATGCGCGCCAGCCAGTCCAACACCACCGTGCTGGAAGGCGCGGTTGCGGCGCCGGACCGGATCTTCCGGAAGCTGCCGGTGGGCCCCAACCCGGATGCGCTGATCTTCGGCATCTTCGCGTGCTTCGAAATCCTGTTGTCGTCCGTGTATGCGGGGATCGGCACCCGCGCCCTGGACCTGGCCGTGGAAGCCGTGCACCGCCGTCGTTCCTTGAAAACGGGCAAGAGCTACGCGCAGGATCCGGACATCCGCTGGCGGGTGGCCGATGCCGCACTCGCGATGGACGGGCTGTATCCGCAGCTGGCAACCATCGCCCGCGACGTGGATACGTTGGCCGACCACGGCTCGCTCTGGTTCGCCAAACTGGCCGGCATCAAAATCAGGGCCACCGAAACCGCCAAGGACGTGGTGGAGAAGGCCGTCCGTGTCTCCGGCGGCGGGGGATACTTCCGCGGTGGGGAGCTCGAGCGGCTGTACCGCGACGTGTTGGCCGGGCTGTACCACCCCTCGGACGACGAGTCGGCGCACAGCACCATTGCCACGGCCTGGCTGGGGCCGTTGGACGACTGACCCGGGCGGGTCCTGCGGTGCCCGCGCACCGCCTGGCCGGGGTCAGGCGGTGCGTTCGACCCTGAGCACCCTGCGGCGCAGCCAGTACTTGCGGGCGCCGCCCAGATACAGCCGGGTGCGCACCAAGTCCCATTTGCCGTACTCGGCGTGGTCGGTCAAGACCCGGCGTGCTTCCCCGATGGATTCGTCTTTATTGACGGTGAGGACCAGGTATTCGTACTGCCGGGCGTAGTCGCGTTCGCGGGTGACAGCGGCACCCAGAAATTGTTCTCTCATTGCCCTCCTGTTCTCTTCACTTATTCTCCACATTGCGGCTAACGTCTACACCATGAGCATTGATCCGCGTGTCGCACTCGAGTCACTGGTTTCCGCGCTGCAGGAACATCTGGCCGCCGCTTCGAGCCGCCGGGGTGAAGACGATCCTGCCGTGGAAGCAGCGTTCTCGTCCATTATGGAATCCTTCGAGACGTATGAGGACGCGCTCTACGATGCTTACGGCGAAGTGACGCCGCTGGTCATTTACGACGAGTCGGATGACGAAGACATGGACGACTCCGACGAGGTTGTGGATCCGTTCGACGACGATCTGGAAATCGAAGAAAAGTAGGCCGGACGTCGCCCGGGTCAGGGCACCTGCAGCAGCGCGCCCTCAGCGGGCGCCGGGCTCAGCCCTGGCACAGCTCAGGGTAGGGAAATTTCGTCCAGTACCTGGGCGATCTCGGCAGGCAAGGCGTCCAGCGGAGCCTTGAGGATCTGATCCAGCTGCGCGGGCGTCCGTGGTCCCACCACGGCGGTGCCGACGGCGGGCCGTTGCAGCACCCAGCTCAGCGCCAGGTCCAGCGGCTGGACGTCCAGGCCGCGGGCCGCCGTGGCCAGCGCATCCACGATCCGGGCCGGCCGGCCGGCCAGGTACGGTTCCACGAAATGTGCATGCTGTTCGGAGGCGGCGCGGGAATCGGCCGGCGTGCCGGTGCGGTATTTGCCGGTCAGGACGCCGCGTCCCAGCGGCGACCAGGCCATCAGACCCGGGCCCAGCGCGGTGGCAGCCGGGATCACTTCGTGTTCCGGCCGGCGCTGCAGCAGCGAGTACTCGTTCTGCACCGCGACCAGCGGTACCGGACTGACCGAAACCGCCCGGGCCAGCTGCCAGCCGGAATAGTTGGACACGCCCACATAGCGCGTACGGCCGGAGGTAACGGCGTGTTCCAGCGCGGAGAGGGTCTCCTCCAGCGGTGCCGAGGCATCGTCCCAGAGATGGACCAGCCACAGGTCCAGGTAGTCGGTTCCCAGCCGGGCCAGGCTGGCGTCCAGGCTGCGGAGCATGGCACCGCGGGAAGTGTCCACCTCGCGCCGGCCCTCGCTCCGGGTTACGCCGGCCTTGGAGACCACCAGCACTTCCTGCCGGGGGACCAGCTCGCCCAGGAACGCGCCAAGCATTGCTTCGCTGCGGCCCTCGGCGTAGGGCGCGGCGGTGTCAAGCAAGGTGCCGCCGGCGTCCAGATAGGTGCGCAGCATGGCACCGGCGCCCTCCTCGTCTGTCTCCTCGCCCCAGGTCATCGTTCCCAGCGACAGCTGCGGGACCTTCAGCCCGCTGTTACCCAAGCGCTTGTGCTCCATACAGCCAGCTTATGGCCTGCGATGCCGTGCTCTTGGCAGCGGCCCGCCGACGCCGCGCCCGCGGTTCTGCCCGCCCGCGGCAGGCACATCCGTCCTCCTACCGCGGCCGGAACTTCACCCGCAGGGCTGTGTCTGGTTCCGTTTCTAGGGCCCGCGTGCCATAGGGTCGAGTGTGTGAATTGGCTAGAAGCAATCATCTTGGGGCTCGTGCAGGGCCTGACAGAATTCCTCCCGATCTCGTCCAGCGCGCATCTGCGCATCGTGGGGGAACTCCTGCCGGGTGCCGCCGATCCGGGTGCTGCCTTCACCGCCATCACCCAGCTGGGCACGGAAACCGCCGTCGTCGTCTATTTCTGGCGCGACATCGTCAACATCATCAAGGCCTGGTTCGGCTCGCTGACCGGCAAGGTGCCGCGCAACGATCCGGACGCCCGGATGGGCTGGCTGGTCATCATCGGTTCGATTCCCATCGCCGTGCTCGGACTGCTGTTCCAAGACCACATTGAATCCACCTTCCGGAGTCTCTGGATCGTGGCCACCATGTTGATTGTTTTCGGCGTGTTCCTGGCCATCGCGGACTCCATCGGCAGCCAGACCCGCACGCTGGACAAACTGACCTACAAGCACGGCATCCTGTACGGCCTGGCGCAGGCGCTGGCCCTGATCCCGGGCGTCTCGCGGTCCGGCGGCACCATCACCGCCGGCCTGTTGATGGGCTACACACGCGGCGCGGCGGCCCGCTATTCATTCCTGCTGGCCATTCCGGCGGTCTTCGCCTCCGGCTTGTACCAGCTGGCCAAGAGCTTTGGAGAACCGGGACCGTACGGCCTGGGCGAGACCGCGCTGGCCACGGTGGTCGCATTCGGCGTGGGTTTCGTGATCATTGGCTGGTTCCTGAAATACGTGTCCACCCGCAGCTACCGCCTGTTTGTTTGGTACCGGATCGGCCTGGGCGCACTGTTATTCGTGCTGCTGGGCTTCGGGATCATCAACGCCTGACAGAGCGGGAATTTATCCGGCTCCTGCGTCCTTAAACGCTAGGAGCTTTAAATGTTCGACGGCGGGACCGCCGCCTCAGCGCCCGGTCCACCTCATTGGAAGGAAACTCAAGAGTGCTTGGTTGGAATGCCCATGCCGTACCCAAAATCCCGGGCGGCAAAGACGAACTGACCATCCACGACACCTCGGTGGGGTCGCTGGTATCGCTTGAGCCGTCTGCCACCGGAAGCCTGTACGTCTGCGGCATCACCCCGTACGACGCCACCCACATGGGGCACGCCGCCACCTACGTGGCTTTCGACCTGCTCAACCGCTACTGGCGCGATGCCGGCCGCACGGTGCATTACGTTCAGAACGTGACGGACATCGACGATCCGCTGCTCGAACGCGCCGACGCCACCGGCGTGGACTGGCAGATTCTGGCCAAGGACCAGACCGAGTTGTTCCGCACGGACATGGAAGAACTTAACGTGATCCCGCCCGAGCAGTACGTGGGTGCGGTGGAAGCCATCGAATGGATTGTGCCGGCCGTGGAGGACCTGTTGGCCCGCGGCCTGGCCTACCGGGTCTCCGGCGCCGACGGCGAGCCCGACGGCGACGTCTACTTCGACTCCGTGGCCGCCGCCGGCCCGGGCTGGCACAACGGTGCCACCTCCCGGCTGACCGAAGAGCAAATGCTGCCGCTGTTTGCCGAGCGCGGTGGAGACCCGGAACGGCCGGGCAAGAAGCATCCGCTGGACGCGCTGTTGTGGCGCGTGGCCCGCGACGGTGAGCCCGAGTGGCCCGGTGCCTCGCTGGGCGATGGCCGACCCGGCTGGCACATCGAGTGTTCGGTGATTGCCCGCAAATTCCTGCCGGAGACCTTCGACGTCCAGGCCGGCGGCTCCGACCTGAGTTTCCCGCACCACGAAATGAGCGCCGGGCATGCCTACGCGCTGGCCGGCAAACCGCTGGCGAAGCACTTCGTGCACGCCGGCATGGTGGGCCTCGACGGCGAAAAGATGAGCAAGTCCAAGGGCAACCTGGTGCTGGTGTCGGCGCTGCGCGAGCAAGGCGTGGAGCCGGCTGCCATCCGCACGGTCCTGTTGGGCCGGCATTACCGCAGCGACTGGTTCTGGACCGAGGAACTGCTGCACCAGGGCCAGGCGCGGCTGGCTGCCTGGCGCGGCGCCGCCCAGTATGTGCAGGCGGACCAGGTTCCCGAGCTCGCGCAGCAGGTCCGACGCGCGCTGTCCAACGACCTCAACGCCCCCGCCGCGCTGGCCGAAGTCGACGGCTTTGCCGAGCACTCCCGCGCGCAGGCCAACGGGCAGCCGCAGGACGGCGCCGAACAGTTCGCCGCCCTGCTCGACGCGCTCCTGGGCATCCGGCTGTAGACGCGGCCTGCGCCGGAACAGCACACCGCTTCGACGCCTCGCTCGTTCCTCGCTCGGCGAGGCGCGGCTTAGCTGTTCCGGCCTCCGGCCGCCTGTTACTCCCTGCCTTTACTCTTTGCGGCGCTTCTTGAGGTAGCGCTCAAACTCGCGGGCGATGGACTCGCCGGTGGCCTCCGGCAGTTCGGCCGTGTCCTTGGCCTCCTCAAGCTGCCGCACATACGCGGCGACCTCGGGGTCCTCGGTGGCCAGTTCGTCGACGCCGCGCTCCCAGGCTTCGGCTTCTTCGCTGAGCACGGATACTTCCAGCGGCACCTGGAGGATGTCTTCCAGCCGGTGCAGCAGCGCGAGTTCCGCCTTGGGCGAGGGCGACTGGCCCACGTAGTGCGGCACCGCGGCCCAGACGGACATGGTCGGGATCCCGGCAAGCGAGGCAACGTCGGCCAGCACTCCGACGATTCCGGTGGGACCTTCGTACTGGCTGGATTCGGTGTTCAAGGCGCGCCGGACGTCGTCGTCGTCGCTGGTCACTGTCACGGGAATGGGCCGCGAGTGCGGGACGTCGGCCAGGAGCGCACCCACCAGGATGATGCAGTCCACTCCCAGCTCCTCGGCGTGGGCCAAAAGCTCAGCGGTGTAGGCACGCCATCGGTAGGACGGCTCCACGCCGTGGACAAAGATGATGTCGATCGGGGAGTCGGGAACGCTGCTGCGGGTGAGCTTCGTCGTCGGCCACTTGATCCGGCGTTCGCCTGATCCGGTGCGGTGGACTACCGGTCTGGTGAACTGGAAATCGTAGTAAAGATCCGGGTCCACCGTGGCCACCTTGTGGCTGTCCCACAGCCGGCTGAGGTACTTGACGGCATCCGTGGCGGCCTCGCCGGCATCGTTCCAGCCCTCAAACGCAGCCAACATCACGGTATAGCGCCGCCCAGCCTCGCCAGCCTTGGCTTGCGGGAACAGCAGATGCAGGCCGTGCTTCTCGCCGGGTCCGTCCGTAGGCAGATCGCCACTGTCCTGAGTACTCACGGTTTCACCCTAATCCTCCGGACACGGCTTGTCAGTGAGCCCCTTTGCGATTCGCGCAAAGAAGGGCGGCGGGATTCCGCTCCCAACGCCCGGCCGCGGCAGGGCCTGCGAGGCCCGTAGACTGGTGCCATGCCCGCACTTGACCCTTCCGCCGCTGCGTCCGGCGCACTCCAGCCAGGCCTGCAGGCGGTGTTCTGGGATATGGACGGAACACTCGTCGATACCGAACCGTATTGGATCGAAGCCGAATCGGAACTTGTCGCCTCATTTGGCGGTGCCTGGAGCGACGAACTGGGTTTGAAGCTTGTGGGTAACGCGCTGGAGACATCCGCCGCGGTGCTGCAGCAGGCAGGCGTCGAGCTCAGCATCCGCGAGATCATCGACCGGCTGATCGACGCCGTGACCGAACGGGTCCGCCAACGCATTCCGTGGAGGCCCGGGGCCCGGGAGTTGCTCGCGGAACTGTTCGAAGCGCGCATTCCCACCGCGCTGGTGACAATGAGCGAGACGAAATTGGCCACCGAAGTGGTGCGTGCGCTGCCCAAGGGCAGTTTCCAGTATCTGGTCACCGGAGACATGGTCGGCCAGGGCAAGCCGCACCCGGAGCCATACCAGCGTGCCTTCGACTGGCTCAGCGACCAGATGCCCGACGCAGACAAGCGGTACGTAGTGGCGCTGGAAGACTCCGTCCCCGGAGTCGCATCGGCCGAAGCCGCCGGCCTCGTCACGGTGGCTATTCCGCACGTGGTGCCAATTCCGCAAGCACCCGGGCGTCCACAGTGGGACAGCTTGGCCGGGAAGGGCCTTATGGACATGGAGCGGCTCCTGTTGCCTGCTTCCCAGGAAGCAGGAGTATGAGCACACAGACACCGCGGCCGTCGGAGGAAAAGCAACGCAGCGAAGGAATTCCGCTGGGCCGGATGTTCGGCGTGCCGGTTCTGCTCGCCTGGTCTTGGTTTGTCATCGCCGCGTTCATCGTGCTGATCTTCGGGCCCCAAGTTCAGCGCTTGATGCCTGAACTCGGCGTCGGCGCCTACGGTGTGGCCTTCGGTTATGCGCTGTTGCTGTTGTTCTCCGTGCTGGTCCACGAACTCGCCCACGCCTTGACAGCCCGGGCCTTCCACTGGCCAACGGCCAAGATCGTGCTCAATCTCTGGGGCGGCCACACCCAGTTCGATAACTTTAACGCCACACCGGGTAAGTCCTTGATGGTGGCGTTGTCCGGACCGGTAGCCAACTTTGCACTGGCTGGCCTGGGTTCGCTGGTCCTGCCGCTGTTCCGCGGCGAGCCGATTCCGTTCCTGCTGACCGATATCTTCATTCTGGCGAACTTCCTGGTGGCGGTTTTCAATATCCTGCCCGGGTTGCCGTTGGACGGTGGGCGGCTGGTGGAGACCGCGGTCTGGAAACTGACCGGCAGCCAGGAAAAAGGCACCGTGGCGGCAGGCTGGGCCGGCCGCGTCATCGTTGTCCTGCTGGTGATGGGCGTGATCGGCATCCCCTTGCTGCGGGGCGAAACACCCGACCTGCAAATGGTGGTGCTCATGGTGCTGGTCTGCGGGTTCCTCTGGATGGGAGCCAGTTCGGCCATCCAGCACGCCCAGATGCGGCTGCGCCTGCCATCCGTCAGCGCCGGCCAGCTCAAACTTCCGGCAACGTCGCTGCCGGCCACCGCCATGGTGGCCCAGGTCCAGCAGCTTCTGGAGCGCGACCCCGGGCTCAGCGTGGTGCTCACGGCGGCCACCGGCCAGCCTGAAGCAGTGGTGGACCGGGGTGCACTGAGCCAGGTGTCGCCCTCGGCGGCTCCACAGACCCCGGCCGCAGCCGTGTCCCGGGCACTGGCTCCGGGCGCCTATGTCCCGGAAGTGGCCGCCGGACAGGAACTGGTGCAGTATCTGGCCCGGCTGACCGGCAGCGAATACGCGGTGATCGACGACGGCGGCCGCGTCACCGGGGTACTACAGCAAAGCACCGTGGTCCGCGCCATCACCGGCAAATCGGGCCGACTCTGACCTTCCCTCGGCCCGCACCGGCAGCTGGCGCAGCCGGTCGGAATACAATCGACAAAATCGGGCGGCTGGTACTGCCGCGGCCCCGCAACAACAACCGGAAGTGATTCACGCATGAGCTCCTCCACCAGCCCGCACGGCGCCGACCAGCGACGCGGACCGCTCCGGCCCGGCGAACGGGTCCAGCTAACGGATGAAAAGGGCCGGATGAACACCATCACCCTCACACCCGGGGGTGCCTTCCATACGCACAAGGGCTTCCTGCCGCACGACGACGTCATCGGCCGGGAAGAAGGCACCGTGGTGGCCAACACCGTGGGCCACCGGTACCAGGCGCTGCGCCCGCTGCTGTCCGATTTCGTGCTGTCCATGCCGCGCGGTGCCGCCGTCGTCTATCCGAAGGACGCTGCGCAGATTGTCACCATGGCGGATATCTTCCCCGGTGCCCGGGTGGTGGAAGCCGGTGTCGGCTCCGGTGCGCTGAGCATTTCCTTGCTGCGTGCCGTGGGCGACTCCGGACGGCTGCATTCGTTCGAACGCCGCGAAGAGTTCGCCGACGTCGCCCGCGGCAATGTGGAAACCTTCTTCGGTGGACCGCACCCTGCGTGGCAGATCTCGCTGGGCGACTTCCAGGATGAAGTGGTCAAGGCCGAGGAACCCGGCAGCGTGGACCGCGTGGTGCTGGACATGTTGGCGCCGTGGGAATGCCTGGACGCTGTGGCCACGGTGCTGGCGCCGGGCGGGGTATGGATCAATTATGTTGCCACGGTCACCCAGTTGTCCCGCACGGCGGAAGCCATCCGCAAAGACGGCCGGTTCACCGAGCCCGAAGGATGGGAATCCATGGTCCGGGGCTGGCATCTGGAGGGCCTGGCCGTGCGTCCGGACCACCGGATGGTGGCGCATACCGGGTTCCTGCTCACCGCCCGGCGGTTGGCCAGCGGCGTGACCGGATTGACGCCCAAGCGCCGCCCGTCCAAGACCGAATTCGCCGCGGAAGACGTGCAGGTGTGGACCGGCAACGAGGAGGACTGGAACGCCGAGGCCCTGGGGGAGCGGACCGTTTCGGACAAGCGGCTGCGCCGGGTTGCCAAGGACGCCGCCTCAACGGTCCAGCGCGGCGCGTTTAAGGACGTCAACCCCGAGACCGACTAGCGTGGCAGATTAACCGGTCAGAGCGTTTTAAGCCTTTGGCCGGGCAGTCGTAGAACTTGCATGGCCGCACCCGGGAGCCGGGTGCGGCCTCGCGTCAAGCGCACCATCCTCGCCGTAGCCGGCACCACCCGGACCGTGGCGGGCACCAACGCGGCCTCAGTTTCGTTATGCCGCGTAATGATCCGACAACACGCAACGGTCTCTTCCGTGACAGCCGTTGGAATTCCATGTCTCGATTAGGCGTTTCTTTTCGTAGACACGTGCAGGCGGCTCAGGTGCCCGTTAGGGTCTAGTGAAGGAACCGATTCAAGGAAGCGGGTCGCGGTGATGAAGGACAACCAGAACCAGAACAATGAACCGGCACCGGCTGAACCACAGGACGAACAGCGCGACGCTCTGACAGTTGCGCAGCGCCAAATCAACGTCCTGCGCGACAAACTGCGCCACCTGGACAAGCAACTCGCTGCAGCGACGCAGAACAATTCCCGTTTGGTCGCCACGCTTGAGGCCGCCAAGACGGAGATCGTGCGGCTCAAGTCTGCCCTTGAACGCGACGGCGAAACACCTTTCAGCTTTGCCACCATTACCGACGTCCACATGGCGCAGAAGCCGCGTCCGGGCATCAGCAACGCCGCGCTGGTGCAGGAAAGTGTGGACATTGTGCAGTCCGGACGCAAGCTCCGCGTGGCGGTCAGCCCTCTGGTCGACATGGACCAGCTCGGGCCCGGGCAGGAAGTCCTGCTCAACGAATCGCTGACGGTGATCGCGGCGCTCGGCTTCGAGCGTTCCGGCGAGCTGGTCACGATCAAGGAAATGCTCGACGGCCACCGCATCCTCGTGGTGGGAAGGGCGGACGAAGAACGCGTGGTTAAACTGTCCGGCGCCCTGCTGTCCGAGCGGCTCCGCGTCGGCGACGCCGTCTCCATCGACGCCCGCAGCGGCTACGCGCTGGAGAAGATCCCGCGCAGCGAAGTGGAGAACCTGATCCTCGAAGAGGTGCCCGACATCTCCTACGAAGACATCGGCGGACTGGGGCCGCAGATCGACCAGATCCGCGACGCCGTCGAACTGCCTTTCCTGCATCCCGACCTGTACCGCGAGCACGGGCTGAAGGCGCCGAAGGGCATCCTGCTCTACGGTCCTCCCGGCTGCGGCAAAACGCTGATCGCCAAGGCCGTGGCCAACTCACTGGCGGCCAAGGCGATTGAACGCAACGGCACGGACACCCGCAGCTACTTCCTGAACATCAAGGGACCGGAGCTGCTGGACAAATATGTGGGCGAGACCGAGCGCCATATCCGGTTGATCTTCGCCCGGGCCCGCGAGAAGGCCTCCGATGGCAGCCCGGTAGTGGTGTTCTTCGATGAAATGGATTCGCTCTTCCGGACCCGCGGTACCGGTGTTTCCTCCGACGTCGAAACCACGATTGTGCCGCAGTTGCTCTCCGAGATTGACGGCGTGGAAAAGCTGGAGAACGTGATCGTCATCGGCGCCTCCAACCGCGAGGACATGATCGACCCGGCCATCCTCCGCCCCGGACGGTTGGACGTGAAGATCAAAATCCATCGTCCCGATGCCGAGGCCGCCGCGGACATTTTCACGAAGTACCTGACCACCAACCTTCCGATCCATGCGGAAGATCTGGCCGAGCATGGCCAGGACCGCAAGGCCACGATTGAGGCGATGATCCAGCGCACGGTTGAGGTAATGTACTCCACGGACAAGTCGAATGAGTATCTGGAAGTCACGTATGCCAGCGGCGACACCGAGATGCTCTACTTCAAGGACTTCAATTCCGGCGCCGTCATCCAGAACGTCGTGGACCGGGCCAAGAAGAATGCCATCAAGGACCTGCTGACCAATCAGCAAAAGGGCCTGCGGATCGAACACCTGCTGGGTGCAGTGGTGGACGAGTTCCGTGAGCATGAAGACTTGCCAAACACCACGAACCCCGATGACTGGGCCCGGATTTCGGGCAAAAAGGGCGAACGCATCACCTACATCCGCACCATCGTGCAGGGCAAGGCCGGGCAGGAGGCCGGCAAGTCCATCGAAACGATGCCGAACACGGGGCAGTACCTGTGAGCGTCTACCGGGTGATGGGATCGGAGACGGAGTATGGCATCCATGCTCCGGGCGAACCGCTGGCCAACTCCACGGTACTCTCCTCGCAGGTAATCAACGCCTACGCGGCAACCATGCGCAAGGGCCTGGGCAATCTGGCCGGCACCCGCTGGGACTATACCGACGAGGAGCCGCTGCACGATGCGCGCGGCTTCGACCTCTCGCGCGACCAAGCCGACCCGTCGCAGTTGACGGACGTGCCGCCGATCCTGGATGCCGAACAGATCGCACTGGCCGGCGGTCGGGCGGCGGCCAACGACTTCTACACCGACGAGGCCTCCGGCGTGCTGATGAACATGGTGCTCAGCAACGGCGCCCGGCTCTACGTGGACCACGCGCACCCGGAATACTCCTCTCCCGAGGTGACCAACCCGCTGGACGCGGTGCGCTGGGACAAGGCCGGCGACGTGGTCGTGCTGTCCGCCTTGCGCCGGATCGCCGCGACGCCGGGGTTCTCCCCGGTGAACTTGTACAAGAACAACACGGACAACAAGTCGGTCTCCTACGGAGCGCATGAAAACTACCTGATGCCCCGCAGCCTGCCGTTCAACCAGATTGTGACCGGCCTGGTCCCGTTCTTCGTGTCCCGGCAGGTCGTGTGCGGGGCCGGCCGGGTGGGGCTGGGCACCAATGGCCGCACACCGGGGTATCAAATCAGCCAACGCGCGGACTTCTTCGAGGCGGAAGTGGGGCTGGAGACAACCATCCGCCGGCCGATCATCAACACCCGCGACGAACCACACTCGGTGGCCGACAAGTACCGGCGGCTGCACGTGATCATCGGCGACGCGAACCTGAGCGAAGTCTCGATTTTCCTGAAGATGGGCACCACGGCCGTGGTGCTGTCCATGATCGAACATGGTGAAGCCCCGGACGTGCAGCTGGCCGACCCGGTGCAGGCACTGCAGGCGGTCAGCCACGACCCGTCGCTGCAGCAGAAAGTCGCACTCAGCGACGGCAGCATGGTCACCGGCCTGGACCTGCAGGAAATCTATCTGCAGGCCGCTGTGGAGCATTGCACGCGGCACGGTACCGATAGCGGTCAGACGGCAGAGGTGCTCCAGCGCTGGGCCTCGGTGCTGGACCTTTTGCGGCGCGACCCGCTGGAAGCCGCGGACCAGTTGGACTGGGTGGCCAAACTGAAGCTGCTGCAGGCCTACCGGGACCGCGACGGCCTGGAATGGGGCGATCCGCGGCTAGGGCTGATCGACCTGCAGTACGCCGACGTCCGGCCGGAAAAAGGACTCCACCACCGGCTGGCCGCACGCGGCCGGATGCAGCGGCTGCTCTCCGACGAGCAGATCAAGACTGCCGTGAACCAGCCGCCGGAAGATACCCGGGCCTACTTCCGCGGAAAATGCATTCAACATTTCCCCCAGGAGGTGGTCGGCGCAAGCTGGGATTCGGTGATTTTCGACCTTCCCGACCGGCGCCGGTTGCAGCGGATCCCGACCCGGGAACCGCTGCGGGGCAACCGCGAGCTGACCGGCAAGCTTTTCGAGGAGGCCTCATCTGCGGAGGAATTTATTACGGCCTTGTTGGGGCCCAGCACCGAGCCCCACGTGGCAACATAAGCATGAGGACACAGTAGACCCTCACACCATAAGGAGGTCATCATGGCAACCCAGGACCGCAAGAACGTGGACTCCCGCCGCGAAGACGAAGCGTACGACGACGAGCCCACACCTGAGCCTGCCGCCGCACCTGCCGCACAGGCCGAGACCGAAGGCACCGACGATCTGCTGGACGAGATCGACGGTGTGCTGGAACAGAATGCGGAAGAATTCGTGCGCGGTTTCGTGCAGAAGGGCGGCCAGTAATTGATGAACATGCCGGCAGGCGGTCCGGGCTCTGTATTCGCCCAGGTTTCCCATTCAGCCACTGCGTCCTTTAGCGAGTATCTGGCACGCACGGCACCGGACCTGCTGCCGGCTGCCCGCGGAGTCCAGCAACTGCCCGCCGGAGCCGCAGCGATGGTGCCCCACGCCACGACGATCGTCTCGATGACGTTCGCCGGCGGGGTGTTGATGGCCGGCGACCGCCGGGCAACGATGGGAAACATGATCGCCAGCCGGCACATCGAAAAGGTCTTTCCGGCCGATTCCTATTCGGTGCTGGGCATCGCCGGCACGGCCGGCATTGCCCTCGACATCACCCGGCTCTTCCAGGTGGAACTGGAGCATTACGAGAAGATTGAAGGCACCCTGCTCAGCCTTGAGGGCAAAGCGAACCGGCTGGGCGCAATGATCCGGTCCAACCTGCCGATGGCAATGCAGGGTCTGGCAGTCATTCCGTTGTTTGCCGGCTTTGATGCGGAGCGCCGGGTGGGCCGCCTGTTTTCCTACGATGTGACCGGCGGGCGCTACGAGGAGCAAGAGCACCACAGCGTCGGGTCGGGCTCGGTCTTTGCCCGCGGCGCGCTGAAGAAGCTCTGGCAGCCCAATCTTGAGGAGGCGGCAGCTGTTCGGGTTGCCATCGAAGCCCTGTACGACGCGGCCGACGACGACTCCGCCACCGGGGGCCCGGATACCGTCCGGCAAGTATGGCCGGTTGTCTACACCGTCAACGCTGCCGGCGCGCGCCGCATCCCGGAGCTGGAACTCGCCGCGACGTCCGAAGCCGTGATCGCCGGGCGGTCCGTCGCCGGACGGGAGGCGTAGGCATGACGCAGCAGTTCTACGTATCGCCCGAACAATTAATGAAGGACCGGGCGGACTTCGCCCGGAAAGGCATCGCCCGCGGCCGTTCGGTGGTGGTGCTCAGCTGCTCGGACGGGATCGCGCTGGTCGCCGAAAACCCCTCACCGTCGCTGCACAAGATCGGCGAGATCTACGACCGCATCGCCTTCGCCGCCGTCGGCAAATACAACGAGTTCGAGAGCCTGCGCCAAGCAGGCGTGCGCTACGCCGACGTGCGCGGCTACTCCTATGACCGCGAAGACGTGACGGGGCGGGGCCTGGCCAGCGTCTACGCGCAAAGCCTGGGCGCGGTCTTCACCGCCGACACCAAACCGTTCGAAGTGGAGCTGGCGGTCGCCGAGGTCGGCGGTGTGCCGGCCGAGGACCGGCTGTTCCGGCTCACCTTCGACGGTTCCATCGCCGACGAACGCCGATTTGTGGTGATGGGCGGCGATGCGGACGCGGTGGGCGAAGCCCTCCGGGCAGACTGGGCAGACGGCCGTGACTACGGCGGGGCAGTACGCTCCGCGGTGGCCGCCTTGTCCGGCAAGACGGGCCAGCAGGATACCGGACAGGCCAAAGAACTGCGTCCCGAGGGACTGGAAGTTGCTGTTTTGGACCGCGACCCGCTGTCCAGCCGGGGGAGCCAGCGTGCATTCCGCCGGCTGGGCACCGCGGAACTAACCGAGATCTTAGGCGAGGGAATGGACGGCTAGCCATGGACAGAAGGATCTTCGGAATCGAGACCGAGTTCGGCATTTCCTATTCGGCGCCGGATTCCCGCCCGCTCTCGCCCGAAGAGGTGGCCCGCTACCTCTTCCGCAGGGTGGTCACGTGGGGGAGATCCTCCAATGTCTTCCTGACCAATGGGTCCCGGCTGTATCTGGACGTTGGATCCCATCCCGAATACGCCACCGCCGAGTGCGACGACGTCGCCCAGCTGGTAGCGCACGACCGGGCCGGCGAACTGATCCTCGAAGACCTGATGAACGAGGCCCAGGAACGCCTGGCCCGCGAGGGCTTCGGCGGGAGGGTCTATCTGTTCAAGAACAACACCGACTCCGCCGGGAACTCCTACGGCAGCCACGAGAACTATTTGATCCCGCGCAAACTCGAGTTCTCCCGGCTGGCCGACATCCTGATCCCGTTCCTGGTCACGCGGCAGATCCTGGTGGGCGCCGGCAAGGTGCTCAAGACCCAAAACGGCTCCATCTACGCGTTCTCGCAACGCGCCGACCACATCTGGGAGGGCGTCTCGTCGGCCACCACGCGGTCGCGCCCGATCATCAATACCCGGGACGAACCGCACGCAGATGCGGAGTACTACCGGCGGCTGCATGTCATCAACGGCGACTCCAATATGTCCGAAGCCACCACCATGCTCAAGGTCGGGTCTGTGGACCTGCTGCTGCGGATGGTCGAAGCCGGACTGATCATGCGCGATCTGCGTCTGGAAAACCCGATCCGCAGCATCCGCGACATCTCCCACGACCTGACCGGACGCAAACCGCTGAAGCTGGCCAGCGGGCGGGAGATGTCTGCGCTGGCAATGCAGCAGGAATACTTGTCTAAAGCGCGGGGGTTCGTCGAAGCCAACGGGGCGCACAACCCGCATGTGGGACGCATACTGAACTTGTGGGAGCGGACGTTGGCGGCGGTTGAGTCCGGAGACCACAGCGGGATCGAGCGGGAAATCGACTGGGCGATCAAAAAACGGTTGATTAACCGGATCATGGAACGCGAGTCCATCGATCTGGATGCGCCGCGGATCGCGCAAGTGGACCTGACCTACCACGACATCTCGGCCAAGCGCGGCCTGTACCACCTGTTGCAGGCACGCGGCGAGGTGGCCAAAGTGGTGGAGGAACAGGAAGTCAAGAACGCCATGGACCATCCGCCGCAGACGACCCGTGCCAAGCTGCGCGGCGACTTTGTCCGCGCTGCCCGGGAGAACGGCCGCGACTTCACGGTGGACTGGGTCCATCTGAAGCTCAACGACCGCTCGCAGCAGACGATCCTGTGCAAGGATCCGTTCAAGAGCGAGGACCCGCGGGTGGAGGCCCTTCTCGCCACCCTGTGACCTGCCGGCGGTGGCTCCAAGCAGTTATCCAGATTTCTCTGCGAGAATGTCCTTCAAGCCCACATGTTCCACGATAAGAAAGTCGATTGTGCGCAAAATACTCTCCATCCTCCTGCCCGCAGCCTTGCTCCTGACCGCGTGCAGCGGCGGCGATGACTCCGGCTCGGACAGCCTGGATGACATTACTGTGAAGTCCGGTGCCGAGGGCGCCGCGCCCACAGTGGACTTCTCGGCCCCGCTGGAACTGCCGGAGTCAACTGCCGAAGTCATCACCGAAGGCAAGGGCGACGGCGCTGCCGACGGCCAGTGGATCCGGTACCGGCTGCTGGCCAAGGACGCCGTCTCCGGCGAACAGTTGGGCGAGACGTACTCCGGACCGGTTGACCAGACGGTGGAACTGAGCGAGGGATTCAAGAGCGCTGACCCGGCCCTGTACGACGCCCTGCTCGGCTCCAAACCCGGCAGCGAGATCGCCTACTATGTCCAGCCGCCGGAAGCCACCGACTCATCTGCACCCGCGCAGCACCCGCAACTCTTGTTCCTGACCGTGCAGGACGTCCGGGACAAGGCCGTCAAGGCCGATGCAGCCGAAGTCGCCGCACTGGACAAGGCCGGAAAGCTGCCTGAGATCACCCTCGACAAAAAAGGCGTTCCCTCCGTCAAGATTCCTGAAGGCAACGACGCTCCGGACGACCTCGTCGTCAAGGTGATCGAAGAAGGCGACGGCAAGCGGGCCACGGAAAACAGTACCGTGAAGGCCAATTACGCCGGATGGAACTGGTCCGAAGGCAAGGAGTTCGACTCCAGCTTCTCCCGCGGAGAAGCCACCGAGTTCCCCCTTGATGGCGTGATCGAAGGCTGGACCAAGGGCCTGACCGGCCTCAAAGAAGGCACCAAAGTCATGCTGTCCATCCCCACCGAAATGGCCTACGTCCAAGGCCAGGGGGATGCTGTAGGAGACCTCATCTTCTACGTGGAGCTGACCGACGTGAAGTAGCGGAGCAGGCCGCACGGTACGGTAACGTAGCCGTGGGCAGCACCGCATACACGTCAAGCAAGAGAGGTTTAGCATGTCTTTTGGCAAGCGCGACTACGACCGCACCAAACCTGAAATCGAGTTTCCCGGGACCGAAACCCCGCAGGACCTGGTGATCGAAGACATCATCGTGGGAGACGGCGCCGAGGCCAAGGCCGGCGACACCGTATCCACGCATTACGTGGGCGTGGCCTGGTCCACCGGCGAAGAGTTCGATGCGTCCTGGAACCGCGGCGCACCGCTGGACTTCCGCGTCGGTGTCGGCCAGGTCATCCAGGGCTGGGACCAGGGCCTGCTGGGCATGAAGGTGGGCGGACGGCGCCGACTGGAAATTCCGGCGCACCTGGCCTACGGAGACCGCGGCGCAGGATCGGCCATCGCGCCGGGCGAGTCGCTGATCTTCGTGGTCGACCTGCTCGGCGTCCGCTAGGTCCTCCTACAGCCTGTCCAGGGGCGGAGTAACGGTGAACGTTAGTTCATCGTTACTCCGCCCCTGGACGTTAACTTCGTTCCGCAAGCCGCACAACCAGTAACGTTTCAAGTATGTCCGCCTCCAAAACCGAACGACTCCTGAACCTGCTGATCGCGCTGCTGGAACGCCGGCGCGGCTACAGCAAAGAGGAACTGCGCGCGCTGATTCCGCCGTACCAGAAGGCAACCAGCGACGATGCCTTCAACCGCCTGTTCGAGCGGGACAAAGAAGACCTGCGGGAAATGGGCGTACCGGTGGAGACGTTCCCGGACGACACACTGTACGAAAACGACCAGAGCGGGCTCCGGTACCGGATCGACCGGCACAAGTACCGGTTGCCGGAACTGCAGTTCAGCCCGCAGGAAAGCGCAGTGCTCTCGCTCGCGTCACGCTTGTGGCAGCAGGCCTCGCTGGGTTCGGCCGCGGCGCGCGCCGTCCGCCGGCTTGACGTACAGGGTGCGTTGGCCGAGGGCGACCCGCTGATCGGCGTGGAGCCGCGCATCCGAACCGCGGAACCGGCTTTCGAGGCAATGCTCAAGGCCGTGCTGGCGCACACGCCGGTCTCCTTTAATTACCGGTCGCCCCGGGACGGCCAGCCGCAGCAACGGCGGGTCGAGCCGTGGGGACTGGGCAACCGATACGGCCACTGGTACCTGGCCGGCCGGGATCTGGACCGGGATGCCCCGCGCACCTTCCGGCTCTCCCGGGTCACCTCCACGGTCAAGAAGCTGTCCGGGACGTACAACATCCCGCAGGGCTTCACCATGCGTGACGTGCTGGCGGGGCTGCAGGTGCCGCAGGACAATGGCACGGCGGTGCTGCTGCTCCGCCGGGACAAGGCCAATTCGCTGCGGGCGGCCGCTACGGCTGCCGCAGCCGTGCGGCCGCCGAGGGGCTGGGAGGCGGTGGAACTTGGCTACGGCGATGTGGAAGTGCTGGCCGAAGAGATTGCCTCGCATGGCGCCAACGCATGGGTGCAGGAGCCGGAGGAACTGCGCGGCGCCGTAATACGGCGGCTGGAAGGCGCGCTGGCCGCCGCAGCCGAAGCCCCGCCGTCGTACTCCCTCAAGGAGGACACCTCACGGCCGTCACGGAAGACGGGCTCCTTGGACCACCTTCCGCGGCTGCTGGACTTGGTTTCCTACGTCACCGCCAACCCGGGGGTGCCGCTGGAAGAGACCGCGCAAAAGTTCGAGATCAGCACCACCCAGCTGATCAAGGACCTGAACCTGCTGTTCGTCTGCGGCACGCCCGGCTATGGTCCGGACCAGCTGATCGAAGCCTTCTGGGAAGACGGCACCATCTCCATCAACAACGCCGACGAGATCGACAAGCCGGTGCGGCTGAGCTTGGATGAGGCACTTTCCCTGGTGGTGGGGCTGCAGGCCCTGGAGACCGTGCCCGGGGTCGGGGAGCAGCCAGCCCTGCGCAGCGCGCTCAGCAAACTGCTGGCCGCGGCCGGCGGGGTTGCCGGCCGGCACACGGCGATCGCGGCGGATCTGGCCGCAGAGGAACGCGCGCCCGAAGTGCTCGCGCTGCAGGAAGCCGCGGCCGCGCAGCAGAGCGTGGAGATCGAATACCTGGTGCCGTCGCGGGACGAAATGACGAACCGGCGGATCGATCCGCTGCGGGTCTTCGCCGTGGACGGCCACTGGTACACGGAAGCCTGGTGCCACCGCCAGCAGGCAGTGCGCCAATTCCGCGTGGACCGGATGCGTTCGCTGACCAAGACCGGGGAACATTTTGAGCCCCCGGCGGAGCGGAGCAGCGAGTTCCCGGACAGCCTGTTCACGCCGCGGGAGACCGACCACATGGTGGTGCTGCGGATCTCCGAGCGCTTGGCCGAACTGGCCGACCAGTACAACGCCCGGCGCCGGGCGGTGCTGCCGGACGGTTCGCTGGCTGCCGAAATCCGATTGTCCAGCACGGCTGTGCTGCCGGGTTTGGTAGCCCGCAACGGCGGCGAAGTGGTGGTGCTGGAGCCTGCCGACGTGGCGGACCAGACCCGGGTATGGCTGCGGCAGGCGCTGGACGTCTACCGCTCGGCCGCGGCTCGCTCCGGAAGCTAGAGTGGACAGCATGCCGCTTTGGTTCTGGATTCTGCTTTGGGTTGCCCTCTGTGCGCTGGCCCTGGTCTTCATCGGCCTGCTGGGCTGGCGGATCTTCCGCCAGTTCATGCGAACTTTGCGTGAATTCGAGTCGGCGGCGGACCGGCTGGGGAGTGGACTGCAGGCGGAACCACCGCTGCCGGAACCACACCATCCCCGGCTGGCCATCTTCGCCGATCCCGCCGTGCTCAAGGAGGAACACGCCGCGGGCAAGGAGCAGCGCCGCGAGCAGCGGCGGCTGCGTCGGGTGGCCCGCCGGGCGGCCCGGGGACAGCGCCAGTCGCTGCGCGATCTGCGGCTTTCCTGATCCCGCCATGGCATAAGATGTAGTAGACGAAAGGAACCAGGCATGGGACGACTCTTCGATAACCCCGCGACCATCATCATTCTGGTCATCATTGTGCTGCTGCTCTTTGGCGCACCGAAGCTTCCCGGCCTCGCCCGCAGCGTGGGCCAGTCCATGCGGATTTTCAAGTCCGAGGTGAAGCAGATGAAGGACGACGACACGTCCGCTTCCGCTCCGGACCAGGAGCCGGTCGAGGGCCGTGTGGTCAACCCGCCGCGCAACAACACTGATAACCGCGGCCAGGCGCCGAATGCGAACGGTGGATCCCCATCGCCGCACCAGCAGTAAGGGCCGTGGCCGGTAAGAAGGGCCGCAAGGCCAACCCTGAGGGGCGGATGCCGCTCAAGGCCCACCTGAAAGAACTGCGCAACCGGCTGATCATTGCCGGCATCGCCGTCCTGCTGGGGGCCGTTGTCGGCTGGTTCCTCTATGACCCGGTCATGGTGGCCGTCCAACAACCGCTGATGGAAATCTCGGCGGAAAAGGGCCGGCGCGCCGAAATCAACTACGGCAGCGTCGGTTCCCCGTTTGATCTGAAGATCCAGGTCTCCATTTTCCTGGGCTTGTTAATCAGTTCACCGATCTGGATCTACCAAATCTGGGGCTTCATCACGCCCGGTCTCAAAGCCAAGGAACGCCGCTACACGCTGGGCTTTATGTTCGCCGCCGTGCCGCTTTTCCTGCTCGGGATCTACTTCGGCTGGATCGTGCTCCCGGAAATCGTGAAGGTCTTGACCATGTTCACACCGCAGGGTGGCGTGAACCAGATCCTGGCCACCGATTACCTGACCTTCGTCATGCGGATGTTCCTGTCGCTCGGCGTCGCGTTCTTGCTTCCGGTGGTCCTGGTCGGCCTGAACTTCGCCGGTCTGTTGTCCGGCCGCCGAGTGATCAAGAGCTGGCGGATCGTGGTGTTTGTGGTCTGCCTGGTCGCGGCAATGGCGGCGCCGGGCCCGGATGCCATGTCCATGTTCCTGTTGGCTGGACCGCTGCTGGCGCTGTTCTTCATCGCTACAGGCATCAGTCTGATCAACGACAAACGGCGCGAGAAGCGGCGCGCGGCGCGCGAAGCCGAGATCGCCGCCAGCCTTGACCAGGCGATGCCACTCGACCAACTCGAAGACGACCAGGCCACACCTCTTGTCCGGCCCACGCCGCTTGACCAGTTGAAAGCCGATGAGCCGAAGCCGGACGGCGCCCATTAGTGCCCGCCGTTCCTCTTCTCCGACAACGCCCACCAGTGGAGCAGGTTTAAACGGATAGTCTTTTGGTATGAGTTCTCCATCCGAACGCTATCTGGCAGCCGCCGAACGGGTGGCCTTCTCCAAGACCCGTTTGTATTCGTTCAGCCAGACTCTCGGATTCGAACTCGATCCGTTCCAGCGCGAGGCCTGCGAAGCGCTGGAACGTGGTCGCGGCGTGCTGGTTGCCGCTCCCACCGGCGCCGGCAAGACCGTCGTCGGCGAGTTTGCCGTCTACATGGCGCTGCAGCGGGGTTTGAAGGCTTTTTACACGACGCCGATCAAGGCCTTGAGCAACCAGAAGTACAACGAGCTGGTCGCCACCTACGGAACTGAACGGGTCGGCCTGCTGACCGGCGACACCTCCGTCAACCCGCATGCGGACGTGGTGGTAATGACCACCGAAGTGCTGCGGAACATGCTGTACGCCAACTCCGACACGCTGCTGGACCTGGCCTATGTGGTGATGGACGAGGTCCATTACCTGGCCGACCGCTTCCGTGGTGCGGTGTGGGAAGAGGTGATCATCCACCTGCCCGACGACGTGCAACTGGTCTCCCTGTCGGCGACCGTCTCCAATGCGGAGGAGTTCGGCGCCTGGCTGGACACCGTCCGAGGCGATACGGACGTGGTGGTGTCCGAACACCGGCCGGTGCCGCTGTGGCAGCACGTAATGGTGGGCTCCGACCTGTTCGACCTGTTCGCCGGGGACATCGCCTTTGATGAATCGGTGCCGGAATCCGGAACCGGCAGCAGCCGGGCATATGAAGTGAACCCTGAGCTGCTGAAGCTGGCCTCGGCCGAGCACAAGCTCAACCGCAGTGCCAACTGGGGCCGATCCGGCGGACGGCGCGGTCGGCGTGCTCCCGAGCCCCCGCGGCAGGCGCTGACCCGGATCCGGCGCGCCAGCCGCCCGCAGGTCATCTCCAAGCTGGACAGCGAAGGGCTGCTGCCGGCCATCACCTTCATTTTTTCCCGCAACGGCTGTGACGCCGCGGTGAAGCAGTGCCTTGAGTCCGGGCTGATTTTGACCACCGAAAAGGAACGCGGCGCCATCGTCCGCCGCGTGGACGAAGCCGTACAGGACATTGCCGAAGAGGACTTGGATGTCCTTGGCTTCTGGACCTGGCGCGAGGGGCTGTCCCGCGGGTTTTCGGCCCACCACGCCGGCATGCTGCCCACTTTCAAGGAAGTGGTGGAGAAGCTTTTCGCCGACGGTTTGGTGCGCGCCGTCTTCGCCACCGAGACGCTGGCGCTGGGGGTGAACATGCCGGCGCGGTCGGTGGTGCTGGAGAAACTGGATAAGTTCAACGGCGAAGCACACGTCGACATCACGGCGGGGGAGTACACGCAGCTGACCGGCCGCGCCGGACGGCGGGGCATCGACGTCGAAGGCCATGCCGTGGTGCTGTGGCAGCCCGGTACCGACCCGGGGGCTGTGGCGGGCCTGGCTTCGCGGCGGACCTATCCGCTGAATTCCAGTTTCCGGCCCACCTACAACATGAGCATCAACCTGATTGCCCAGTTCGGCCGCGGTCCCGCCCGCGAGATCCTGGAGAGCTCGTTCGCGCAGTTCCAGGCCGACCGCTCGGTGGTCGGCCTGGCCAGGCAGGTACGCAGCCGGGAAGAATCACTGGCCGGCTACGAACAGGCGATGAGCTGCCATTTGGGCGACTTCACCGAGTACGCGCGGCTGCGCCGGGAACTGAACGACGTCGAGAAGCGCGCCTCCCGCACTCAGTCCCGGCATCTTCGTTCGGCGGCGGCAACGTCGCTGGACCGGCTGCGCCGCGGGGACATCATCGACATCTCGGCCGGGCGGAGCCTGGGCTACGCGGTGGTGCTGGACCGGGACGAATCAGCCCGCGAGCCCCGCCCGACGGTGCTGACGCAGGAAAAGCACATCCGGCGCATCTCGGTTGACGATTTCCAAGGCCCGGTGGAGGTCCTTTCCAGCATCCGCATTCCCAAGACGTTCAACGCGCGCAGCCCCAAGGAACGCCGCGATCTGGCCTCCTCGCTGCGCAATGCCCTGCATGACAAGCGTCCGCCGCGGCGCGGAACCGAGCACCGTGATTTTGTTGTACCCGGCGGACAACAGGCCGAGCGGCAGATTAACGACCTGCGCCGCAAGCTCAAGGCACATCCCTGCCACGGCTGCAGCGACCGTGAGGACCATGCCCGCTGGGCCGAGCGGTGGTGGACTCTCCGCAAGGAAACCGACCAGCTCGTCTCGCAGATCCAGGGCCGGACCAACACGATCGCCAAGACCTTCGACCGCGTTTGCCAAGTACTGGACAGCTACGGCTATCTGGAGACCGGCGGCGACGGCGTGGCCATCAGCCCGGCAGGAGAACGCCTCCGGCGGATTTACGGCGACCGCGACCTATTGGTGGCGCTCTGTTTGGAGCAGGACGCCTTCGCGGGGCTCACCGCCGCAGAACTGGCAGCCTTCGTCTCCTGCCTGGTCTACCAGGCCAAGCGTGAAGAGGCCGGCATCCGGCCGAAGATGCCCTCAGCGGGGATGGAAGCTGCGGTCACCATCGCCGTGCGCGAATGGTCGCAGCTGACCGACCTTGAGGAACAGCACCGGTTGCCGCTGAGCGGGGAGCCGGAGCTGGGGCTCGTCTGGCCGATGTACAAGTGGGCGAGCGGCCGCTCGCTGCAGTCAGCGCTCAAGGGAACGGATTTGGCTGCCGGCGACTTCGTCCGGTGGGCCAAGCAGGTGATCGACCTGCTGGACCAGTTGGTCAAGGTTCCCAACATCGATTCACAGCTCGCGGCGCGCGGCAGGCAGGCCATCGGCCAGGTCCGCCGCGGCGTCGTTGCGTACGCTGCCGTGGCCGAATAGCCCGGACCTCGCTGCACCACCGAAAGGATCTCCATGAGTAAATCCGCCCTGCCCGCCGCTACCGGTCTCACGATGTACCGCAATGGAAGCGTCTACAGTGCCGCCGACCCATACGCTACCGCGATGCTCGTCGACGGCGGCGCCGTGGCGTGGATCGGCTCCGAGCACGCCGCCACGTCCATCGCGGACAGCACCATGCGGATCGTCGATCTGGGCGGACGGCTGGTGGCCCCCGGGTTCGTGGATTCGCATGCGCACGTGACCCAGACCGGCCTCGCCTTGACCTCGCTGGAGCTGTCCGGCTGTACGTCGCTGGGGGAACTGCTCGACGCCGTTGCGGCAGCTGCGCGACAGGACGCTGCGCCCGTGCTGGGTCATGGTTGGGACGAAACCCAGTGGCCGGAGAACCGAGCACCGAGCGCTGCCGAACTTGACCGTGCCGCGGAAGGGGCAGAAGTATTCCTGACCAGGGTGGATGTGCATTCCGCAGTCGTCTCAGCGGCACTGGCGGCCCGGTTGGGGCTCGCAGGGCTGCCCGGCTGGACCGGCGACGGCACCATCAGCGGGCCGGCCCTGGAACGGGCCAGGCACGCCGTGCAGACCCCAGATGCCGGCCGGCGGGAAGAACTCCAGCGCCGGGCTTTGCAGCACGCTGCTTCGCGCGGCTACGTCGCACTGACGGAAATGGCCGCACCGCAGTTGGGACCTGCCGAGGACCTGGTGGGATTGCTCGCGCTGAGCGATGCGGAACCCGGGCCCCGGATCCTGCCGTATTGGGGCGAGCTGATGACCTCCGCTGCACAGGTGAGCGAAACCATGGAGCGCTTTTCCGGGCGCCTGCGCGGGCTTGGCGGCGACCTGACCATGGACGGCTCCATCGGATCCCGTTCCGCGGCGGTCAGTGCCGGGTACGCTGACAGGTCCGGAGAACATGGGTCGCTGTACCTGGAAACCGAGGCAGCTGCGAGGCATCTGGAGTTGACGGCCGGAGCGGGCATCCAACCCGGGTTCCACGTCATTGGCGACGCCGCCCTCCTCCGGGTGCTCGACGCCTTGGATCTGGCCGCCGAACGCATCGGGCAGGCGGCGGTACGATCGGCCCGTCCGCGCCTGGAGCACTTGGAAATGCTGCCCGACGGCGCCCTGGAGCGGTTGCTGCAGCACGGGGTGACGGCCAGCATGCAGCCGCTCTTCGACGCGTACTGGGGCGGCGCCGAGGGCATGTATGCCACCCGGCTTGGAGCCGACGCTGCACTGGCGATGAACGCCGTGGGAACTTTGCAGACCGCCGGCGTCCCCGTTGCCATCGGTTCCGACACCCCCGTGACCGAACAAAGCCCGTGGGCCACCGTGAAGGCATGTCTCGAACACCACAATCGCGGCGAGCAAATGTCGGCACGGGCAGCGTTTCTGGCGCACACGCGGGCAGGCTGGCGGGCCGCAGGGGAGCGCAACCCGATGGAGGGGCAGTTGGCTCCGGGGACGCCGGCTACCTTCGCCGTCTGGGATGCTGACGAGTTGTCCATCCAGACGCCCGATTCGCGGGTGTCCGCCTGGAGCACCGACGCGCGCGCGGGAACCCCGATGCTCCCGTCGCTGGACAACGGCAGATTGCCGGAATGCGTCCGGACTGTGGTGAACGGAGTAACCATTCACGACGCGATCTAGGGGACGAGGCGATGAAGCCGTGCCTGGACAGGGAAGACGAAAATCTGAATGAAATGTTTAATTTCTGCTCAAGAAGCCCTGCTCTGACGTGCATGTTTGGATAAAACCGCAGGTCAGAGCGGGATTGACACTTCCAACATAGCCAGTAGGCTGAACTCTCAGTGGGCCGGTATTTCTTCGCGGATTCCGGCCCGTGCCGGGGAGAGTGGCAGCTGGCGGCAGCCCGCTTCTGTGCGGTTGCACCCTTTGCCTCTTGACGAACCGGCACTTTCCAGGGTAGGTCCGTATGTCAGTAGAAAACATGTCTGCGTTCCCCTACAGGTTTGCTTTCGTGGCCCGAAGGCATGCGGACCTACCCGCCCCCTTCCTCCCGGCTCCGGCTCTCGGCTCCGGCCGCACGGGCGTCCTGCCAGCTGCTGGGGCATAGTCTCAGGCCGACAGCATACCCCGTGGTGAAAGTGCTTGTGTTGCCATCGCAGGCACATCGGCGAGGAGTCAACGCATCAGCATGTTTCCTTTAGTGATGCGATCCGTACGTAGTCTTTTTGGCCCGGCCCGTCGTTCCTCGTTTTCCTCGGCCAGGTTCAGCCGGTTGAGGCGCCGGGGGGCCAGGCTGCCTCGGGCGATTTCAGCGCGTTTCCCTAGCCGTCGGCATCCCTGCCTGAAGGTAGTCTCCGGGCAAGGTCATACGCCCATCAACTCGAGTAGGAACCAGCCTGTTTTCGTCGCGTAGTTCAGGTGGCAGGACGGATTCAGGAGCATTCTGCCACGTCACCGGCCGCAGAAAGCGGCGGACTGCTGTGGCGCCGACGGATGTGTGCAAAGAGTTTGTTGCCGGCCAGGGGCCGCCGTGAGTTTGCGCCCAGCTGACAGCGACACCGGTGGGGTAGCCGTTGTAGATGACCCGGCCGGCTTTGGGCAGGGCCATTTCGGTGAGTTTCTGGGTGACTTCCGGTTCTTCCCTGCCGATGTGGAGGCTGACCGTGAGGCCGTCGTCAATATGCGATATGGCACTTTCCAGCTCGGGGTATCCGGAATACCGGACGATGAGCGCGGACGGCCCGAAGCACTCGTTAGCGGTTTCTGGCCGCAGATCTGGCGCATTGACGCTGTAGAGGGCTGGGGCAACACGGAAGCCGCCCGCGGAAGGTTCCGGCCCGGTTGCGATTTGTTTGACTCCAGGTGCCGCCTGAAGAGCGCTGAGGATCTCGCCGTAGCTTTCATAAATCCGCCGGTTCAGCAGCGGGGAAACGGCTGTTTCGGCTAATTTCTGTGCGAAGGTCGACGTTAGCTGATCGCCGGCAGATCCGGTCGGGATGAAAATAATGCCCGGCTTTGTGCAGAGCTGGCCGGCTGCCGTGGTGACCGAGGCTGCTAGGCCAGCGCCAATTTCGTCAGCCCGTTCGTGTGCGGCAGATTGGGAGACCACCAGCGGGTTGAGGCTGCTGAGTTCCCCATAAAACGGAATCGGGCTGTTCCGGCGACCAATCGCGTGGATCAGGGCCCTTCCTCCCGCAATAGACCCGGTGAATCCGACGGCACTGATTTTGGGGTGCGAGACGAGGTCGATTCCGGCCTGCTGGCCGTAGACGATCCCCAGAACCCCGTCCGGCGCGCCGTAGTTTTTGGCCGCAGCGGACATGAAGTCGAAGGCCAACCGGGACGTCTTCGGGTGCGAGCTGTGCGCTTTCACCACAACAGAGCAGCCGGCGGCCAACGCAGAGGCCGTGTCCCCTCCGGCAACGGAGAAGGCAAACGGGAAATTGCTTGCGCCGAAGACCGCCACCACGCCGACGGGAACCAGCATCCGGCGGAGGTCCGGCCGGGGGCCCATTGGGGTGTCTGCGGCAGTGTCGACGGTGGCCTCGACGTAACTTCCCTCTTCGATCACGTCGGCGAAGAAGCGCAGCTGAAAGACGGCGCGTTTGAGCTCAGCAGTCAGGCGCTCATGGCCGATTCCCGTCTCCAGGTCAGCCGCGCCGACGAACTCTTCAGCGTTGGCTTCGAGGCCGGCTGCGATGGCCCGGAGCAGGCCAGCCCTCCCGGAGCGGTCAATGGCGCGCAAATACGCAGAGGCTGCGGCAGCAGCCTCCACGGTGGCGTCGACCTGCACGTGGGTGCTCTCCTCAGCCACCGGTTCCAGTGGTTCACCGGTGTAGGGGTTCGTTCCTGCAATAACTGTCATGTGGTTTTCACCCTTTTCTCTGAACACAATCGCCGCCGGAACGGGCGGCTTCCTGCCGCTAGCCTCCCTGCGACTCCGGATTCTTCTTCGGCTTATGGAGGCGAGCAGAAAGTTCGGCTTGGGGCGGCGAGGGGACGCCTTGGCAATCCTTGACGACGCTTCGCAAGCCGTCATATTGTGATTTGGAACACCGTTCCGTTCGGTACAGCGTACCAATTTTGCTGGAAGCAGGTCCATATGAGGACGATGCAATTCCACACGGACGATGGTCTGCGTGTGGCAGCGTCCAAGGACGACGGCGGCCCGCCCGTGGATATAACGGAGGGCCTGCGCCGGTCCGGACTGAGGGACGTGACTGAGGCCATCAGCCATGCCAGGGAGGCGAAGGTGCCTCTCTCCAGGTTCGTGGCGGGACTTGCGGACGCCTCAGCCGAGCTCGCTGCCGTTGATATGGGCAGGGGCACGCGTTCGGCGGGGGACGGATCGGTGCCCGCCTCGCTGCCTGTACAGGCGCCGGAAGTTTGGGGTGCAGGCGTGACCTACCGCCGGTCGAGGGAGGCCCGCGAGGCAGAGAGCATCGGTGAAAAAGACTTCTACTCGCGGATCTACACGGCTGAAAGGCCGGAAATTTTTTTCAAGGACTGCTCGTGCCGGCGTACAGTTGGGCCCCACGGCGACATCGGCATTCGCGGGGACAGCCTCTCGACGGTTCCGGAACCCGAACTCGCCCTCGTTCTCGACCGCTCCGGAACGGTGGTCGCGTTCACGTTGGGCAACGATGTGACCGCCCGGGACATCGAATCCCAGAACCCCCTTTACCTGCCGCAGGCCAAGATATTCTCCCTAAGCTGCGCACTCGGACCCTGTCTCCTGCTCTGCGAAACGGACCCGGACGAGGCGGCGCCTTTCCCGATCGAAGTGTCGATCCGTTCGGCACACGGAGAAGTGCGGTACCAGGACAGTACCTCCACCACGGACTTAACCCGCCACTTTGCGGATCTCGTCGGCTACCTCACGCGGCACAACCCGATCCCCGACGGGTCCGTTCTGCTGACGGGCACCGGCCTCGTCCCGCCCCCGGATTTCACTCTGCAGGACGGTGACGTCGTGACGATCACCAGCACCCGGATTGGATCCTTGGAAAACACCGCGGTGGATTTATCACGGGCTGACAAACCGCACATGGCGAATTCTCCTTCGTTTACCCAGATGGAGGATCAGCCGTGAACCTGGAAAACGCATGGAAGAAATTCGCGGAACTGGCCGAGGATGAAGAGCGCCAACTGGAGCAGACCCCGGGAAGGTACCCGCACTACTCCGTCGACGGCCAGTGGCACAGGGCTGCCATCGATGAAACGAGCGGCTGGGTCGACGAATCCTTCTACGACCACGGCAACTGGACCGCGGGCTTCAGCGTCGGTGACGCATGGCTGCGCCGACTGGATGACGCCGGAAAGAGCCAGCCCAGTGCGGTCATGAGAAGTGCACTTGCTGACATCAGCAAAAGAGCACTCGATGAGACCACCCACGATTTGGGCTTCCTCTTTTACCCTTCCTTCGCGCTGGGGCAGGTTCTCGGCGGTCTCAGCCCCTCAGAGGCCGAATCGGCCCTGACCGCGGCGAACGTCCTGGCGGGCAGGTTCAACAAAGCGGGGCAATTCATACAGGCTTTCGGTGCCCGCACCGATCCGCGGTCGGCGGGCACAAGCACGATCGACACGATGATGAACCTGCCGCTGCTGTGGTGGGCCGCCCGGCAGACAGGCGACGCGGGAATGCTCGACGTCGCTTACCGCCATGCGATCACCTCCGCTGCAAAGTATTTCCGCGATGACGGATCCACGTTCCACCTGATCCGCTTCGACCCCGAATCCGGTGAACTACTCGAGCGAGGGACTTTCCAGGGAGCCTCGTCCGGATCCTGCTGGGCACGGGGCCAGGCATGGGCCATTGCGGGTTTCGCCTGGGCCTCCGGCGCCATCGGGGACGAAAGGTTCAGCGATGCGGCCCTGCGGGCTTGGCGGTATTTCGAAGCGAGAATTCCACCGGACGGCGTTGTCCCTTGGGACTTCGGGGACACCTCACCAAATACCGTTCCGGATGCCAGTGCATCGGCCGCCGCAGCCCTAGGCGCGCTGCTACTGGCAGAGAGCCACCCCTCCGAAGGAACACGGGAGGGCTGCCGGTTGGCCGCGGTGGCTCTGCTGGCCAAATTGGACGCAAATGCCGTCCGCCGGGACGACAAAAGCCAGGGCATCCTGCTGCGGTCCTGCTACTCCAAGCCACACGACCTGGGTGTTCGCGGGGCCACTCCCTACGGGGACTTTTACTACGGCCTCGCGCTGGCCCTGGCCACCGGCCGTGTCCGTGCCGCTGAATTGTTCGCAAACGCGCTTCCAGCCAAGGGGGTGGGAGCTTGAGCGGGCAGGTTGTCGAGGATAATTTCGGGATGAAAACTTATGAATCCATCCCGGAAAAAGAAGAACTGCGGCCGTCGACGGAAACCGTTCAACCCGTCGCTTCGGTGAGCCGGGCACTTCGTGTGCTGCGCTGCTTTTCCGTAGATACCCCTGAGCTCGGAGTCAGCGAGATATCCCGGACACTGGGCATCCACAAGAGCACCGTACACCGCCTGCTTGCCACCTTGGAGCACGAGGGTTTCATCCGCCAGGTGGACGGCGGACGCTACATGCTTTCACTTGCAGTCCTCGAACTGTCCGCGGCCGTGGTGGCTTGGGAGAGTATTCGCAATACCGTTTTGGCATCTCTGCGGGAACTCGCGGAGCGGACCGGGGAAACGGCGCACCTTGCGGTCCTAGATGCGGGGGAAGTGCTGTATGTCGAGAAGGTGGAGGGCAAATGGTCACTGCGCATGCCCTCCGCCGTCGGTAAACGCCTTCCGTTGAACTGCACAGCACTCGGCAAGGTCTTCCTCGCCGGACTGGAACCCGGCGAAAACCACCGGATAATTCACGGCAATAGGTGGGAAGCCCGGACGCCGAACACCCTCACCGACCCATACAGGCTGGAAGCGGAAGTCGATTCCGTGCGTGCCCGGGGCTTCGCGGTGGACCGCGAAGAAGTCGAGGAAGGGCTGGTCTGTATCGCCGCGCCTATCACGGACGACCGCGGCATCACCTCGGCGGCAATCAGCATTTCGGCTCCTTCCTCGAGAGTGCTGGCGCGGCTCGACGAACACGTTGAGGCGGTGCAGGAAACATGCAGCGCCTTGTCATGGCTCCTCGGAGCCGATGCTCGCCGGCTGCGCGGAGCCGGCCACATCACCTAGGCCGCAGCGGCCGCAATAAGAGAGGCAGTACAACAATGCAAAAGTCAAAGCTCGCATCGGCTGAGATCTCACGCCGGACGCTGCTCAAGGCCGGGGTGGGAGGATCGTTGGCACTGGGCGCAGCGCAGCTCCTCTCAGCCTGCGGCTCAGCGGGTGGACAAGGCGGGGCCACTGGCCCCGCCAACGGCAACAAGACGGCCAGCTACGCGAACAAGAACCTCAACTTCTTCTTCTACACTGTGCTGGTCGAGGCGTTGCAGCGGTCCTACAAGGAGCACGGTTACGCCTTCGAAACCACTGATGCCAAGGGCGACGCCAGCACGCAGTACGACCAGATCAACAGTACGCTGCTGAAGAAGCCGGCATTCCTGATCACTAACCCCATCGACACCGAAAACCTCATCCCGCTTACCACCCGGGCCAAAAGCATGCAGGTTCCCGTCGGGGTCATCGACACACCGCTGAGCGGCGGGGACGCCTCCATCACGATCGCCTTCGATAATAAGATGGGCGGCCAGCTGGCCGGTGAGAGGACACTGGAAGCGCTTAAGACAAAGTACGGCAAACCCAAGGGTAAGGTCCTGAACCTTTACGGTGCACTCTCGGCCACGGTGTGGCGGGACCGCAAGGACGGCTTTGAAGGCGCTTTCGCTGACTATCCCGACGTCCAAGTGATCTCCCGCCCAACCGAGACGCTGCAGGAAAATGCCCGTTCGGTCGCGGGAGCCACGCTGTCGCAGTACCCGGACCTGGATGCCATCCACGGTCCCACTGATTCGCTCACCCTGGCGGTTCTTCCGGCCATGAAAAGCGCGAATAGGCTCAAGCCCCTGGGAGACGATGCGCATATCATCCTGACATCCATCGATGGAGACCCGATCGCTATCCAGTGGTTGAAGGACAAGACCCTCGACGCGTCAATCTCCCAAGACCCGGTCGCGTACGCGCAGGTCTGCGTGGAGCTGCTGGATAAGTACTCGGTAAAGGGCCAGCCGATCCCACTGGGCGACTACTCCAACGATAAGTACATCTGGAAGAAGGCACCGGTGGTTGAATCCAAGGGCGGTCCCCGCATGGTGCTGCCGCCCTACTTGATCACGCTCGACACGGCGGACGACCGCCGCCAGTGGGCCAACATCGTGACCAACGACTGGGGGCTGAAAGAGACCTGATGAACGTCATACCTGATCGGAACTCCCCCCTGCTGGAAGTGCAGGGACTGTCCAAGCACTTCGGCGGTGTACCTGCTCTCTCAAAGGTGGACCTGACTGTCTCGGCCGGCGCCGTCCACGGTGTGCTCGGCAAGAACGGCGCCGGCAAGTCCACCCTGATGGCGGCAATCGCCGGCTCGTTGACCCCGGACGAGGGCCGTGTGCTCTTCGAAGGCCAGGACATCACACACCTGCCTATCGACACGCGCCAGTCGCTGGGAATCCACCTCATGGAACAGCACTCCGAGGTTTTCACCACGCTCACCGTTGCGGAGAACCTTGTCCTTCCCAATCACCCCCGCCGGGCCTTGCTGGTGGACTGGGACGCTGTGAACCGGCATGCCCGGGAGGTACTTGACCGGTTCGGCCTGGATGTGGATCCCGGCCGGCTGGCTGGCAGCCTGACCCTTCCCGAACAGCGGAAGCTCAACCTTGTGAAAACGCTTAGCGACCATGGCAAACTTGCCATTCTCGATGAGCCCACTACCTCCATGTCCCGGGAAGAACGCTCCGAGCTTTTTTCCTGGATCCGCGACCTCACCCAAGCGGGCCTGACCTTCATCTACATCACCCACTTCAACCGTGACCTGATCGAACTCTGCGATGAGTACACGGTGCTCCGGGACGGCCGGGTCACCGGGGCGGGTGGCTCCATCGCCAACCTGTCGGCGCGGGAAATAGCCAGGCTGGTGACTGGGTCCGACGTCGTCGAGTTCGAGCGGGACCGCCGCGCGGCGACGGCCGCGCTGCTGGAGGTGGACGGGGTCAAAACCGCGCAGAGCGAACCCATCACCTTTGGCGTGGGCAGAGGCGAAGTCCTGGGACTGGTGGGGCTCCCCGGGTCCGGCGCCCGCGAGACGGCACGAGCACTTGCGGGACTGGAGCGCATCGAATCCGGCAGGGTGTCGATCAGCGGCCGCGAGGTCACGATCAGACATTCCGCTGAGGCGTTGAAGGCCGGCATCGCGTACCTTCCCAGCGACAGAAACTATGAAGGCGTGGTACCTGAGTTCAGCGTTCAGGAGAACCTCCATGTGGGCAACTGGCCCGCGGGTAAGCCCTGGGGGTTTCTTGACTTCAAGCGGATGCTGCGGAACTTCCAGGACGCGAAGTCGGCGTTCAACATCCGTACCAGCGGTCCCGGTCAGCTGATTAAGAATCTGTCGGGCGGCAACCAGCAAAAGGTTCTCCTCGGCCGGCTCATCGAGACGAAACCGACGGTGCTCATCCTGGACGAGCCCACCGCCGGCATCGACGTGGAGGCGAAGGAAGAAGTCCACCGCATCGTGGATCATCTGAGCGAACAGGGCGTCGCCGTCATCCTGGTGGCCTACGATCCGGCCGAACTGGTTCGTTTGGTGGACCGGGCGCTGATTTTTCGCGACGGCGAACTGGTCCATGAACTGAGCGGGGATGCCCTGACGGGTGAGAACGTACTCGCCAGCATTTCCCACGCCCACTCAAAGAAGGCGGAAACACAATGACGAATATTGCGGCTCCATCATCGCGCACCTCCCGGCCGGATAAGCCGAAGCGCGGTCAAGCCTGGAGCATCTCCAAACTCATAGATTTCGCACTGGACAATGTCGTCTGGATCCTTCTGGTTGTCTTCGCCGTAGGTGCGGGCCTCATGAGTCCGTTCTTTTTGACGATAGCCAACCTACAGAACATCCTTGTCCAAGCTACGGTTCTGGGGCTGCTTGCCCTCGCTGTCGGGGCGACGCTGCTGATCGGAGAAATCGACCTATCCGTGGTGGGCAACCTGGTGTTCAGCGGTCTGATGGGCATCCTGCTGGCGCGTGCTGGATGGCCCGGGATCCTTGCCATTGCAGCGGTGATCCTGACAGGTGCCGTAATCGGTGCAGTAAACGGCTTCTTCATTGCCAAGCTGCGCATGAACTCCCTGATCGGAACGCTGGCCATGGGCCTCGTGCTCACCGGCGCGGTGCTGGCCATCACCAAGGGCCAAACCCTGGTCGTTGACTCGCCTGTTTACAGCTTCGTGGGCAACACCCGTATCGGCACCTGGCCGCTCATGCCGCTGGTGCTGATCATCGTCTGCCTGGCGGCTGGCCTCGTCTTCTCGAGGACGGTGTGGGGACGGCGGATCTATGCCACCGGTGGAAACCAACACTCGGCCGAAGCCGCGGGTATCCGCACGGACCGGGTCCGGCTGCAGACCTTCATTGCAGCCGGAACAATCGCCGGCATCGCAGGCTTCCTGCAGACCTCCTACCTCACCAGCGTCAACCCGACGATCGGCGCCGACTTACTCCTGTATGCCGTGGCGGCTCCCATTATTGGCGGGGTCTCGCTCCGGGGCGGGCAGGGACGGGTCATCGGGCTCATCGGCGGGGCACTGCTGATCACAGTCGTTCAGGTTGCCCTGCAGATCGTCAACGTCTCGGCCTACTTCGTTCAGGTCGCGGGCGGACTTCTGATTCTGTTTGCCGTGTTCGTGGACGCAATCCGCATCCGCAGAAAGGGCCTGTGATGGCCATCGATCAACTCACCGAGGACACCCTTCGCGTCTTCAACCCGGCGACCGGGACAGCCGTAGGCGAACTCGAACGCTCTTCCCGTGCGCAGACGGAGCAGAAGCTGGTGGCAGCACGCCTCGCCCAGTCACATTGGGAGCGGGTTCCCCGCCACCGCCGGTACGACATTATGGTCCGGTTCAGCCAGCTCGTGACGGAGCAGGCCGAGAATTTGGCGCACCTGCTGTGCGCTGAAAGCGGCAAGACACTGCAGCAAACGCGAGCGGAAATCAGTGTCTGCGCCCGGTTATTTCGCGGATTTGCCGAGCGCATGCTCGCGATGAAAGAAAATGCGTACTTCCTGGACTCCCAAGCGGGTCTGGAACACGACCTCATGATTACTCGGCGGGAACCTCTCGGGATCGTTGTGGCGATTATTCCTTTCAATTTTCCGGCAGAACTGTTTGGGCACAAGGTAGCGCCCGCTATCGCCATGGGCAACGCGGTAGTCGTTAAGCCGCCGGAGGACGATCCGCTGACCGTCGTGCGGCTGGCCGCTTTGCTGACCGAGGCCGGGCTTCCCGAAGGGGTCGTCGAAATCGCCGCCGGCGGCGGCGAGGTCGGCGCGTGGCTGGTTGAAAGTGATATCCCGGCCGCGGTGTCGCTCACCGGATCGACCGAAACGGGCCTTCGGGTGGCTGCCTCCGCGGCGAAGACCCTCAAGCGGGTGTCTTTGGAGCTGGGCAGCAACGATCCCCTGATCGTTTTGGAGGACGCCGACCTGGAACTGGCCGTCGACCAGGCCGTGCAAGGCAGGCAGGAGGCGAACGGCCAATGCTGCTGCGCCAACAAGAGGCTGATTGTCCAGCGCAGCGTCGCCAGGGAGTTCACCGACCTCCTCACGTCCCGTTTCGGCGCTTTGAAACTGGGGGATCCCGGCGAGGACCGTACCCAGCTAGGTCCGCTGATCCATGAGAAGGCGGCGTCCCGCGTGGGTGAGCAGGTGGGCGCCACCGTTGATGCCGGGGCACGCATCACCACCGGCGGGACCCGGCCCGAGAGGGCGTTCTATGAGCCCACGGTGCTGGTCGGTGTCACCCCGGAGATGGAGATCGCCCGGGATATGGAAGTCTTTGGTCCCGTCCTTCCCATCGTGGAGTTTGGAGACGACGAAGAGGCCGTGGCCATCGCCAACGCTTCGAGCTACGGCCTCAGTGGTGCCGTTTTTTCCACGGACTTCAGGCGTGCGTTCAGCCTCGGGGCCGAGCTGGATACGGGTCAGGTGGTGATCAACCGGACAGGACTTTTCCGTCCTGATCTGGCCGGATTTGGAGGTCACAAGCTGAGCGGAAACGGGCGCGAGGGACTCGAAACCAGCCTTGAGGAGTTCGCCCAGCACAAAAACTTCAGCCTTCGAGGGGCACTCGATTGGGCCGAAGGGATTCGGCCTGAAGACGAAAGAGAGGTCCGGCATGACGCAGCAAGCTGACGATCTGGCCCGAAACGCAGCCCCCGCTCCTGAAAACAACAAAGTCTTTGTCCCTTTGAGGGCGAACATAGGCGGATCGCTGCGGCCCGTCCCGCTCTCCGGCGGGCAGGCGGACGTGCTTTTGGCCTTTGCAGACGTCCTCATCCCGCCCGCCGGGGATTTCCCCGCTCCCAGCCATACCGAAATTCTGGGCTACTTCGGCCGTTACATCGTTGATCACGGGGTGGAGGCCGTCCACTTTCCGTTCATCAACCTGGACTCGGTGGACCGCCTGGCGGACCAGTTGGGGAAGGACTTTCTGAGCGCGGACCGGGAAGAGCGGAACGTTTTGGTCCAACGGCTCAGTGAACAGAACGAAAAGCTGTTTGTGATCTTTCAGGCGCTGGTCTATTTCGCCTACTACGCCCAACCCGAGGTAACGAGGGCGATCCAGGCCTCCGGTCCCGCGGCCGGCGACTTCCACGGTCCCCCCCAGCCCTACGGCTATCCGGGTGAAGAGCCCTGGGACCCGGCATTACTCTCGCACGGGCGCGGATCCTTTATCCGGACCGAGGACGTCCATCGGGTCGACGTTAGTTTCCAGATCCGCGTTGGCCAGAGCCCGGACCAATTGAAGCCCGCGCCGCAGGCAGTCCCGGACTTGGAGACGGGGACCGCCTGATCCAAGAGTGGCCTCCAAGCGCCGCCATACGGAGGGAAAAGCGATGGATGAGTTCGATGTTTTGGTGATCGGAGCCGGCATGGGGGGCGCGGCGGTCAGCAAGCACCTGGGTGAGGCAGGATTGAAGGTGGTCTGCCTCGAGCAAGGGGACTGGGTTCATCCCGCCGACCATCCCCACTACCACAACGAATGGGAGACCGAACGGCACCGTGGATGGGCGTTGGACCCCAACGTCCGCAAGGCGCCGGAGGATTACCCCGTTACCGGGCTGACCACGCCTTATATGTATAACGCCGTGGGAGGCAGCACGGTTCACATGGGAGGGCACTGGCCGCGCTTCAAGCCGGTGGACTTCCGCAGGGGCACCGAGCACGGTCTGGAAGGAACCATCGACTGGCCCTTCACCTATGAGGAACTTGCCCCGTTCTATGAGATGAACGACGCCGAAATCGGCGTCTCCGGCTTTGCCGGAGATCCTGCCATGCCGGCCCGGACCGAGCGCTACTCGCCGGCCCCGCCGCCGGGAAACGTCGGGCGCAAGGTGGCCGGCGGCTTCGAGAAACTGGGCTGGCACTGGTGGCCCTCCGACAACGCCATCATCACACGGCGCAAGGACAACCGGTTGCCATGCAATTTCTGCGGCGACTGCGAAAGCGGCTGTCCACGCGGATCAATCAGTACCGCCGATCTGGTCTACTGGCCCAAGGCCCTTGCCGCCGGCGTGCGGCTGATCACCAATGCCCGGGTGGAAAAAATCACCCTCAACCGGCGCGGCCTGGCCACGGGGGCCGTCTACATCGAACGCAACACCGAGGCCAGGCACGAGATCCGCGCTCGGCTCGTCGTGCTCTGCGCCAACGGCATCGGCACTCCCAGAATGCTGCTGATGTCGGCTCAGGCAGGGCACCCGGACGGACTGGCGAACTCAAACGGGCTCGTGGGAACGCATCTGATGCACCATACCTGGGCGCTGACCGACTGCTGGTACGAGGACCCCCTGGAAGGCTATAAGGGGAATCGGAGCGCCACCGTATTCTCCACTGAGTTCTACAACACCGATGTCGACCGGGGGTTCGTCAACGGGTTCAGCATCCAGTGCGGCCGCAGCGCCGGTCCGGCCGGCATCGCCATGGGCGCAAACGCCGGTAAGCCCCTGCCTTGGGGCGAGAGGCACCACGGTTCCTTCGAGGAGCGTTTCGGCCACCACATGCTCATCTACACCCAGGGGGAGGACCTGCCTATTCGATCCAACCGGGTGACCTTGGACTCCGCGGTCACGGACAGCAGCGGCCTTCCGGGAGCGCACGTCGAGTACAGGCTGAGCGACAACGACATCCGCCTGACCGACTTCGGCACCGAGCAAATCGAGAGGGTGGCGGAAGCGGCAGGCGGGCTGACGAGGATAGAAACCACGGGAACGATGCTCCCACCGCCCGGCTTCCACCTGATGGGCAGCTGCCGGATGGGAAACACGCCCGAAGATTCGGTCACCAACCGGTACAACCAGACCTGGGACGTTCCAAATCTCTTCATCGCCGACGGCAGTTCGCTGACCACCGGCGGAGCGGTCAACCCGACCAGCACCATCGGTGCGGTTGCCCTGCGCTGCGCCGAGTACATCAAACGCCGGTACTCCGACATCATCTCGCAGTCGACCACACCCTCCAACGCCGAAGCAGAAGGGTTCTAACAGTGGACGCATCATCATCAGGCACCCCAACGTTCACGGCCGCAGGCCTGGCCCCGATCGGTACGACCGTAACGTTCGCCAGGACGGTAACGGAATCCGATGTCTACCTGTTCGCCGGCATTACAGGCGACATTGGCCCGAACCATACCAACGCCCAGTACATGGCCGGCACTCGTTATGGGCAGCGCGTCGCACACGGCGCGTTGACCCTCGGGCTGATGTCTACATGCTCGACGCGCCTGATCGAAATGCTCGGAGATACCCCGACCGTCAATTACGGCTACGACAAGGTCCGCTTCATCCGTCCCGTGTTCTTCGGTGACACCGTGACGGTCACCTACACCGTCGAGGAAACGGACGAACAAAAACACCAGATGCGCGCCAACGTCACGGCCGTCAACCAGCACGGCGACCTGGTCGCCGCCGCCATCAACGTCCTCAGGGTGGTAGATCAATGACCGTTCCAGAGCCGGACGTGACGCGACCGCTTGAAGGGGTCCGGATCGTCAGCTTCACTCAATTTCTACTCGGTCCCGCGGCCGTACAGTACCTCGCTGACCTAGGAGCCGACGTTGTTAAGGTCGAGCCACCTGCCGGATCTTGGGAACGGACTTGGGCAGGGGGGGAATCGTTCCTCAACGGAGTGAGCGTGTTCTTCATGCTCGCGCACCGAAACGCCCGCAGCATCACCCTGAACCTGAAAAGCCAGGAAGGGCTGGAAGCGGCCCGTCAACTCATCCAAACCGCCGATGTCCTGGTCGAAAACTTCCGACCAGGAGTGATGGATTCCCTGGGATTAGGTTACGAAGCCGTCCACGAAGAGAACCCTCGCCTCGTCTACGCCTCAGCCTCCGGTTACGGCAGTACCGGGCCTTTCCGTAAACTGCCCGGCCAAGACCTCCTCCTGCAGGCCATCACCGGACTTGCTGCCAACACCGGGTCGGCGCAGGAAGCTCCGGTTCCGGCCGGCGCCGCGGTGATTGACCAGCACGGTGCTGCGCTGCTGGCGATGGGCATGCTGGCGGCGCTCCTGCACCGGCAGCGGACGGGGAAAGGCCAGCATGTTGAACTGAACATGATCCAGGCAGGACTGGACCTCCAGACGGAACCGCTCACCTACCACCTGAACGGAGGACAGGTATCCCTGCCCCAGGAGAAGCTGGGTTCGCCCTTCCACCCCGCACCCTACGGGCTATACAAAACCAAGGACGGGAACATTGCCATATCTTTGTCCCCGGTTGCCACGGTCCGGCAGGCCCTCGACGGGGCCCCCCAACTCGAAGCTTTCGAAGACCCGTCCCTAGCCTTGAGCGCCCGCGACGAGATCCGCCGCGCCCTGGCGCCCCTGATTGCCTCCTACAGGACAACCGAAATCGTGGAGAAACTACGCAAGGGAGGCGTCTGGTGTAATGCTGTCAATGACTTCGCCGCCGCCCTGGAAGACCCGGTCGTCACCGAAGTCGACCCGATCATACAGATCGAGCACCCCGACGCCGGCACAATCCGGTTGCTCCGCCATCCGGTGAACTACAGCAGCATCGACACATCCGTGCGCCGGGCTCCTCCCCGGCTTGGAGAACACACCGAGGAAATACTTTCCGAATTCAGCAGCGCCCGCACCGTTCCCGGAAGCACCGAAACGCCGCGCAGGTAAAGGATGTGGCCTCGGCAGCGACCAGCGAACGCAAGTACCGGACCCGCAACCTCTTCTCAGCCGCCGACACCGCTGTCGCGGGCAACTCCCACTCTCTAACTTGCGTGCAATCCTCATCCCGGGAGGACAGTGATGACTGATCACGAACCCAAGGACGCCGGCAGGGGTACCATCGGACAGTCTCGGCTAACGGTCGTCGAGGACCGGCTGTCCGGTTTGGCGGCCTCGGCGGCGCCGGTCCATGCGCTCCTATCCGCGCTGGACGGCGTGGAACTGGGGGACGCTGCGCCGGCCGTGACATTCAACCCCTTGGGTCAGGACCGGGCATGGAACCCTTCAAGCTGACGCTTACGGAGGCAGCAGCCGCGATCAAGAAGAAGGAACTCTCGCCCCTGGAGCTGGCCGAATCCGCGCTGACAAGACTCGAAGAGGTCGAGAACCATATCCACGCGTTTGCAACAGTGACGGCCGACATCGCCCTTGCCCGGGCACGCGCTGCCGGCGACGAAATAGCTTCCGGACGCTACCGTGGCCCTCTCCACGGCATCCCGGTGGGGATTAAGGACCTCTATGACACGGCTGGCGTCCTCACGTCCTCCGGCTCCCGAGTCCACGCGAACCGCGTGCCGGATCTCGACAGTGCCGTAGTAGCCTCCCTCGGACAGGCCGGAATGATCATGATCGGCAAAACACGCACGCATGAATTTGCCTTCGGCACAACCACTCCTCCGACTCGGAATCCATGGGACACATCAAGAATTCCCGGCGGTTCCAGCGGCGGGTCGGGTGCCGCTGTGGCGTCCGGTTCATGCCATGCGGCCACTGGCAGCGATACTGGTGGATCGACCAGGACTCCGGCGGCGCTGTGCGGAACCATCGGCCTTAAGCCCACCTACGGGCGGGTGTCCCGGTTCGGGGTCACACCGTTGGCGTGGTCACTGGACCATGTCGGCATCCTGACCCGTAACGTCATCGACGCGGCACTCGTACTTAACGCCATCGCAGGCTATGACCCTAGAGACCCTGGGTCGGCGGACGTGCCTGTGCCGGACTTCACCATAGACCTGGACAAGGGCATTAAGGGTCTGGTTATCGGCCTGCCCAGAAACTTCTTCACACACAACGTCGACCCCGAGGTGGCGGCGGCGGTGGCGGAAGCTGCTGGCATCCTGCAAGACCTCGGAGCCGAACTTGCCGAGGTGACCATTCCATTTGAAGAAACCATCCTCGCTGCAGAATGGGGCATCCTGATGCCCGAGGCAAGCGCTTATCACAGGCGGACCATCGGCGAAACGCCCGAGCTCTACACCCCAGAAGTGCGCCGACTGCTGGAAATCGGGCAAACCATCCTTGCCACCGACTACATCGATGCGCTCCGCGTCCGCCGGCTCATGCAGCAGGCATGGAAAGACATTTACCGGAACATCCAGATCCTCATTACCCCGGCAACAGTGGCTCCCGCAGCCTCGGTCGACGACCCGAACTTCCACTGGCCCGACGGCTCGATCGAGGAGGTCGGAGATGCCTATGTACGCATGGCCGCTCCCGCCAATCTAACCGGTTTGCCCGCCATCTCGGTCCCGTGCGGCTTTTCCAGCGCCGGCCTCCCGCTGGGCTTGCAGATCATCGGCAGGCCCTTCGCCGAATCAAGTGTTCTGGCCGTTGCAAGGGCCTTTGAACAAGCAACCAAGCATGCGGGCAACATCGCCCGGCTGCCATATGACGACCTTTAGCTTTTGCCGTGCACAGGTGGACTGGGGGAGAGGCTACCGGTTTGCGCGTGTGGCGCTCTCTACGCGTGAGTCCAGGAGTGCGCGGTCCTGGTGCGGTCTGCTCAATGTCGAACGTAGGCATGGAGCCAGCCGAGCAGGATGGCACGACAGGTCAGATCTTCCAGCGTCCGGCGGTGGACACCGCGGCCGACCTGACCGGGCGATGGCCTATACTGGACCGTCGACGTGGGAGCCCACCGGGCATCTAACGCGTCATGAAATCTGCGGTTTTGCAGCACAACGTTCGAAAGGCCACTGAGTGCGGGTCGTCACCATCATCCCGACGTACAACGAGATTGAGTCCCTCCCGAAGACAGTAGCCCGCCTCCGCGCCGCCGAACCCGGCTCCGACATCCTGGTGGTCGACGACAATTCCCCCGACGGCACCGGCGCCCTCGCCGACCGGATGGCCGCTGAGGATTCCGCCATCCACGTCCTCCACCGAGAAGGTAAAGCCGGCCTGGGCGCAGCCTACATTGCCGGCTTCCGCTGGGGCCTCGACGCCGGCTATGACGTGCTGGTGGAGATGGACGCCGACGGCTCCCATCAACCAGAGGAACTGAATCGGTTGCTGTCCGCGCTGCGCGAGGGCGCAGACATGGCTAAGGGCTCTCGGTGGATTCCCGGCGGGAAAGTGGTCAACTGGCCCATCCACCGCAAAGCCATCTCCTTGGCGGGCAGCCTGTACTCGCGACTCATGCTGGGCGTGACCATCCGCGACATTACCGGCGGCTACAACGCCTTCAAGGCCCAGACACTGCGCACCATCGATCTTGCTGCGGTGGAATCTGTTGGCTACTGCTTCCAGATCGATCTGACGTGGCAGACCTTGAAGGCCGGACTGACGGTTCGCGAAGTGCCCATCACCTTTGTTGAACGCGAGTACGGCGACTCAAAAATGAGCGGTTCGATTGTGGCCGAGTCGATTGTCCTGGTGACCAAGTGGGGGATTGCCGACAAGTGGCGCAGGCTTCGCGCCAAGCGGGCCTGATCCCCGCAGACCCAACAGAAGAAGGGAGAACCCGGATGCCGGGTTGCTCCCTTCTTCTGTTAAGCCTTGAGAGTCAGAGTCCTAAGCAGTGCGCCGTTCCCCGCGGCGTTCGCGGAGCTTGGTCAGGCGGTCTTCGAGAATCTGTTCGAGTTCCTCGACGCTGCGGCGTTCCAGAAGCATGTCCCAGTGGGTGCGCACGGGCTTGGCGTTCGGGTCAATGGGCCTTTCTCCATTGACGAGGAGGGCTTCTTTGCCGGACTTGGAGACCCATACTGCGGGAATCTCGGCCTCTGCAGCGAAAGTGACGAACACCTGCTCGCCATCCTCGCAACGGTACTCAACGCGCTGGCGCGGAGCCGGCTCAACACCGGATTCAGTCTCCATACTCTGCGCTCCGAGGCGCATACCCCGCAGGCTACGATCGCTCATGATCTCTCCCTCTTGTCTTATGGCGGACCTGGTGGTTGCATTACGTCCGCGATGGCTCGCTAACACCCTCAACGTTGGCGGGCGGCCGTCTGTTCCCGGTCGCAGATGATAATGCCAATCTGCTCTACGTCAAGGATGGTTATGAGCGGCAACTTCCCGGCAAACCACCCATTATAGTCCGCATCGGTGCTTCTGGTTAACCGCACCGGCAGCCCCGGGGCCCGGACTGAGCGCACACCCCGGGCTCCCGGTTCTTGCGTTGGTGCCGGCCCGGGACCTAGGCGCGTGGCTCAGCGTCGGCCGTGGAAACGGCCGCTGCGCCGATCTCCGGAGCCGCGGCGCCCAGCACGCTGCCGATGCCCTTGAGCGCTTCGCCGACCTCGCTGGGGATGATCCAGAGCTTGTTCGATTCGCCTTCGGCAAGCTTCGGGAGCGTCTGCAGGTACTGGTAGGCCAGCAGCTTTTGCGTGGGGTTGCCCTTGTGGATAGCGTCGAACACCTTCTGAATGGCCTGGGCTTCGCCGTCGGCCCGGAGGATGGCAGCCTTGGCATCGCCTTCGGCCGCAAGGATAGCCGCCTGCCGCTGACCCTCCGCGGTCAAGATCTGGGACTGTTTGGTGCCTTCGGCGGTCAGGATGGCCGCGCGGCGGTCGCGTTCGGCCCGCATCTGCTTTTCCATCGAATCCTGAATGGAGTGGGGCGGGTCAATGGCCTTAAGTTCCACGCGCGAAACGCGGATACCCCAGCGGCCGGTGGCTTCGTCCAGGACTCCGCGCAGCTGGCCGTTAATCTGGTCACGGGACGTAAGCGCCTCTTCCAGATTCAAACCGCCCACCACGTTGCGCAGGGTGGTGGTGGTCAGCTGTTCAACGGCCTGGATGTAGTTGGCGATCTCGTAGGTAGCAGCACGGGCATCGGTGACCTGGAAATAGACCACGGTGTCGATGGAGACCACCAGGTTGTCTTCGGTGATCACCGGCTGCGGCGGGAAGGACACAACCTGTTCGCGCAGGTCCAGCAGTGGCAGCAGCCGGTCCACGAAGGGGATCAGGATGGTTAGTCCGGGGTTCAAAGTGCGCTGGTACTTGCCCAGTCGCTCCACGACGCCGGCGCGTGCCTGTGGGATGATCCGCACGGCCCGGACCAGCACGATCACGACGAACAAGATCAGGACCAGCAGCACGATCCAGATTGCGAGATTGCTATCCATAGTTCCCCTCTAAGAGTGGTGTCAGTGGCTCACTGCGCCGGAATCCAGCCCGGCACGGGTTTACTGGGCCGGTAGAGGCCCGTCTGCGCGGTGCGGTGTCACGACGGCGGTAGCGCCCTCGATCCGGGCGACCGAAACGCGCTGGCCTGCCGGAATGGCCGATCCGTCCGCCGACCTGGCAGTCCAGGTGTCGCCGCCGATCTTGACCACGCCGGAGTGGTCGGTGACGGATTCGAGCGTCATGGCCGATTCGCCGATCAGCCGGTCCACGTTCGTGGCCAGGTCCCGCGGCCCACTGCGTAGATGTCGCAGCGCGACCGGCCGCACGAACAGCACCATCAGCAGGGCGACAACACAGAAGACGACCACCTGAAGCCAGAAGGGCAGTCCGAGCAGGGCTCCGAACAAAGCCACCAGCGCACCGGAGGACATCATGATGAAGAACAGGTCCAGCGTCATCATTTCGACGATGGCCAGGATCAGAAACACGACCAGCCAGAGTACCCAGCTGTTAGCGACAATCCATTCGATCATCAGCACTCCCTGATGTTGGAGCAGCCGCCGTGTCCTCAGCCTGCATCGTGCCGCGCAGGCACCCACCGCGAACTGCTGCTGCCCTTGATACCTCCATCATGCCCGACGGCGGGACGCTGCGGCGTGAATTTCGCCACTTAGGTGCGCTATTGCGTGTATCGTGGCCAAGTTGTGACCGGAACGGCCGCGCCCGACGGGTCAAGGCCTCCTGCTGGATAGGATGGTGCGGTGCCATATACCGCGCGCTGCCGCACATTTGAGAGCCCGCCATGCAGTCCGTCCTGACCAGCAACCGGCTGGCACTCAGGACGCTGCGCCTGTTTGCCGGACTCTTCGCCTACGGCATCGCCATCGCGCTAATGATCCGCGGCAATCTCGGCTCCGCGCCGTGGGACGTGCTGAGCCAGGGCATTGCCCGCGCCACGGGCATGAGCTTTGGCTGGGCAACGGTGGCCATCAGCGCGCTTGTGCTGCTGCTGTGGATCCCGTTGCGGCAAAAGCCGGGTGCGGGCACGATCGCCAATGCACTGCTGGTCGGCTTTTTCGCCGACATTGGCCTGCTGGTCATTCCGCACTGGCATCACCTCGCCGCACAGGCGCTGTCGTTCGGTTCGGGCCTGCTGCTGCTGGCAGCCGCAAGCGCCCTGTACATCGGAGCCGGGCTTGGCCCCGGACCTCGCGACGGCCTGATGACCGGCCTGCATGCAGTCACCGGGTGGCAGGTCTGGATTGTCAGGACGGGAATCGAAGCGGCGGTGACCTTGGCGGGCTGGCTGCTCGGCGGCGTCGTCGGGCTCGGCACGCTGGTCTTCGTCCTGGCCATTGGACCCTTGATCCAACTGTTTCTGAAGTGGATGTTCGTCGACCTGAACCCTGGCGCTCGAAAGCAGGCCTCCGCCGAGCCTGTCCGCGACTAACTCGACGGCACGCGATGTCTGCTAGCTGCGGCGCCGATACGTCGTCACGGTGAAACGACCGGTCACCGGCAGCTGGCCGTGGGCTGCCCGTGCCGCCGCGGCGGCACGGACTTTTTCCGCGTCGACATGGTGGGCGTTAGGCCCCATCATGACCAGCCGCACCACATCCTCGGCGCCCAGCCGAAGCGGCACCTGAAGCGCCTCCGATTGGACTTGGGCGAACACATCGCCCAACGTTTCGCCCAGCCGCTCCGATTTGTCGGTATCGACCGCCAACAGCGGTACTACTGCGCGCAGTTCGTCCAGGTGCCCCGGCTCGGCAGTGGCCACCACCAGATGCCCGCCCGGTTTCAGCACCCGGGCGAACTCGGCCGGATTCCGAGGCGCGAAGACGTTCAGGATCAGGTCGGTGCTGCCGGCGGCCAGCGGCAGCGGCTTCCACAAGTCCCAGACCACGCACAAGGCGTCCGGCACGGCCCGGGCAGCCCTGCGCAGGGCGAACTTGGACAGATCCAGCGCCAGAGCCCGGCCCCCGGCCAGGTTTCGCAGCACGGCCTCGAGGTAGTACCCGGTGCCCGCACCGGCATCCAGCAGCACCGGAGCCGGCGTTCCGGCCAGCAGTGTGCTGGCGGTCGCGGCCAACTGCCGGGCCAGTGGAGCGTAATGTCCGGCGGCCAAAAAGGCGTCGCGGGCGGCCACCATCTCGGCGGTGTCCGGAATGAACCGGGTGCCGCGGCCGGTGAGCATATTGACGTAACCCTGCCGGGCGCCGTCGTACTGGTGGCCTGCCGCACACCGGAGTCCTTGGGCCGGAAGCTGCCCGGCGGCTTCCAGTTGTTCCCCGCAAACCGGGCAAAGCATCAGTGCAATCAGGTCCAAGAGGTGTTCGGCGGAGGGCATGCTCCATCCTAGGCAAAGCTGTGAGCGATGATTGGCTCCCGCCCGACGATGAGACTAGGCTCACGTGCGTGAGATCTGAAGACATCGCTTTATTAAATTCGTTGTCCGCCCCGACACTCCATCCGGACGGCAGCCGCGCGGCAGTTGCCGTCACGCATCCGGACTTTGCCTCGGACAGCTATGTAGGGCAATTGTGGGAAGTTCCCCTTGACGGCGGCGGTGCCTCGCGCCGGCTGACCCGCGGCTTCAGGGACACCACCCCGGCTTACGCTCCCGACGGCGGTTCGCTGGCTTTCCTGCGGGCGGCGGGACCGGAGGAGCCGCCACAGCTGATGGTGGTGGACAGCCGCGGCGGAGAGCCAGTGGCCGTCTCTGAGCAGAAACTGGGAGTCTCGGCTTTCGCTTGGTCGCCGGACTCCAGCCGCTTGGTCTTCGCTGCCCGCGTCCCGGCGGAGGGCCGGTACGGCACGGTGGACGGCGTGGGCCCCGGCGCCGAGGACGCCCGGCTGGTCACCGGCTTCAAGTACCGAATGAACGGCGTCGGCTATACCGGCGACAAGCGCAGCCAGTTGTTCATCGTGGACGCCCCGGACCTGCAGGCCGAACCGGCGGTTGCGCCGGTGGGCCGGGCGCGCAAGACGGATGCCGGCGCAGAGTTCTCCGCCGTGGCCCCGGCCCGGCAGCTCACCAACGCGGACGCAGACCACGACAGCCCGGCCTTCAGCCCGGACGGCCGGACCCTGTACTTCACCGCCGCCCTCCACGACAGCGCCGACGAGGATCTGCGGCGCGACGTCTACGCCCTGGACCCGGAGGCCGCCGACGGTCAGCCGCGGCTCATGTCCAACCTGTCCGGCGAGACGCTGAGCACCGGCGCCCCGCGGCCCAGTGACGACGGCGCCTGGCTGTTCTACCTGGGCAGTTCGATCGGCAGCGGGACAAACTTCGTCGCCCGGAACACCGCACTGTATGTGGCTCCCGTCCACGCTCCGCAGGACGTGCGCCGGCTGACCGATCCGGAGACGTTGGACCTGGCCGAGGGCGGGCTGGTCTCCGCCGGGCCGGACTCGGTGCTGGCCATCAACCGGCACCGGGGTTCGGCTCAGCTGCTGGAAGTCGCGGCCGCCGGCGGCGTCGCAGTGTTGGTCGACGGGCCGCTTAACGTCGCGGCTGCCGCCCGCGCCGCCGGCCGGACAGTGGTCAGTTTTTCCGACGCCGGGACGGCAGGGGACCTGGCGCTGGTGTCCAGCGCAGGCCTGTCCGGTTGGACCGACTTCTCCGCCGAACTGCGCCGCGCCGGCATCCGCGAACCGAGCGAAGACGTCTTTGCCTCCGCGGACGGCTACCCGGTGCACGGCTGGGTGCTGCTGCCCGAGGGCGACGGGCCGCATCCGGTGCTGCTGAACATCCACGGCGGGCCGTTCGCCCAGTACGGCTGGGAGGTGTTCGATGAGGCGCAGGTCTATGCCCAGGCGGGCTACGCCGTCGTGATGTGCAATCCGCGCGGTTCCGCCGGTTACGGCCAGGCGCACGGCCGGGCCATCAAGGGCGCCATGGGGACGGTCGACATGGCGGATGTGCTGGCGTTCCTGGAAGGAGCCGTCGGAAAGTACCCGCAGTTGGACGGGGACCGGCAGGGCGTTATGGGCGGCTCCTACGGCGGCTATCTGACCGCGTGGACGGTGTCCCAGGACCATCGCTTTGCCGCGGCAATCGTGGAGCGCGGCTACCTGGACCCGCCGTCGTTCGTGGGGTCTTCGGACATCGGCTGGTTCTTCTCCGACGAATACACCGGCAGCGATCCGGACCAGGTCCGCGGCCAAAATCCGTTTGCCCAGCTGGATGCGGTGCGCACTCCGGTGTTCGTCATCCACTCCGAAGAGGACCTGCGCTGTCCGCTGGAACAGGCCCAGCGCTACTACGTGGGACTGAAGCAGCGCGGCATCCCCACCCAGCTGTTGATCTTCCCGGGCGAGAACCATGAGTTGTCGCGTGCCGGCACCCCGTGGCACCGGAAGCAGCGCTTCGACGAGATCCTGCGGTGGTGGGCAACCTACCTTCCAACCCAGCAGAACAACGACGGCGAGGCCGCGGCCGTGGCCGGGGCGGAAGCCGCTGCTCGGACGTAGGGCGGCCTCCGGCTCGGACGGCGTCGGCTAGAAGTTCAAGCCGGCGCGTGCCCGGTCAATTGTTGGCTGCGCCCAGTAGCGGACGTATTCGGCGTTGCCGCAGAGCGACCGGGGCAGCATTTTGTCCACGTAGATGGTGCCGGACAAGTGGTCGGTCTCGTGCTGCACGATCCTGGCCTGCCAGCCGGTGAAGTTTTCGCGCCGGTGGCCGCCGTCGGGCTGGTCGTAGTCCAGCTCCACGCTTCGGTGCCGTTCCACCACGCCTTGGTATCCCGCGAAAGACAGGCACCCCTCATAGAAGGCTGCCGTTTCCTCGCCGATGGCGCGGTAGGAGGGATTGATGATCGCGAAGTAGAGGAGTGGGGCGCGTTGCCGGGCTTCGGCCACCTCAGGCCCCGCGTCGAACGTATCTTCAAGGACCGCAATCCGCAGCGGGACACCGATTTGCGGAGCGGCCAGTCCGACGCCGGGGGCAGCGTGCATGGTCCGGCGCATCAGCTCCAATAGGGCGCTGAGATCGGCAGCGTCCAGTTGCCCGTCGAACTCCGCGGCCGGGCGGCGGAGCATCGGGTCGCCGATTTGCAGGATCGGGGCAGGTTCACCGGAGCCGGCCAAAGCCTGGACTAGATCCCGCAGTTGCTCGGCAGAGTAGTCGGTCACAGCTGTCAGTTTAGGCGCAGGTGCGCCGCCGCAGGCGCCCGGCACACGCCGAGGAAGGCGCCCGGCACAGGCAGCCGCCTGCCGTCACCCCGTCTCGCCCCTAGCAGCACAGGCTTCGGTGATGAAACGGTACACCGCCCGGTCAAAGTCGTGCCCGGCGTTCAGCCGGAGGATGCCGTGCCGGCTACCGGCCGTTACGGTCACCGGAATCTTGGTGCCCAGTTTGTCCTCGGCGAGGGCATGCAGGTCGCAGCGCATCGGCACAATGTGCAGACTCAGGCGGGACGCCGGGTCCGTTCCGTGCACGCGGAGGTTCCTGGGCCACGCGTGCTTGCCGTCCTCGTCCAGCAGCGTGGTGGTGCCAAAAGACTCGATGACCATCGAATCCTTCCCGCCGGACGGCTGCACGTCTATTCCAACGACTGCCGAGCCACTGCCTGGCAACACTTCCAGCGTCCGGTGAATCCGGAGTTCTGCCACCGCAGCTGCAGCCTGCGCCAAGCAGTCGTCGGAGTGGTTGCGGGAGAGAACGTTGTGCGGATCGCTGGCCTGGACTTGCACCGTGGTCAACCCTGAGGGCTCACTGTCCATCGTCACTGTTATCCGATGTGCCGCAGCCGGCTGCCCGGCCGCGCACTGGGCCGGCGGCAGCTCTGCCGGAAGGCTGACCGTTGAGCCGGCCGGGACCCTGGTCCCGCCGGTGCGGGTGGGCTTCCAGTCCGCCGCTCCGTCGTACAGCGGTGAATGCAGGCTGGCTGACGTCACCAGCAAGGGCTCTGCGGAAATGTTGGTGATCAGCAGGTTGACCACACGGTCCGTGTAATGAGCGCGGCCTTGGTCCACCGCTGCCGACACTGGATGGTTAGCGGCCGGGGTGGCGGGGGAGAGGTCTGCGGGTGCGCCGGAACATGCAGTGAGCAACGCTGCCGCTGTCACCAGCAACACCGAACAACTCCAGTTCCTCCGGCTGCCGTGATTCATGCCACTAAGGTAGTACCAACTCCGGTGGACTTGGTCCTCGCCAGCAGCGAAAGGGCAACTTGTGGACGAACGACTCATGCTCCTTGACACCGCATCGCTGTATTTCCGTGCCTTCCATGCCTTGCCCGACTCGATCAAGGCCAAGGACGGCACACCGGTGAACGCGGTGCGCGGGTTGCTCGACATTGTGGCCCGGCTGGTCACCGACTACCGGCCCACCCACCTGGTTGCCTGCTGGGACAACGACTGGCGTCCCTCGTGGCGGGTGGAGTTGCTTCCGACCTACAAGCGCCACCGCGTTGCCTCCTCCGTGCCGGGCGGCGCCGACGTTGAAGAGACCCCGCCGGGGCTGGTGGCCCAGTTGCCGTTGATCCGCGAGGTGCTCGCCGCGCTTGAACTCGCCGTCGTCGGAGCTGACCATCATGAGGCCGACGACGTGATCGGCAGCCTGGCAGCCCAAGCCGACGTTCCCGTCGACATTGTGACCGGGGACCGGGACCTGTTCCAACTGGTGGACGACGAGCGGGAAGTCCGCGTGATCTACACCGCACGGGGGATGAGTAATCTGGAGGTCCTGACGGACGTGTCCGTGGTGCGCAAGTACGGCGTGCTGCCTGTCCAGTACGCGGACTTCGCCACGCTGCGCGGAGACACCTCCGACGGCCTGCCCGGGGTGTCCGGCATCGGCGACAAGACGGCAGCCGGGCTGCTGAAGGACTATGGCAGTTTGGACGGGATCGTCGCTGCGGCAGCAGACCCGCAGGCCCCCATGTCCGCGCGCTTTCGGGCCAAGATTGCCGAGTCTGCCGACTACCTCAAGGTCGCGCCCACTGTCGTCAATGTGGTCCGGGACCTGGACCTCGGAAGTTTTGACAGCCGTCTCAGGGCACCGGACAGTGGCCAAGCGGAGCGGCTCGACCGGCTGGCCGACGATTTGAACATCAGCGGGCCGCTGGGCCGCGCGCGCAAGGCGTTGGCGGCAGTCGGCGAGACCTCCGCCTGACAGGCGGGGCCTGGGGCGCCCCGGGTGCCGACGAGGGCTGCCGGCCAGACCGGTCAGACCGGTCAGGAATGGAGAAGCGCCGGCTTCCGTGCCACGGCTAGCATTACCGTCATGGATATTTTCACCGTCAGCGACCGCAACGGTGACCCCGGCCTACGGATGGAGACACGATGAGCACGGCCACGACGACGGACTCGCAGCCGCGGCCGATGCACGCCGCAGACAGCCACGACCTGATCACCGTGCAGGGCGCGAGGGTGAACAACCTCAAGGACATCAGCGTGGCGATCCCCAAACGCCGCCTGACCGTCTTCACCGGAGTCTCCGGCTCGGGCAAGAGTTCGCTGGTGTTCGCCACCATCGCCGCGGAGTCCCAGCGGATGATCAACGAGACGTACAGCGCCTTCGTACAGGGCTTCATGCCCACGTTGGCTCGGCCCGAGGTGGACGTGCTCGAAGGCCTGACCACGGCGATCATCGTTGACCAGGAACGGCTGGGCGCCAACCCGCGGTCCACTGTCGGAACGGTGACGGACGCCAACGCGATGCTGCGGATCCTTTTCAGCCGGCTGGGGGACCCGCACATCGGCTCACCCAATGCGTATTCGTTCAACGTTCCCTCGGTGAAGGCCAGCGGCGCCATTACCGTGGAGCGCGGGGGCAAGACCAAGGCCGAAAAGGCCACGTTCCACCGGCTGGGCGGCATGTGCCCGCACTGTGAGGGCATGGGCTCGGTAAGTGACTTCGATCTGACCGCACTCTACGACGACACCAAGTCGCTTTCGGAGGGCGCGCTGACCGTGCCCGGCTACAGCATGGACGGCTGGTACGGCCGTATTTTCAGCGGTGCCGGCTTGCCGATGGAAAAGCCCATCGGCAAGTACACCAAGAAGGAACTGCACCAGCTGCTCTACGCCGAGCCCACCAAGATCAAGGTCGAGGGCATCAACCTCACCTATGAAGGGCTGATCCCCAAAATCCAGAAATCGATGCTCTCCAAGGACCGTGAGGCTATGCAGCCCCACGTCCGGGCCTTCGTGGACCGGGCGATCACCTTCGCGACCTGTCCCGATTGCGGCGGCACCCGGCTGGCCCAGGAGGCGCTGTCGTCGAAGATCCGGGGGCGGAATATCGCCGACCTCTGCTCGATGCAGATTACCGACCTGGCCGACTGGGTCCGGGAGCTGGACGAGCCTTCGGTGGCCCCGTTGGTCGCCGGGCTCCAGCACCTGCTCGACTCGTTCAGGGAAATTGGCCTCGGCTACCTCTCCCTGGATCGGCCCTCGGGCACCCTGTCCGGGGGAGAGGCGCAGCGTACCAAGATGATCCGGCATCTCGGCTCTTCCCTCACGGACGTGACCTATGTCTTCGACGAGCCCACGATTGGACTGCACCCGCACGACATCGAGCGGATGAACCAGCTGCTGCTGCAGCTGCGGGACAAGGGCAACACGGTGCTGGTCGTGGAGCACAAGCCGGAGACCATCGCGATTGCCGACCACGCGATCGACCTTGGACCGCGCGCCGGCACTGCGGGCGGAGAAGTGGTCTTCGAGGGCAGCGTGGACGGGTTGCGTGCCAGCGACACGCTGACCGGCCGGCACCTCGATGACCGGGCCACCCTTAAAGAAACCGTGCGCGATCCCAAGGGTGCTCTGGAGGTCCGCGGCGCTACCACGAACAACCTGCAAGGCGTCGACGTCGATATTCCGCTGGGAGTTCTCTGCGTCCTGACTGGGGTCGCTGGTTCCGGCAAAAGTTCGCTGATCAACGGCTCGGTCGCCCGCCGCGAAGGCGTGGTGGTGGTCGACCAGGGTGCGATCCGCGGTTCGCGGCGCAGCAACCCGGCAACCTACACCGGGCTGCTCGAGCCGATTCGGAAAGCATTTGCGAAGGCCAATGGCGTCAAGCCGGCGCTTTTCAGCTCAAATTCGGAGGGCGCCTGCCCGGTCTGCAACGGCGCCGGTGTCATCTACACAGAGCTCGGCATCATGGAGACCGTCGAGTCGACCTGCGAGGAATGCGAAGGCAAGCGCTTTCAGGCGGCGGTGTTGGAGTACACGCTGGGGGAGAAGAACATTGCGGAAGTGCTGGCGATGTCCGTGACCGAGGCCGAAGAGTTTTTCGGCTCCGGCGAGGCGCGTACTCCGGCTGCGCATAAGGTCCTGGACCGGTTGGCGGACGTCGGCCTCGGCTACCTCACCTTGGGGCAGCCGCTCACCACCTTGTCCGGAGGAGAACGGCAGCGGCTCAAGTTGGCCACGCAAATGGCCGAAAAGGGCGACATCTACATCCTCGACGAGCCAACCACCGGACTTCACCTGGCCGACGTCGAACAATTGCTCGGCCTGCTGGACCGGCTGGTGGACTCCGGAAAATCCGTCATCGTCATCGAGCACCACCAGGCTGTGATGGCGCACGCTGACAGGATCATCGATCTAGGTCCGGGCGCCGGCAATGAAGGCGGCCGGATCGTCTTTGAAGGAACGCCGGCCGAACTGGTTGCTGACCGTTCCACCCTGACCGGTAAACATCTCGCCGCGTACGTCGGCGCCTGAACTGCCACAGCGCAATACTGATCCTGCGCCATGCGGGCGGCCAGCCATGGCGCAGGATTATGTCAACCTACGCCGGATCGGGCCGCCGAGGACCGAGCGGGGCGGTGCCAGCCGGGGCTGGGTCCGTGGAGCTGGCGGTATCCGGATGGGTTTGCCCGGCCGATGCCTGAGGGCTGCAACGCGGCAGGGGCAGCCACGCATACACGAGGTGCTCGCGGGATGCTAGCAAACTCAGCATGCCCTCGTGATCGATACCTGCATCGGCGTTCGCGGCGGATTGGTCATGCGTGCCAGCTTTTGTGGACGCTGCAGCAAGACATGGGTTCGTGCTGGCCAACCGACGTCGCGCCATATGGGAGGAAAGATTTCTGCGAGCCTTAGCTGTCTAGATCGTTGGCGTTAGTGCATGCCGATTTGCTGGCGCGCTGCGACATAACGCTCCTCGCCCAGCCCTATTCGTAACGCCGATAATCCACATTATGTCAAGTAGTACTTCCCTGAGGGGCGGGCCCGGCTTTGAGCCTCGTTCGCATCTCCCGGTTACCCAAGAGCCTCCATACCCTTGATATGGAAGCCCCAAGTAGCTCATCATTTGGCTTCATGGTGCAACGACCGACCGACCAGCAGTCAAAGCGAGGAAAACGGTGAAGCAGATTCCTGTGTCCGACGACGGCGGCGCGACCGGCCAGTGCAGTCCAGATCCGAGCGACTCCCCCGGGACTCTGACGATCAACCAATTGCTACGTGAGAGCCGCGTCGGGCTCGAGCGTGTTCACGCTTCGGATCTTGAGCGGGAGATGGCAGCGGGCGCCCTCGTTGTTGACACACGGCCGGTCGAGCTGCGGGACCGCGACGGTGAACTTCCGGGAGCCGTCGTCGTTGACCGAAACGTTCTCGAGTGGCGACTCGATCCTTCCAGCCCCCACCGGCTCCCGATGGCTGACGACCCCGGTCGGCGGATAGTGGTCGTCTGCAATGAGGGCTACAGTTCCAGCCTCGCTGCACGCACCCTGCAACGGCTGGGGCTGGCCCGTGCGACCGACCTGATCGGCGGATTCCAAGCCTGGGCAGCACTGCGCAAGCACTAAACAACCTGCCTGCCCTTAGGTCATCAATGGCACCTCTACCCCACCGTTCGCCGCGCACTCCGGGAACACCTCGCTTCCCGGCGAACCGGAGCCCCATCAACTCTTGGAGCCGGTGAGTGCGAGCGTGCCGCCAAGGCCGATCATCATCATGCCGCCCGCCCCGGCAAGAGTGGAGATGCGTCGTGGTGATCTGGCGAACCACGCCCGGGCGGAACCCGCGGCAAGAGCCCACACGCTGTCACAGACGAGCGCAATAGCTTGAAATGTGAGCCCGAGAAGGAGGAGTTGCGCCCATACCGCACCCGCGGCGGGCTCGACGAATTGCGGCAGCACGGCGAGGAAGAAGGCGAGGGTTTTGGGATTGGTGAAGCCGACGACGAAGCCTTGCCGCAGCAGCTTCCAGGACGATGATGGGACGCGGGGTGTTCCTGATACGTGCGCGTGGCGGTGTCGAATGGCCTGAATGCCGAGCCAGACGAGATAGAGACCACCAGCGATTTTGAGGACGGTGAACGCGATGACAGATGCTGCGATGATGGCTCCGACACCAAATGCGACAGCAAGGATTGCTGGGATGATCCCCAGGGAGTTCCCGGCGACGCTGAGGACTCCCGCCCGGCGGCCGTAAGCGATGGACCGTCCGATGGTGAAGAGCACGCTGGGACCGGGTATCACGATGATTACCGCCGCCGTGACTACGAAGGCGAAGAAGTTCTCAAACGGAACCATGAATGCACCCTACTCTCGGTCGGTTCCGTCGCGTGAGCAGAATCTGGCCACTTCCCCTGACTGTCCATCGCTTCGCTCCATTCAACCTCCGGATGGCCGCTGCGTTCACTGACGGCGTAGCAGTCTCAGGATTAGCTCCGGGCCCTAGATCGTTGGAACATCACAGCCGACGTACTCAAGGAATTCCATGGACACCAATGGAATAGAACCGGATCGTTCCGACCACGATCCGATGGACACCTACTCCCAGACAGTCATGCGTGTTGCCGGTATCGTCACCCCGCACGTTGCCGCCATCGATGTGCGAAACGGACCCGGGAGTCGGGTTCTCGCTGGCAGCGGCTCGGCGGTGGTCTTCACCGCGGACGGCTTTATGCTGACGAATGCCCATGTCGTTGCGGGCACTAAAGCAGGCTCTGCCGCCTTTGCCGACGGCGAAGTAACGGAGATCGAGATTGTGGGCGCTGATCTCTTATCCGACCTGGCAGTCATACGAGGCCTGTCGAACACACCGCCGCCCGCCGAGCTTGGCGACGCCGAATCGCTAAGGGTGGGCCAGCTGGTCATTGCCGTGGGCAACCCCTTGGGTCTGGCCGGATCGGTCACCGCGGGCGTTGTCAGCGGCCTGGGACGTTCGATTCCCACCCGGTCGCGCCGCGGCCGGCACGTGATCGAAGACGTGATTCAAACAGACGCGGCGCTCAATCCCGGCAATTCAGGCGGCGCCCTCGCCGACAGCCAGGGACGCGTGGTCGGAATCAATACCGCCTTGGCCGGCACCGGTTTAGGATTGGCGGTCCCGATTAACGCCACGACGCGCCGCATCATCTCTGCACTCATGAGCGGTGGCCGGGTGCGGCGCGCGTACCTTGGCTTGGTGAGCACGCCGGTACGTCTTCCAGCGCACATGGCCCTTCGTTCGGGGCAGCGGGATGCCCTGCGAGTGGTTGAGGTCATTGCCGGCTCCCCCGCCGAACGCGCCGGGATCAAGCCCGGCGATTTGGTGGTGGATGCCGGCCGGCGCCATGTCTCCAGCGCGGAAAGCCTCCAGAAGCTGCTCTTCGCCGACGCGATTGGCGTTCCGTTTCCGATGACCGTCTTGAGGTCGGGCGCCTTGGTGGATGTCATAGCGCTGCCAGAGGAGATGGCAGAAACTACATAACCGCGGACGCTGAGGCATCTGCGCGGCTACGCCAGAAGGCTTGAGCGGTCAGTAACCGCCGTGCCACACAGCCATGGCGGTCAGGACGAATCCAGTCACTGCGCCGATGACGGCAAGCCAACCGGCTACCAGCATCGTGACGTGCCTGGAGCGGTCCTGTGTCAGCCGTCCGCCGTGGGGGTGCGAGAGCACTATGGAATCCGCCGCAAGCAGGAAGACCACCAGCCCGACAAGGGCCACACTCCACGCGAAAAATTCCAGCCAATGCACCAATGAACCAACCGGATTGAACATACCTCCGGTATACGCCCGCGTTAGATAAGCCACAAGGGCATGAGAGCCACATCGGCCACCCGGAGATGCTGCTACCCTGCGTCGTACGCGCGCTGCAGTTCGTCGATGTCGATCTTCTTCATCTGCAGCATCGCTTCCATGGCGCGCTGGGCTTTCTGCGGATCCGGTCCACCGATCAGCCGTGGCAGCGCAGACGGGATGATTTGCCACGACAAGCCGTATTTGTCCTTGAGCCAGCCGCACTGGCCCTCGGCCCCGCCATCGGCGGTCAGGGCATCCCAAAGCCGGTCGACTTCCGCCTGGTCCTCACAGTCCACCTGCATCGACACCGCCTCGTTGAAGGTGAACTGCGCTCCCCCGTTCAGCGCAGTAAAGCACTGGCCGTCCAACTCGAACTCGACGGTCAAGACCTGACCTTCCGTGCCGGGTCCGCTCTCGCCATAGTGCGCAACGTCGAGAATGTTCGAGTTTTTGAACAGCTTGACGTAGAACTGCGCCGCTTCTTCGGCCTCGCCGTCAAACCAGAGGCACGGTGTGATCTTCTGCATAGTGGGTTCCTCCCCCTGAGTTGGACGTACCGGATGTGTTGGAAGTGCCAGATGTAGTGGACGTGCGAGGAGCTCAGGCGTACCAGAACCAGCCGACCGGCCGCCACGAATCGGGCACTTCATGCCCGCTGAAGGAACCGCATCTGCTGCAGCTGTAGCTCGCGTTCGCCGGCACCCGCTGGCTGTCCGGAAGCATCCGCAGCGGAGTAAATTCCTCGACGATCAGATATCGGTCTGTGCCACACTGCCGGCAATCGGGCGCATTCGGAATGTCCGCACTGGGCTGGGGTTCGGAACCTCCGCCGGTGGTCAACGTCATTGTCGGCCTCCCGGCTCAGCCTGCGTAGCCAGCCATGGCTAGGGCTGCGGCGGCGCCGGTGCCGGGCGGATCGATGATTTGAAGGCGGCAGCCCTCCCCCTCCGGGGCCACGTAACCGGGCAATTGCTCGCTCTCGCTGCAGTTGTGCAGCTCCTCAAGTGCCGCAGCTTCAATGCGAGCGTGCTGCAGGTTGATGATGACGTCCAAACCGGACGCCAGCGCGCTGGTGCGCCGTACCAGCGAATAAAGCGCCACGATGTTCCGGGTAGTCACATGTCCGCGGACTTCAATCTGGGCGGATTCCCGGTCTATGTCCACCCGAACGACCACACGCAATTTGGGATCCATAGTCAGTCCCCTCAAGAGTTCCCCATGGCCGCTCCTTGACCGGTGACCATCATAAAAGGAGGTGTGTGACATGGGCAACAAACGACGTCATAATGTTGCGGGACGGACGAAACGCGGGCTGGATGCCCACCGGCGATGGCCCGCCTTGCTGGGGTGGCTGCCATGAGTGAGGCCGAATTCGGGGCACAGTTGATCGACCAGATGCAGGACGCGCTGCTCATTAGCGACGATCTGCAGGACTTCCTCGACCAATTGGCTCAGCTAGCCGCCGCCGCCCTTGGTGATCGCGGAGAGTTGACGTGCAGCGTACTTGTGCTGCGCGGTCCTCGAGACCGTACTGTCTCCCCCACCCACAGCCCGGCTTCATGGGCGGAATACCAGCCCAAGTACGACGACGGCCCGGGCCTGAGCGCCTTACGCACCGGCGCCGCCGTACTGGTGCGCGACGTCGGACAGGAGGACCGCTGGAACGAGTTAATGGCGGATGCGGCGTCGGCGGGAATTGGTTCCATCCTGGCTGTACCGCTCCGCGTGGACGACGACGGCTTAGGTGCAGTCGTGTCCTGCTATCAGCGCAGCGGCAACGGCTTCTCTGGCGCTGTTCTTGCTGCCGCCACCACCTATGCGCGCATCGCAGCCAAGCCGCTCCTGCTGGCTGAACGGATAGACCGGATGGCCAAGCGGACGGCACATTTGGCAGCAGCCTTGGAGTCCCGCACCACCATCAACCTCGCCGCTGGCATCGTCATGGGCCAGAACTCATGCAGCCAACTCGAGGCCATGGAAATTCTGCGCCGCGCCTCCAACGCACGCAACGTTAAACTCCGTGACGTGGCTCAGGGCATCGTCGAACCGCTCTCCGGCGCGGCAACCACCCGCTTTGAGGACTGACTGGCCCCGGCCGGCTCAGCGCACCAGCACCGCAATACCGGTGGCCGCCGCCGCCCACAGCACGCTCGCGAAGGTCCCCAGGATGAACCGCTCGGCGGCGCCGGACTGGCCGAGTTCTGAATACCGGCCCAAGCCTTTCACCGCCAGGACAACAGCCAGACCTTCCGGCCAGTCGGCCAACAGAGTCGACGCAATGGCCGTCCGCTCGAGGACTCCGATCCAGGCGCCGCCGCGCAGAACCGGAGACTCCTCCGGGTCGGTGTGGTTGTCCGGGTGCGAAGCATTGAAGGACAACCGCAGAATGGTTACGGTCGCCGGGCCGCCGCCGATCGCGGCCGCCGCCACGCCCAAGGCATAAGCGGCAGGCCCCAGTCCGCCCGGTCCCAGCGCCGCCAACAGCGCGGCGCCCCCCAAAAGAAGCAGCGAGAGGGCGCTGGCGGCGTACAGCCAGCGGTTACCGGCGCCCTGAAACCGCTCAAAGTACATGGGGCCGGCCACGGCGGCGGCCAGGCAAAGCACCACAAGTGCCACAGCGCTCATCGATCAGCTCCTTCCAGCAGTGCTTGTGCAGCGGATTGTCCCCGACGCCACTCGTGCCAGAGTCCACTATGCAGCCTGCTAGAGACAGCTTGTTGAGTGATGCCCAGCCGGTCCGCGATTTGCTGCTGGGTGAGTCCTTGGTCACTGAGCTCCCCGGCTTCGCGGGCCTCCTTGCTGCGCTTGCGCGCCACGGATACCAGCAGTTGCAGCACAGCTTCCGCATGCCCAGCTTCCGCTCTCGCCCCGGAAACGGCGATGTTCCCCGGGGCGAACTTGGCCGCAGTCACTGCTTCGCGCGCGCGCTCGAAGGCCTCCCCGGAGCCAGCCCGCGTGGAGTCCGGCAGCGGTTCGTCAACCCTGCCCACGCCGATACCGACGCTCCAGTTGTTGCTGGCAGCCAGTTCCAGCGCAATCTCCCCCGCCACGGAAGCGTCTGCAACCACCGCCTGCATCTCATCCCCGGCAGTACGTTCAAACCCGCGAAGCAGGGGACGCGCGGAATCATTGTTCAGGGCTTCAATGGCCTCCTGAACCAGATCCTCGCGGCTGCGCGACCGGCGCTGGTCAACGGTCAGAACGTACATACAACCCTGCTTCCTTGTACTGGTGAATACAAGTATCTAGGTTTGTGTCCGCCCGTGCAACCGCCGGCTTTCTACTCCGCCCGCTCGTGACTTGCAAGGCCCAACAGGTTGCTTTCCGAGTCGCGGACAAAAGCCATCCACTCGTCCATCCCGGCGGGCCCCAAGGCATTATCTGCATGCCGGAAGATCACGTGCGGCTCCTCGACTACCGGTGTTCCGCGGCCGCGCAGTTCCTGCACCTGGTCCCGGACCGAGTCCACCTGAAGGTACAACAGCGCCGCCGGCGCGCCAACCTCCAGCAGTAACCGGACGCCGTCGAGATCGAAGAACACCAGTCCCGGAGGATCGAAGATGCCGGCCGGCGGATAGCCCAACAGTTCGGTATAGAAAGCAGTCGCTCGGGCGAGGTCCTGCACGCCCAGCGCTACCTGCGCCAACTTCATGTCCCTTCCCCCTCCGGCCCGCCCTGTTTCAGGCACTTCGGCCCTCCCGCCGAATGGTACGCCCGCCGGTGGCCGATAGTGTGGAGTCGTGATTGAAACTTCCCCCCGGCTTCGCGCTGGACGCCCGTTGGCGGCAGGTGGGCTGGCCCTGGATCTGGCCGCCATCGTCATTTTTGCTGCAGCAGGCCGAAACACGCATGAACACGGACTGGCCGTCGCCGGCATCCTCCTCACCGCCACCCCATTCCTGATCGGGGCACTGACTGGCTGGGCAGCCTTGCGTGCCTGGCGCCGCCCTGCAGCCATCTGGCCCACCGGCGTCGTGGTCTGGCTGGCGGCAGTGGTCGTGGGTCTCGCCTTGCGCGGTCTGGCAGGCGGTGGGCTTGCGCTGTCATTCCAGATCGTGACGTTCTTGGTGCTCGGCGCGCTGCTGCTGGGATGGCGCGCGCTGGCCGCGCTGTTCATGAAACTACGCTTCGGCCGACGGGTGGAATAACCTCGGTGATAGGAAAGACCCGTTCCAGCAGAAAGGCAGTGCAGTGGCTACAGCATTCGTTCTCATCCGGACCGACGCAACCCGGATCCCGGAGTGCGCCCAGGAAATCTCCGAGATCGAGGGCATCAGCGAGGTCTACTCGGTCACCGGCGAATGGGATTTGATCGCTGTTGCCCGCGTTGCCAAACACGACGAACTGGCCGATGTGATTGCCGACCGCCTCTCCAAGGTCAAGGGCGTGCAGGCCACCACCACGCACATCGCCTTCCGTGCCTATTCAAAACACGACCTGGATGCGGCTTTCTCGCTCGGATTCGAGTAGAGCGCAGCGGCGGCAGAAGTGCCGCGGACGCCAGTGACCGACACCTGGCGCCCGCGGCACTTCACTTGAAGCGGTTGAACCTTAAGCGGCTGAGACTACCGCTCGACTGCCGCAGGAATCAGCGTGTGGCGTCGACCCAGCGCTGCAAGGCCCCAGCCGCAGCCCCGCTGTCGATGGCCGCGTTAGCGCGCTCCAGGCCGCCCGCCAGTCGTTCCAGCAGCGGCGCGTCGGCGGAGAGGTCGTTGGCAACCAGAGCAGCGGCGGCATTGAGGACGACGGCGTCCCTGACCGGGCCTTTGTCCCCTGCCAGCAGACGGCGTACCACCTGCGCATTGTGAACTGCATCCCCACCGCGCAGGTCGTCCAGGGTAGCCCTGGCAATGCCGAGGTCCAGGGGATCCACCTGCTGCTCCGTGACGGCACCGTCGCGGACCTCCCATACCGACGACGGTCCCGTCGTGGTCAGTTCGTCCAGTCCGTCGCCGCCGCGGAACACCAGTGCACGGATTCCTCGTGCCGCCAGCACACCGGCAATCAGCGGTGCGAGCCGTGCATCGGCGACGCCAATCGCGGCTGCCGTGGGGTTTGCCGGATTGGTCATCGGTCCCATGAAGTTAAAGGCGGTGGCTACTCCCAGCTCCCCGCGGACGGCACCGGCGTAGCGCATCGACGGGTGGAATACCTGGGCAAAGCAAAAGGTGATTCCCGCTTCGACTGCTGTCTGCGCCACGCGCTCCACCGGCAGATCCAAACGGACACCCAAGGCTTCAATCACATCGGCCGACCCTGAGGACGACGACGCGGCCCGGTTGCCGTGCTTGACGATCCGTGCGCCGGCCCCTGCGCAGACCAAGGCGGCCATGGACGAGATGTTGACCGTATTCTGCCGGTCTCCGCCCGTGCCGACGATGTCCAACTTCTCGCCTGGAATATCGATCGGCCGCGCGTTGCCGACCATGGCCTCCACCAGGCCGGTCAACTCGTCGACTGTCTCGCCCTTGGAGCGCAGCGCGACGAGGAAGCCGGCCATCTGCGCGTCGGTGGCGCCGCCGGACATGATCGCGTTCATTGCCCACTGCGTTTGAGCGGTGGTGAGATCCTGCCGCGAGATCAGGGCCGAGATCAATTCCGGCCAGGTGGGCGTGTTCTGAGCGTTCGGTTCCGTCGTCACCCCACTAGGTTATCTACGTTTCGTAGAAACTTCCGGATTGTTAACTTCCGCGCCGTTCCGCGGAATACTGCGGGTTGGGAACCGAAACGCCGCGCCGCGCGTTCGAATGCATTGGTGAACTGGCCGGATTTATAGACATAATGGCCTTGTGACAACTGCAACCCACGCCCCCAGTACCCCGGCGCATCCAACGCTGAACCGCCCCAATCTGGTTTCTGTCGGAACCGTTGTGTGGCTCTCCAGCGAGCTGATGTTCTTTGCCGGTCTTTTCGCTATGTACTTCACGCTCCGCGCCACTTCCCCCGAGATGTGGGCGATGGAAACCGAAAAGTTGAACGTTCCATTCGCGCTGGCCAACACCATTGTTCTGGTGTCCAGCTCCTTCACCTGCCAGTACGGCGTCTTTGCCGCAGAGCGGCTCCAGGCCCGCCGTACCGGTGGCCTGCTCAATGTCGCCAAGTGGGGCATGGTCGAGTGGTTCCTGCTGACGTTCTTCCTCGGCGCCATTTTCGTCTCCGTCCAGGCCTACGAGTACGCGGTCCTCGTCTCCGAGGGAGTCTCGCTGTCCTCCAACGCCTACGGGTCAGCGTTCTACATCACCACCGGCTTCCACGGCCTTCACGTCACGGGCGGGCTCATCGCTTTCCTGCTGATCATCGGCCGCGCCTATGTCGCCAAGAAGTTCGGTCATTTCGAAGCCACATCCGCCATCGTCACGTCGTACTACTGGCACTTCGTTGACGTCGTGTGGATCGCTCTCTTCATCATCATCTACTTCCTGAAGTAGACGGCCAGAGCCTGCATCCCGCTGCAGGGTTGCCCGGCCGAACATCTACGCACACGCACCGCAGAGTTAGGAACCATCAAGTGAAGGCACTCTCCCAGAGGCGACGCCACCCGCTGGCGGCCGTTGCCCTGTTGCTCTTGGGATTGCTGGTCACCGGCGGCTTGTACGCCGTTGCCGGCAATGTCAATGAGGCCAAGGCCCAGACCACCAATTTTTCCGCGCATGACATCGAAGAGGGCGAAAAGCTCTTCGTGGCCAACTGCGCAACTTGTCACGGAATTGGTGCGATCGGGGCACCCAAGGGTGCGCACGGCAATCAGGCCGGTCCGGCCCTGATCGGCGTCGGCGCCGCGGCTGTGGACTTCCAGGTGGGAACCGGCCGCATGCCCATGCAGATGTCGGGCCCCCAGGCCCTGCAGAAGCCGAACCAGTTCTCCGAAGAGCAGACCATGCAACTGGCTGCGTACGTGGCCTCCCTCGGTGCTGGCCCGGCCATCCCGGAAGCAGACCTCCTTGACGTTTCCAAGGGAGACCCCGCCGCCGGCGGCGAGATCTTCCGCGTCAACTGTGCCATGTGCCACAATGCCTCCGCTGCCGGCGGCGCTCTGACACGCGGTAAGTTCGCCCCCGCCCTGGCCGGCGTCAGCGAAGCACACATTTACGAAGCCATGGCCACCGGCCCGCAGAACATGCCGGTGTTCAGTGACGCGAACATCTCCCCCGAGGAGAAGCGCGATGTCATCGCCTTCCTGAAGACGATCGAAGAACAGGGCACCCCGGGTGGCTTCTCGCTCGGCTCGCTTGGCCCGGTATCCGAGGGTCTGCTGATGTGGACTGCCGGATTGGGAATCGTCATTGCATTCACCATCTGGCTGACCCAGCGGTCTTCCTAACCCGCGCTGAACGGCGGCCTGAGTGGCCGCCGCAGAAGCGTCAACAGTCCTATATGTTTTTGAACTATTTAGAGAAAGATGAGAGGGATCATGGGCGACCATAGTCACGGCAGTCCGAGCACCTCGGGCACCGTTGCTACGGCTGGTCAGAGCGACGTGGAGAAGTTTCAGGATCCTGGACTTCCCCCGCACCGCCCGCGCCGTGCCGACAAAGATCCCCGGGCGGAAAAGCGCGCCGAACGCCAGGTTGCGATACTCTTCGTAATCTCCATTATTGGCACCGTACTTTTCTTCGTCGGGTACTTTGGCATCCGTTTGGATGACACCATCGCAACGCTGCGTTTTCAGAACTTCACCTTGGGCATGGGCACGGCCTTCGCGATGCTGGGCATCGGCGTCGGCATTGTCCACTGGGCCAAGACGCTTATGCCCGACCACGAGATTGTGGAAGAGCGCCACGAGGTCCGCACCGAAGAGGACCGCCGGGACGCAGAGCAGATCATCGGCCAGGTCCTTGACGAGTCAGGTATTTCCCGCCGCCCGCTGATCCGCAACACCCTGATCGGCGCCGGTGTGCTGGCCATCCTGCCTGCCATCGGCATCTTCCGCGACCTGTCCAAGGACCTGAACCCGGAGGTGCTGCGGCACACCATGTGGGATGCCGGCGTGCGCCTTACCCGCGACCCGAGCGGCACCCCGATCAAGGCCTCGGATGTCACCATTGGTTCGGCCTTCCACGTCATCCCCGAGGGGCTGAACGAGGCGGAGCACAAGTTGGAAGAGAAGGCCAAGGCCGTTGTCCTCCTGATGCGTCTGAATCCCGACGAGCTGCATGTCTCCCCAGGTCGTGAAGACTGGAACTACAATGGCATCGTTGCTTATTCGAAAATCTGCACCCACGTCGGATGCCCGGTGGCGCTGTACGAACAGCACACGCACCACCTGCTCTGCCCTTGCCACCAGTCGACCTTCGACCTGACGCAGGAATGCAAGGTGATCTTCGGCCCCGCCGCTCACGCCCTGCCCCAGCTTCCGATCAGCGTTGACGACGAGGGCTACCTGGTCGCCACCAGCGACTTCCACGAACCTGTCGGACCGAGCTACTGGGAGCGTGGCTAAGCATGAGCGCTTCAACTGATTCTTACGCCCCCAAGACACGGGTGGGGCGGATTACCAACTTCGTCGACACCCGCGTAGGCGGCTCGTCGATCGTCAAGGAATTCGGACGCAAGATCTTCCCGGACCACTGGTCCTTCATGTTCGGTGAAGTAGCGCTCTACTCGTTCGTCATCCTGCTGCTCACCGGCACCTTCCTGACGTTCTTCTTCGATCCCTCGATGGCTGAGACCCATTACACCGGGCCGTACGTCCCGCTCAAGGGTGTCGAGATGTCGGTCGCTTACCAGTCCACCCTCCAGATCTCGTTCGAGGTCCGCGGCGGCCTCTTTATGCGCCAGCTGCACCACTGGTCGGCGCTGCTGTTCGTTGCCTCGGTGTCCTTCCACATGCTCCGCGTCTTCTTTACCGGTGCCTTCCGCCGGCCGCGCGAGCTGAACTGGGTCGTCGGCTGCGTGCTGCTGATTCTGGCCCTGGCTGCCGGCTTCACCGGCTACTCGCTGCCGGATGACCTGCTCTCCGGTAACGGCCTGCGCATTATCGACGGCGTGATCAAGGGAATTCCCCTCGTCGGCACCTACATCTCGCTGCTGCTGTTCGGCGGGGAGTTCCCGGGTACAGACATCGTGGGACGCCTCTATGTACTCCACATCCTGCTGGTGCCGGCACTGATCCTGCTGATGATCGCCATCCACCTGTTCATGGTTGTAGTGCACAAGCACACCCAGTACCCCGGCCCGGGCCGGACCGAATCGAACGTTGTGGGCTTCCCGATTGGCCCGGTCTACGCGGCCAAGGCCGGCGGTTTCTTCTTCGTGGTCTTCGGCATCCTGGCCGTCATCGCGGCGAACTTCCAGATCCTGGCCATCTGGGACTACGGGCCCTACGACCCCTCCCCCGTCTCGGCCGGTACCCAGCCTGACTGGTACATCGGCTGGGTGGACGGCGCACTGCGCCTGATGCCCGGTGTCGGCGAGTTCGTGATCTTCGGCCGAACCATCTCCCTGAACGTGCTTCTCCCCGCCCTCGGGCCGGCAGGCCTGCTGTTCACGCTGATGTTCGCCTGGCCGTGGATCGAACGCTGGGTCACCAAGGACAACCGCGAGCACCACATCCTGGACCGCCCGCGCAACGCACCGTTCCGCACCGGCATCGGTGTGGCAGGCATTGTCTTCTACTCGGTGATGTGGGCCGCTGCGAGCTCGGACCTGATCGCCACGCACTTCCACGTGTCGCTGAACGATGTGACGTACTGGCTGCGCGCACTGTTCTTCCTGGGCCCGATTCTCGGCTTCATTATCACGCGCCGCATTTGCCTGGCGCTGCAGCGCAAGGACCGTGAGATCGCCCTGCATGGCCGGGAAACCGGACGCATTGTCCGCCTGCCGCATGGTGAGTTCATCGAGGTCCACGAACCGCTGAACGACTACAAGCTGTACCGCCTGGTCAACTTTGAGTCGCCTGAGGTGCTGCCGGCCCAGCCGAACAGGGCGGGCCACGTCAAGCGGACCGAGAAGCTGCGCGGCGCCCTGTCGCGGTTCTTCTTCGAGGATCGGGTGGCACCGGTTACCCCGGCCGAACTGGAGGCTGCACACAGCCACCACGCCGAGGTTGAGGCTCCTGCCGAAAAGGCCGAAGTCACCACCCGCTAGAAAACTGAATGCACAGGAATGGCCCCGGACCGAGTCCGGGGCCATTCCTGTGTTTGCCGGGGGTCTACAACTGATGCGGCCCATTGGGTCGAGCCGACAGCCGACCGAACGCAGCAGGGCCGTCATCAGGAGGCCCACTCCCCTACCCGCGCCGGCTGATGGCTTGGAGAAGCTACGCAGAACGAGCGCCTGATCCGTTCTGCGCGCTTAATACCTCTTCACGTTGTACGAACGCGGGGCGCGTCCGCCAGGCCGTTGCAGCGGCACCCAGAGCTTGTAGCGGTCCGCCCGGTAGTACGAGATCGAGAAGTCCACCATGGTCTTGGACACGTAGGCATGACGCTGGATCTTGAGCAGCGGCGACCCGATGTCCACGTTCAGCAACCGGGCGATTGAAGGCTGCGCCGCGGTGGCCTCGATGGTGTCCTCTCCCCACTCCATAATCAGGCCGTAGCGCTCGCTCAAAACGTTGTACAGCGACGACGGCGGACCCTCGTCCAGGATCCCCGGCACCCGCTGGGCGGGAATGAAGTTTTCGTCCACGCTCATGGGCTCGGCATCCGCCAGCAGCAGTCGGCGGAAACGCACAACCGGCTGCCCCTCCTCAATCTGGAGTTCACGGGCCACCAGAGGGGTGGCGCCGATCTGTTCGAAGCTGAGTACCCGGGCATCGGGGACCATGCCGCGGCGCTGCATCTCTTCGCTGTACGAGGTCAGCTTGACCTGCAGGTCCAGTTTGGGCTGGCTCACAAACGTTCCCAGCCCCACGATGCGCTCGAGCACCTGCTCCGCAACGAGCGAATCAATGGCTTGCCGCACGGTCATCCGTGCCACTCCGAAGCGCTCAGTGAGATCCCGCTCTGAGGGAAATGCCCCGCCGGGTTCACAGCGTTCTTGGGCATGCCGGCGCAAGATGTCCCGGAGCTGGACGTGCTTTGCAGTAGGCGAGGAGGCGTCGATCTCGCCCTCGATCGCAGCGGCACTGATGGACATGCAGCCTCCTGCTCAGGGTCCTGGGGTCCCTGCCATTCTACCCGGTCTAGACCAACGAACCGGGGGGCTGCGGCCGCCCAGGGGCGTGCGGCCCCCGGGCATGCGAGAGGGCCCGGAACCAAGCGGTTCCGGGCCCTTCCGTCTCTTGCTATCTACTTAGTGGGCGTGGTCTCCACGGCTATATTCGTAGACCCATCCAATGATGGCTACCGTGGTCAGGCCGATGGCGATGTAGACGATCCACCAGCCGACTGCCAGGCCCATGAAGCCGGAGGCGGCACCAAGGCCCAGGACCAGCGGCCACCAGCTCCACGGGCTGAACATGCCCTGTTCGCCGGCGCCCTCGTGGATTTCTGCGTCCACCCGGTCTTCAGGACGAGGGCCGACGCGCCGTGCCGTGAACCAGAGGTAACCGCCGATCATCAGGGACAGTCCGGCCGTCAAATACAACGCCAGGTAACCTACGGGTTCGTGCCAGTCCCCCATGAAGCCGTAAACAGTGGCAACAATGGCGAAGAACGGCGCAAGCGCGATGAATAGCCAGGCTTCAATCTTCACAGTTATGCGTCCTTCTGGTCAGCGGGACCGGCCAGCTGGGCTGCCGGCACCGGAGTCGTCGGGGTGTGCCGCGGTGCGAGCTCCGGGTGGTGCAGGTCCAGCGCAGGGCGCTCCGACCGGATGCGGGGCAGCGAGGTGAAGTTGTGCCGCGGCGGCGGGCAGGAGGTAGCCCACTCCAGCGACGCGCCGAAGCCCCAAGGATCGTCGACTTCGACCTTCTTGCCGCTGCGCCAAGTGATGTACACGTTCCAGAAGAACGGGATCATCGAGGCACCGAGTACGAAGGAGGCGACGGTGGAGAACTGGTTCATTGCGGTGAACCCGTCTTCCGGCAAGTAGTCGGCGTACCGGCGAGGCATGCCCTCGACGCCCAGCCAGTGCTGGATCAGGAAGGTGCCGTGGAAGCCGAGGAACAGCATCCAGAAGTGGATCTTGCCCAGGCGCTCGTTGAGCATCTTGCCGGTCCACTTGGGCCACCAGAAGTAGAAGCCTGCGAACATGGCGAACACGACGGTTCCGAAGACCACGTAGTGGAAGTGTGCTACCACGAAGTAGGTGTCGGAGACGTGGAAGTCCAGTGGCGGCGAGGCCAGGATGATGCCGGTCAGTCCACCGAACAGGAAGGTGGCCAGGAAGCCCAGGCTCCACAGCATCGGCGTTTCGAAGGTGATCGATCCGCGCCACATGGTGCCGATCCAGTTGAAGAACTTCACGCCGGTGGGCACCGCGATGAGCATGGTCATGAAGGCGAAGAACGGCAGCAGGACCGAACCGGTGACGTACATGTGGTGTGCCCACACAGTCACGGACAGGGCAGCAATCGCGATGGTCGCGTAGACCAGGCCCTTGTAGCCGAAGATCGGTTTGCGGCTGAACACCGGGAAGATCTCGGACACGATGCCGAAGAACGGCAGGGCGATGATGTACACCTCGGGGTGGCCGAAGAACCAGAACAGGTGCTGCCAGAGGATGGCACCGCCGTTTTCCGGATTGAAGATATGCGCGCCGAAACGTCGGTCGGCGCCGAGGGCAAACAGTGCGGAGGCCAGCGGCGGGAACGCCATCATGACCAGAATGCCGGTGACCAGCGTGTTCCAGGTGAAGATCGGCATCCGCCACATGGTCAGGCCCGGGGCCCGCATGGTGATGATCGTGGTGATGAAGTTGACCGAACCCAGAATGGTGCCGAAGCCGGAGAGCGCCAGGCCGAAGACCCAGAGGTCTCCGCCCACACCAGGCGAGAACGTGGTGTTGGACAACGGTGCGTAGGCGAACCAGCCGAAGGACGCTGCGCCCTGCGGGGTGATAAAGCCGGCAACCGCGATCACGCTGCCGAACAGGAAGAACCAGAACGCCAGCGCGTTCAAGCGCGGGAACGCAACATCGGGAGCGCCGATCTGCAGCGGCATGATGACGTTGGCGAAGCCTGCGAACAACGGTGTGGCGAACATCAGCAGCATCACCGTGCCATGCATGGTGAACAGCTGGTTGTACTGTTCCTTGGTCTGCAGGATCTGCATGCCGGGTTCGAACAGTTCGGCGCGGATGACCAAGGCCATCACGCCGCCGAGGCAGAAGAAAATGAACGACGTGATCAGGTACATGTACCCGATCGTCTTGTGGTCCGTCGAGGTGATCCAGTTGACGACGATGCGCCCCTTGGACCTCGGGACGACGCGCGGAGCTACCGTGGTACCCCGGTCGTCAGCTGTGTATTCGTACGTTGACACTTGTGGCCCTCGCTCCTTTACTTCGACGCTTCAGCGTAGGGGTTGCGGTCGTACTCTTCGCCGATCTGGCCGTCCTTGAGCCGTGCCATCTGCGCCTCAAACTCAGCCTCGGAGACCACAGCGACGCGGAAGAGCATTTCGGAGTGGTATTCGCCGCAAAGCTCGGCACACTTGCCGTCGTAAATGCCCTCACGGGTCGGGGTAAAGCTCAGGTGGTTGGTCTTGCCAGGGATCATGTCCACCTTCTGCAGGAAGGCGGGCACCCAGAACGAGTGGATGACGTCGCGGGAGTTGATCTGCAACTCCACGCTCTTGTTCACCGGCAGGTACAGCGTCGGCAGAGTCTCCGGAACGCCGGTCTCACCGGTCAGGTGGGCCTGCACGCCGGCAAAGTACTTGTCCTGCTTGACGTAGTTGAAGTCCCAAGCCCACTGCTTACCGCGCACGTCGACGACGACGTCGGGGTTGTCCGTCCGGGCAGTGATGTTGCTCGTGGTCTTGTCCGTGAAGTAGAAGAAGACCAAGACCATGACGATCGGGACCGCGGTGTAAAAGATTTCGAGCGGCAGGTTGTAGCTGAGCTGGCGGGGGTAGCCGGTCTCGCCCTTGCGCCGGCGGTAGGCGATGATGCACCAGAGGATCAAGCCCCAGGTCAGGACACCAACAGCCAACGCGGCGATCCATCCGTGAACCCACAAATCGATGATTTCGGGAGTGTGGTTGGTAACGTCCCGCTGTGTGGGCAACCAGCCCAAGCGGACTTCTTCTGAACATCCCGTCAACAACAACGCACCGACGGTACCCAGGCCAGTGGCCTTGGCAATCCTGGCGCGTCGACTGCCGGTTCGAACCTGCGAACTCACAGACGGCCCTTCCTCTTTGTTTCGTGCAAGTGATGGAGCCATGGCAGAGCAAAGCCCTGGCCTCATATCCAGTTTTACTACTCACTGTAGAGCTTACCCGCACACATGACTTTCATGTGACAGGCTTCCCCGTGCGTCGGCCGTCCGGCGGCCGGGGAACGCCCCCGCCAGCTGTTAGTGGAACGAGTCTCCACAGGCGCAGGAGCCACCGGCGTTCGGATTGTCGATGGTGAATCCTTGCTTGGAGATGGTGTCCTCGAAGTCGATCGAGGCGCCGGAGAGATAAGGCACGCTCATCTTGTCCACAACCACCTCGACGCCGTCGAAATCACGGACTGCGTCGCCGTCGAGCATCCGCTCGTCGAAGTACAGCTGGTAGATCAGGCCGGAGCATCCGCCCGGCTGCACCGCTACCCGCAGGCGCAGGTCGGTGCGGCCTTCCTGTTCCAGAAGACTGCGTACCTTCCCCGCTGCCACATCGGTCAGAGCCACTTCGTGCGTGGGCAGTTCTGCCGTTTCGGGTGCCGGGGTCGGGGCGGATGAGTTGGTCGTTGCGCTCATTGCACTTCCTTATCTATGACGGGCCGTCCGGTGACCTGCTGCTATTACTCAGTGGTGCGTCGGGCTACCGTTCCATCGTACGTCCCGTCGCCCAAAAGGGGATAACCTTGCCCGCCTCCTGGCCCTTCAGGGCACCGCCTCAGATGCCCTCGTCGTTCACTCGGGCCAGCAGCAGCGCCTGGGCCAGGATTGCGTTGCGGAAGTCCCCCAGATGCAGCGACTCATTGGCCGAATGCGCCCGCGAATCGGGGTCTTCCACGCCGGTAATCAGGATTTGTGCCTGCGGATAGATCTCCGTCAAATCGGCGATGAACGGAATCGATCCGCCCATGCCCGCCTCCACCGGCTGGGTGCCCCAGGCCTGTTCCAGCGCCCACAGCGCGGCCCGGCCCACGGGGGCCGTGGTATCGGTGGCGAAGGCCTGGCCCCGCTCCCCCGGCACGAAGGTGGCCTCGGCCCCGAACGGCGCGTGCGCGGCCACGTGGGCGGCCACCGCGTCCATCGCCTGGTCGGGGTCCTGGCCCGGCGCCAGGCGCAGGCTGATCTTGGCCCTGGCCGCCGGTATCAAGGTGTTGGAAGCCAGTTCCACGCTGGGAGCGTCAAAGCCGATCACTGACAAAGCCGGCTTGTTCCACAGCCGGTCGGCGATGCTGCCGGTGCCCGCCAGCTGTACGGAGTCCAGCACCGACGAATCGCGCCGGAAGTCCTGCTCCGGATAGTCGACCGATGCGGCTGGAGCGGTCACAAGCCCCTCGATGGCGACAGCACCGTCGTCGTCATGGAAGGTGGCAATCAGCCGGGCGAGCAGGGTGGGTGCATCCAGCAGCGGACCGCCGAACATGCCGGAGTGGACAGCGTGTTCCAGCACCCGCAGCTCCACGGTGCCGTCCACCAGGCCGCGCAGGCTGGTGGTCAGGGCGGGAACGCCGACCTTCCAGTTGCTGGAGTCGGCCACGATGATGGCGTCGGCCCGCAGCAATTCGCGGTGTGTTTCCAGGAAGGAGCGGAACGTCGGCGAACCGGCCTCCTCCTCCCCCTCAAAGAAGAAGGTGACGCCGACCCCGAAGTCGTCGCCGATGACCTCGAGCAGCGCCCGCAACGATGCCAGATGGACCATGATCCCGGCCTTGTCATCGGCAGCGCCGCGGCCGTAGAGCCGGCCGTCGATTTCGGTGGCCTTGAACGGCTCGGTCCGCCACAGCGCGGGATCCCCCGGCGGCTGCACATCGTGGTGTGCGTACAGCAGGACGGTCGGCTTGCCGGCGGCGGCCGGCCGGCGGGCCACCACGGCGGGGCCGCCAGCCGATGCGCCGTTCGGGACGCTGAGGATCTGCACGTCGTCCAGTCCCAGCTCCCGGACCATGTCGGCTACGGTATCCGCGCTGCGGACCAGGTCTTGCTGATCGAAGGCGGCCCACGCGATGCCCGGAATGGAGACCAGCTGCTCCAGTGAGGAGATGGTGCGTCCCATGCCGGAGTCGACTGCGGCCGCGAGTTGTTCTACGTTCACATTGGTCATAGCCGACACCCTACCGCCCGTGTTGCGGTCGCGCCGATGCCCGTGGCATCGCCGCCGGGCCGCGGCTTTCAGACGGGACGATCCCCGCGGGCGGTCCGGTATTCTTGACTGGTGTTCGGACGTAAAAAAGAGGCTTCCACGCCCCAAGAAACCATCGACCAGGCCACCGCGGCGCAGCCTCGCGACGGCAAGGGTGCCCCCACGCCCCGGCGCAAGGACCAGGAAGCTGCGCGCAAGCGCCCGCTGGTCCCGAACGACCGCAAAGCAGCGCGCGACGCCAACCGCCTTGCCCAGGCGGACCAGCGGCTGAAAATGCGCGAGGCCATGAACACCGGCGACGAACGCTACCTGCCGTTCCGCGACAAGGGCCCGCAGAAGCGCTTCGTCCGCGATTTCGTCGACGCCCGCTGGGTGCTGGGTGAATTCCTGATTGTCTTTGCCCTGATCTTCGTGATCCTGAGCTTTGTCCGCGACCTCAACGTGCAGGCCTTTATCCTGGTGGGCTTCTGGGTGCTGCTGGGGCTGGTGGCAGTTGACGCCTTCATCCTGGGCCGACAGCTCAAGAAGCGCCTGACCGCCAAGTTCGGCGAGGTGGAGCGCGGCGCAGTCTGGTACGGCGTGATGCGCGGACTGCAGCTGCGTCGGATGCGCCTGCCGAAGCCGCAGGTCAAGCGCGGCGAATACCCCAGCTGATTCCGCTCGCACAGTACTGAATCAAAGGGTCGGGAGCAAAGCTGCTCCCGACCCTTTTTCATGCCTGCTGGATGCGCCGGCCGTGGCAGCACAGGCCGGGTCAGCCCGGCCTCCTGAAAGGACCGTGCGACGCCAGCGTGAACCGCCAGGTTCAGCCGCGCCGCTTGGCCAGGCTGCGGTTGATCCGGCTGGCCCAGAACGGCCCCTCGTAAAGGAACGCGGTGTAGCCCTGCACCAGCGTGGCGCCGGCATCCAGCCGTTGCTGGACGTCGTCGGCCGTCTCCACGCCGCCGACGGACACCAGGACCAAATCATTTCCGACGGCGGTGCGGAGCCGGCGCAGTACTTCCAGCGACCGCTGCTTCAACGGCGCGCCGGAGAGTCCGCCGTCGCCGCAGGCAGCGACCTTAGAGGGGTCGGACACCAGACCGTCACGGGAAATCGTCGTATTGGTCGCGATGATGCCGTCCAGCTTCAGCTCCAGGGCCAGCCGGGCGACGTCGTCGACGTCCTCGTCGCTCAGGTCCGGGGCGATCTTCACCAGCAGCGGCACGTGGCGCCCGGCCACCGAGTCGGCCGTCTCCCGCACTGCCTGCAGCAGCGGCCGCAGCGTCTCCACGCTCTGCAGCAGTCGCAGGCCGGGCGTGTTCGGCGAGGACACGTTGACTACCAGATAATCCGCGGACGAGGCCAGCAACCGGGTGCTCTTCAGGTAGTCCTCGGTGGCGTTGTCCAGTTCCACCACCCTGGTCTTGCCGATGTTGACGCCGATGACCGGACGCAGCGCACCGTACTGGGCGGCGAGGCGGCGACGGGCGGCGCCGATCCGCGGTGCAACCGCCGCCGCGCCGTCGTTGTTGAACCCCATCCGGTTGACCACCGCTCGGTCCTCGATCAGCCGGAACAGCCGGGGTTGCGCGTTGCCGGGCTGGGCGCTGCCGGTAATGGTGCCGATCTCCACTGCGCCGAAGCCCAGGTCAGCCAGCGCCTCGATGCCGTGGCCTTCCTTATCAAAGCCTGCCGCCAGGCCGAACGGCGACGGGAAGGTCAGCCCCATTGCCTGGGTGGCCAGCGAGGGGTGCGGACGGGTCAGGCGCCGCAGCACGGCCCCTGCTCCGCACCGGTGCGCGGTTCGGATGAGCTGGAAACCGATACGGTGTGCGCGCTCGGCGTCCATCCAGGAGAACGCGGCGCGGAAGAAGGTTGGGTACAGGCGCATGGTCCTAGTTTTCCGTGTGCACGCCGCCGCACCAAACCGTGTCGCCCGGGAGATAGCATGGGGTCAGCGACCCCGGCGAGAGGAAGGACCACCCTGGCAATGGCAGCCGACTGGCAGGAAGACATGCTTGGGCCGGAGTTCGAGTCCACTGTCCTGCAGGTGCCGGCGATCGACGGCGCGGCGCAGCGGGCCACGCTGATCCGCTACCTGCCGGAGTCCCCGCGGCGCTCCCCCGGCGGCCATGCCGTGCTGTATGTGCACGGGTGGAGCGACTATTTCTTCAATACCGAACTGGCCCGGTTTTGGCACCGCCAAGGCGTGGCGTTCTACGCGCTGGATCTGCACCACCACGGCCGCAGCCTGCAGGAGGGCGATCCCGCGGGCTACGTGACGGATCTGCGCCAGTACGACGACGAGATCTCCCTGGCGCTGGAGCTGATCGGCGAGGAAAACGGCGGCTCCGAGACCAACATCACGCTGATGGGACACTCGACCGGCGGGCTGGTGGCGTCGCTCTGGGCGGCCGAACATCCCGGCCGGCTGCGCGCACTGGTGCTGAACAGCCCGTGGCTGGAGATGCACGGCAGCGCCTTGGTCCGCCGCGCCGCGGGCGCCGTGCTGGAACCGTTGTCCCGGCTGAAGCCGGAGGCCGAAATCAAACTCCCCGTCCGCGGCTTCTATTACCGCAGCATCAGCCGCACGGCCGAGGGCGAATGGGATCTGGACCCCAGGCTGCGCCCGCCGGAGTCCTTCCCCGTGCGCGCCGGCTGGCTCAGCGCCATCTGGGACGGGCAGGCGAAAGTCGCAAAGGGCCTCAACCTAGAGATTCCGGTGCTGGTGATGTCTTCCACGCGCAGCATGAACGGGCCGGTCTGGCACGAGGACATGAAGAACACCGACGTGGTGCTGGACATCCGCACGATGACCGAACGGGCGGTGCGGCTGGGCCGCAGCGTGAGCATCGAGCAGGTGCAGGATGCCCTGCACGATGTGTTCCTCTCGCGGGCGGACGTGCGCCAAGACGCCTATGCGCGGCTGCAGCGTTGGGCGCAGGCCTACATGCTCCAGGGCGGGAAGACCGTGCACCCCGTGCTGCCGCAGCGGCCGGCCTAAGCGCCGCCCGCGACGGCGGCGTCCACGGCTCCCCCGTAGCGACGGTCGCGGCGGGCGTAGATGTCGATGGCTTCCCACAGCGTGCGCCGGTCGACGTCGGGCCACAGGGTATCCATGAACACCATCTCGGCATACGCCGACTGCCAGAGCATGAAGTTGGAGAAGCGCTGCTCCCCGGAGGTGCGCAGGAACAAATCGACGTCCGGCAGGTCCGGCTCGTCCAGGTAGCGCTGGATGGTCTTTTCCGAGACCGACGACGCGCGCAGTCTCCCGGCCGCAACGTCGGCGGCGATGGCGGCAGCCGCGTCGGCGATTTCCGCCCGGCCGCCGTAGTTCACGCACATGGTCAGCGTGCAGGTGGAGTTGCCGGCCGTCTGGCGCTCGGCCACTTCCAGTTCGTTGACCACCGACTTCCACAGCCGGGGCCGGCGGCCGGACCAGCGGATTCGCACGCCCCAGGCGTCCAGCTGGTCGCGCTGGCGACGAAGGACGTCTCGGCTGAAGCCCATCAGGAAGCGCACCTCCTCCGGGGACCGCTTCCAGTTTTCGGTGGAAAAGGCGTACACGCTGACGTGTTTGACGCCGATCTCGATGGCGCCGGCCATCACATCCAGCAGCGCCGCTTCACCTGCTCTGTGGCCCTCGGTCCGGGGCAGGCCACGCTGGTTGGCCCACCGGCCGTTGCCGTCCATCACGATGGCCACATGATCCGGTACCAGCGCCGGCGGCAGGGCGGGCGGCAGGGCGCCGGACGGGTGCGGCCAGGGCCGCTGTGGTTGCCGGGAAGTTGGGGTCACACTCGCTCCACATGCTTCAGGGATTTCAGGGTTCGTTCCAGGTGCCACTGCAGATAACTGGCCACCAGCCCGGCAGCTTCGCGGCGCGGACCGGTGGCAGAGGCATCCGCGGCCGGCCAGTCCGCGGAGAGCAGGGCGGCCAGCAACTCCATGGTCTGCGGCGCCGGCGACGCAGATCCCGGCGGCCGGCAGTCGTGGCACACCGCTCCGCCCAGCGGGGCGTTGAACGCGGTGTGCGGACCCGGTGCACCGCAGCGGGCGCACTGGTCGAAGCTGGGAGCCCAGCCCGCCGTGGCCAGGGCGCGCAGCAGGTAGGAATCGAGGATCAGCTCGGGCGCGTGGACGCTGCGGCTGAGCGCGGAGAGCGCGCCGATGACCAGCCCGTACTGCGCGCCGGCAGATTCGCCGTCGACGTCGGTGAGTTTTTCGGCCGTCTCGCAGATCGCGGCGGCCGAGGTGTATTTGGTGTAGTCGGCCGCGATGTCCCGGCCATAGGGGCCCACCATCTGGGCCTGCGTGACAATGTCGAGGCTGCGTCCGGACACCAGCTGCAGGTCTGCCACCATGAACGGTTCCAGCACCGCGCCGAACTTGCTGCTGGTGCGGCGGACACCCTTGGCGACCGCCCGGATCTGGCCGTGCTGCTTGGTGAGCAAGGTGATGATGCGGTCGGCTTCGCCGAGTTTATGGGTCCGCAGGATGACGCCCTGGTCCCGGTACGTGCGGGAGGCGAAGGATCTGTTGGACACCGGTCTATTCTCCCACTAAAGCGGGCCTTCCCGCCGCCATACGGCAGGAAGGCCCGCAAGGACGTTGGTGGACCGCCGGAACTAGTGCGAACTGACGCTCTTGGCGGTTTCGTCCCGGATGGCACGGTTCACGGCGGACACCACTGCCTTCAGCGAGGACATGGTGGTGTTGGTGTCGATGCCCACGCCCCACAGCACCCGCTCGCCCACGGCGCACTCAACATAGGCGGCGGCCCGTGCATTGCCGCCCTCGGACAGCGCATGCTCGGTGTAGTCCAGGACCCGTACGTCCACGCCGTCCTGGCGGAAGATCTCCAGCAGTGCTGCGATCGGTCCGTTGCCCTCGGCGGTACGGCGGCTCTGCACGCCGTCCACGCCCATGGTGGCGGTCAGCTGGAAGGTTCCGTCCTCCGCGCTGTCGGTCTTCACCGACCCCAGGGTGTAGTGGCCCCAGTTGTTCTCCGGGGTCGGCAGGTACTCGTCGTTAAAGACCTCCCACAGCTCCGCCGGGCTGACTTCGCCGCCGACGGTGTCGGTGCGGCGCTGGATCACGCCGGAGAACTCGATCTGCGCACGGCGCGGCAGGTCCAGCTTGTGCTCGTGCTTGAGCAGGTAGGCCACGCCGCCCTTGCCGGACTGCGAGTTGACCCGGATCACCGCTTCGTAACTGCGGCCCAGGTCCTTTGGATCGATGGGCAGGTACGGCACCGCCCAGGTCAGCTCGTCCACCGTCTTGCCTTGGGCGGCGGCGTCGGCCTCCATCGCCTCGAAGCCCTTCTTGATGGCGTCCTGGTGGGAGCCGGAGAAGGCGGTGAAGACCAGGTCGCCGCCGTACGGGGAGCGCTCGGGCACCGGCAACTGGTTGCAGTATTCAACCGTGCGGCGGACGTCGTCGATGTTGGAGAAGTCGATCATCGGGTCGATGCCTTGACTGAACATGTTCAGCCCCAGCGTCACCAGGTCCACGTTGCCGGTCCGCTCGCCGTTGCCGAACAGGCAGCCCTCGATCCGGTCGGCGCCGGCCAGATAGCCCAGTTCGGCAGCCGCCACGCCGGTTCCGCGGTCGTTGTGCGGGTGCAGCGAGAGGATCACGTGCTCCCGGTTGCTCAGGTTCCGCGACATCCACTCAATGGAATCGGCGTAGACATTCGGCGTGGCCATCTCCACCGTGGCCGGCAGGTTCAGGATCACGTTCCGGTCCGCCGAAATTTCAAAGACGTCGGTGACGGCGTTGCAGATCCGGGCGGCGAACTCGAGTTCGGTTCCGGTGTAGGACTCGGGCGAGTACTCGTAGGTGATCTCGGTGCCCTTCAGGCCCTCTTCGTACTTGCGGCAGAGCCGGGCACCTTGCAACGCGATGTCCACGATGCCGTCCTGGTCTTCACGGAACACCACGCGGCGCTGCAGCACCGAGGTGGAGTTGTACAGGTGAACGATCGCGCGGCCGGCATCGGCGATCGACTCGTAGGTGCGCTCGATCAGGTGCTCGCGGGACTGCGTCAGGACCTGGATCGTCACGTCGTCGGGAATCCGGTCGCCTTCGATCAACTGGCGGACAAAGTCGAAGTCGGTCTGCGATGCCGAGGGGAACCCGACCTCGATCTCCTTGAAGCCCATGCGCACCAGCAGGTCGAACATCTTGTGCTTGCGTTCGGGGCTCATCGGGTCGATCAGCGCCTGGTTGCCGTCCCGCAGGTCCACCGCGCACCAGCGCGGGGCCTTGGTCATCACTTTGTCCGGCCAGGTGCGGTCGGGCAGTTCTACGGTGATCTGGTCCTGGAACGGAATGTACTTATGGATGGGCATTCCGGAGGGCTTCTGTGCGTTTCGCATTTTGGTGTGTGGCCTTTTCTCATGAGAGCTGATTGAAGAATTTTGGCCGGGCAACACAAACTCCGCAGCGAGGGTTCGGCCTGTCAAACAGTAGTTCGCGTGGCCTCGCCGCGGCAGCTAAGAAGGAGCATTCCTGCGCGCACAATTTCACACTAGCACGGTGCGTAGGATGTGAGGGAAACCCTGACACAACTATGAAATGAGGCGCCGCATGAGCCGCTCCGGAATCGTATTGTCCAACGTCGACCCGGCCGTCCGTCCGCAGGACGACCTCTTCCGGCATGTCAACGGCACCTGGCTCGCGGAGACCGCCATCCCGGACGATCGGGCGTTGGAAGGCTCCTTCACCGCCCTGCGCGACGCTTCCGAAGAGGCCGTGCACGCCATTATCGAAGACGCCGCCCAGCACCCCGACCCGGCCAGTCCGGCAGGCAAGATCGGCATGCTCTATGCCGGGTTCATGGACACTGAAACGGTGGAAGCCAAAGGCTTCTCCCCGCTGGCCGAGCAATTTGACGCCATTGCGAAGATCTCCGACCGGGACGGGCTGCGCGAGGTCGTTGGTGCCTTCAGCCGCACCGGTGCGGCCTATCCACTGGCCTTTTTTGTCAACAACGATGCCGGCGACCCCACCCGCTACGTGATCTACCTGTATCAAGCGGGGCTGGGCCTGCCGGACGAGGCCTACTACCGCGAAGACGAATTCGGCCCCATCCGGGAGGCCTACCGCGGCTACGCCGGGAAGATGTTGGAGCTGGCCGGTTTTGACCCGGCGCAGGCCGACGCGGCACTGGATCTGGAGCACAAGCTGGCGGCCGGTCATCTGGACAAGGTGTCCTGCCGCGACCCGCAGCAGACCTACAACCTGCGCACCGATGAGCAGGTAACCGCCATGGCCGGTTGGATGCCGGAATGGCTGGCCGCGCTGGGGCCGGAAGCAGCCGCGGCAACCGACATGGTGGTCTGCCAACCGGACTTCCTGCGCACCCTGGACGGATTGCTGGACAGCGAACCGCTGGAAACCTGGCAGGCCTGGCTGCGGCTCCAACTGCTGACGACGGCGGCGCCCTACCTTCACGATGAAGCGGTCCAGACCCACTTCGGCTTCTACGGGCGCACCCTGAGCGGGACCCCGGAGCTGAAGGAGCGGTGGAAGCGCGGGGTGGCTTTGGTGGAAGGCGCCCTCGGCGAGGCCATCGGTGAGGAATATGTGGCCCGGCATTTCCCGCCCGCGCACAAGGAACGGATGGAAGAACTGGTCGCGAACCTGCTGGCGGCCTACCGGGAAAGCATCTCCGGCCTGGAGTGGATGACCCAGGGCACCATCGAGAAGGCGCTGGAGAAGCTGGCCAGCTTCCGGACCAAGATCGGCTACCCGGAGAAGTGGATCGACTATTCCAGCTTTGTACCGGGGGACGATGTCTGGGCCAACGTGCAGGCCTCCAACGAGTTCGAGGTCCGCCGAAACCTGGCCAAACTGGGCGGCCCGATCGACGACGCCGAGTGGCACATGACCCCGCAGACGGTCAACGCCTACTACATGCCGACCATGAATGAAATCGTCTTCCCGGCCGCCATCCTGCAGCCGCCCTTCTTCGACGCCGACGCCGATGCCGCGGCCAACTACGGCGCCATCGGTGCGGTGATCGGCCACGAAATCGGCCACGGCTTCGACGACAAGGGCTCTCAGTACGACGGCACCGGCGCGCTGCGGAACTGGTGGTCGGACGAGGACCGGGCCGCCTTCGACCGGCTCACCGGCCGGCTGGTGGACCAGTACGCCGCGCTCAGCCCGGCCGAGGCTCCCGGCAGCATGGTCAACGGCGAACTGACGCTGGGCGAAAACATCGGCGACCTTGGCGGTCTGGCCATCGCCTACCGCGCCTACCAGTTGAGCCTGCAGGGCGAGGAGGCTCCGGTGGTCGACGGGCTGACCGGCAGCGAGCGGTTCTTCTACTCGTGGGCCGAATGCTGGCGCCAGAAGATCCGCTCCGAGGAGGCAGTGCGCCGGCTGGCGATCGACCCGCATTCGCCGAACGAATTCCGCTGCAACCAGGTGGTGCGCAATCTGGATGCCTTCCACGAAACCTTCGGCACCGCAGCAGGCGACGGACTCTGGCTCAGCCCGGAGGAACGGGTCCGGATCTGGTAGCCGGCGGCTAGAAGGCGCCGGACTGCTGGCAGGTCACCTGGTCGGCAGTCTGGCCCTTGAATCCGCCAGCGACGCCGCCGGTTTTCGCCAGCTGCTGACCGCTGGTGAAGTCCTGCCCCACCGAGAGCGCGACGCCGTAGTAGTCGCCGGAGACCAGCACGTTGGCCCGGGGAACGTTGAGTTGCTCGGCCAGGGACAGGGCCACCTCTTCGAAGCCGGCGGAGTAGTACAGCTGGGTAGTAGTCCGCTCCGCGTCGCTGGCTGCCGGAGTCGCCAACAGGTAGCCCAGCGCGTGCAGCTGCTTGGTCAGTTCCTCGCCGCGATCGGGGGCACCGGAGGCGTTGACCACCTGCACGGGCTGCACGGCCGGGTCGAAGGCGGGCACGTCGTGGCCCGCGGTGGGTTCGTTCCCCGGCTCCGTGGTCGCGCCGGCGGCGGCGCCGCCCTCGGTCTTCGGCGTCGGGGTCTCGGTGCCTGCATCAGAGGTGGCCTTGCCGGTGGCCTTCTCGGTGGCTTTGCCGGTGGACTGACCGTGGGACGATCCCGCGGTATTGACCTCGGGGGCAGTGACGTCGCCGTCTTCGCGCAGGATCCGGAACAGCTCCTGCGCCGGTTCCTCGTCCAGGACCAGGCGGTTCCCGTCCACGGGAGATGCCTGGGTGGGCAGCGACACGAAGGCCACCTTGCCCAGGTCCACGGCCTTGACCCGGTCCGCCAGGGCCAGCAGCCGGGGAATCTCCGCCAGTCCCTCGTCCACGGTCAGGTTGTTGACCACGGCCTCGGCGATGGCATACAGCCGGGGCACATTCGTCAAGGTTCCCTCAGACTGGATCTTGCGGGCCATGGAGGCCATGAAGCTCTGCTGCGCCCGGATCCGGCCGCGGTCTCCCCCGTCACCGAAGGAATGGCGGGTGCGCAGGAAAGCCAGCGCCTGCTCGCCCTGCACCGAGCTCACGCCGGCCGGCAGCTTCAGCTTCGAGTAACTGTCGTTGATCGGTTCGTTGACGCAGACGTCCACGCCGCCGATCACCGTGGAGAGTTCCTTGACCGCGTTAAAGTCGGCCATCATGAAGTGGTCAATCTGCAGGCCGGTCATCTCGTTCACTGCCGCGACGGTGCAGCCCGGTCCGCCATAGCTGAGGGCTTCGTTGAGCTGCGCGGACTGCTGCTCCGGATAGACCTGCCCGGTCTCCGGATCGGTGCAGGCGGGGATGGTGGTGAGCAGGTCGCGGGGCAGGCTGACCACGGTGACACGCTTGCGGTCCGCGGACAGGTTCGCCAGCATCATCACGTCCGATTTCCCCCAGCCCGCGGACGAGTCATTTGAACCGTACTTGCCGTCGGTGCCGTCCCGCGTGTCCGTACCCAGAATGAGGATCTGCACGGGATCCCGGCTCAGATCCACCGGAAGGCCCGGGCCATCGGTGCTCAAGTTCAGCGGCGACGTGGTGATGCTGTCCCGCAGGCCGACAAGTTTGAACACGACGACGCCGACCCCCGCAACCAGGGCCAAGGCCAGGACACCGGCCACGATCTTCAGCCACAACAAGCGGGGGCCGCGGCCCATGTGCCGCGGAGTGGAACGCCGCGCTGGTGCTGGCCGCTGCGGGGTGGAGTCGGCCGCGGCCTGCGGTTCACCACTGGAGCTGCCGCGATGAGCCACTGGCTTTCCCCACTATCCGGTTGAACGATTGATGCACGTGCGGCCTTGTCGGAACGCAGGCCGCTATGTATTGTACGGCCTGGCGCGGGAGAAAGTTCCCCGTTTGTACCTAGCTTAGAAGCCCAGACGCACCAATTGCTTGGGGTCGCGCTGCCAGTCCTTGGCGATTTTCACGTGCAGGTCCAGATAGACCCGGGTGCCGAGCAGGCCCTCAATCCCCTTGCGGGCCCGGGTGCCGACGTCGCGCAGCCTGCTACCGCCCTTGCCGATGATGATGGCCTTCTGCGACGGACGTTCCACGAACAGGTTCACCCGCACGTCCAGCAGCGGATTGTCGGCGCTGCGCCCTTCGCGCGGCACGATCTCCTCGACCACCACGGCCAGGGAATGCGGCAACTCGTCGCGCACGCCCTCCAGCGCAGCCTCCCGGATGAGTTCGGCCACCATCACGGCCTCGGGCTCGTCCGTGAGCTCACCGTCCGGATACAGCGGCGGCGACAACGGCATCTGCTGGACCAGGACGTCGGCCACCGTCTGCACCTGGTCGCCCTTGGCGGCGGACACCGGCACGATGGCAGCGAAACCGTCGGCGCCGAAGACTTCGGTACCGAGCCCGGCCACGGACAACAGTTGTTCGGCCAGCGATTGCTTGTCCACCAGGTCGGTCTTCGTCACCAGCGCCACCACGGGCTTGCGGGCCAGGCCCGCCAGCTGGTTGGCGATGAACCGGTCGCCGGGGCCGATTTTCTCGTTGGCCGGCAGGCAGAAACCGATGGCGTCCACTTCCGAGAGGGTGTCCGCCACCAGGTCGTTCAGCCGCTGTCCCAGCAGGGTCCGCGGCCGGTGCAGTCCGGGCGTGTCCACCAGCACCAGCTGGGCATCCGGCCGGTGCACGATGCCGCGGATGGTGTGCCGGGTGGTCTGCGGCTTCGCGGACGTGATGGCCACTTTCTGCCCGACCAGAGCGTTCGTCAGCGTGGACTTGCCCGCGTTGGGACGGCCCACCAGTGAGACGAACCCGGCGCGGTAGTCCTCCGGCCAGCCGCTGGAGGGCATCGCCATCGCCTTATCGGAAGTGTTCTCTGTCATCGTTCCCTCTCTGTCCCGGGCAGGCGCGCGGCGTCGGTGGCGGCAGCGCCGTCGTCATGAGTGGACTGTGGCCGGGCCGGCCCGTCATACCAGGCCAGCACGTGGCTGACGCGGTTGCGCCGCCCCTCCAACCGTTCCGCGCGCAGGTGCAGGCCGTCCAGCAGGACTTCGCTGCCCACGATCGGCACCCGGCCCAGGCTCTTGGCCAGCAGTCCGCCGACGGTGTCCACCTCTTCATCGTCCAGTTCCAGACCGAACAGTTCACCGACGTCGTCAATGCTGGTGCGGGCGCTGACGCGGAACCGTCCGTCCGGCAGCGCCTCGATCTCGGGGCGCTCGGTGTCGTACTCGTCAACGATTTCGCCGACGATCTCTTCAATCAGGTCCTCCAGCGTGACCAGTCCGGCGGTACCGCCGTACTCGTCAATCACGATGGCCACATGCGTGGACTCGCGCTGCATTTCCTGCAGCAGCTCCCCCACGGCCTTGGACTCCGGCACGTAGCGGACCTCGCGACAGATCTGGTCCACCAGCATGCCGGCGCCGTGGTCGGCACGGCCGTGGATCCGGGCGGCGACGTCCTTCAGGTAGAGGATGCCGCGGACCTGGTCGGCGGTGTCCATGATCACCGGGATGCGCGAGTAGCCGGACTGCAGGAACAGCGTCATGGCCTCCTGCAGGGTGGAGCCGGAATCGATGCTGAGCATGTCGGTGCGCGGCACCATCACCGACCGGACCTTGGTATCGCCCAATTCGAAGACCGAATGGATCAATTCCGCCTCCGTGTCCTCGATCATGTCCGATTCGTTCGCCCGGTCCACCAGCTCGCGGAACTCCTCTTCGGTGAAGAAGGCGGCGTCGGCGCGGGGCGCATTCGGCGCAACCGCGCTGCCCAGGCGCACCAGCCACTGCGGCACCGGCCCGAGAATCGCGCACAGCATCCGGACCAGCAACGCGGTGGAGAGCACGACCGCGCCGGCGTGCATCCGGCCCAGTTGCCGCGGCGACACTCCGACCAGCACGAACCCGACGCCGGCCATGGTTGCGGTAGCCAGCAGCCCCGCCAGCCAGATGTTGCCCAGCAGGTCGTGGAACAGCAGCGCGATGGCCACCGCGGCGGCCATCTCGAACCAGACCCGCCAGAAACGCAACGCGTGCATGTGCGCGGCCGGCGAGGCCAGGATGACACGCAGGCTGCGGCTCCGGCCGGAACGCAGCAACTGCTCGGCGTCGTGGCGCGGCAAATAGGTAAAGGCGGCCTCGGCGGCGGTGAGGGCGCCGGCGAACAGCGTGAACGCCAGCGTCATGCCGGCAAGGATCCAGAGCATCGTCGCGGCTCTAGAGCGTGGTTTCGGTGGGGGCAGCCTTGCCCGTGAAGGAGGAAAGCAGCTGGCGCTGGAGGCCGAACATTTCTTCCTTTTCGGCCGGCTCCGCATGGTCAAAACCGAGCAGATGCAGGATTCCGTGCGTGGTCAGCAGCAGCATTTCATCCAGCAGCCCGTGGCCGGCCTTCTGCGCCTGCTCCTGCGCAACCTGCGGACAGATCACGATGTCGCCGAGCACGCCGGCCGGGCCGGGCTTCATGGCGGTGCCGGGACGCAGCTCGTCCATCGGGAAGGACAGCACGTCGGTGGCACCCGGTTCGTCCATCCATTCGATGTGCAGCCGTTCCATTGCCTCGGTGTCCACCATGATGATGGACAGTTCGGCTTCCGGGTGGACATAGAGCGAATCCAGCACGAACCGCGCCAGCCGGACCAGCTCTTCTTCATCGGCCGGGATTGTCGATTCGTTATTGACCTCGATGCTCATGCTCCACCCTCCGGGCCGGCCTCCGTTTCAGTCCTCCGCCGGGCGGCCGGCGCGCGGTGCGGCGAGCGGCCACCCGCGCTGCCCGCGCTGCGACGGCTCTCGTCCCAGCGGCTGTAGGCCGTCACGATGTCGCTGACCAGCCGGTGCCGGACCACGTCGCTGGCATCGAGCTGGGAGAAGCGGACATCGTCGACACCTTCGAGAATTTCGCTGACAACCTTCAGACCGGAGCTGGTGCCGCCGGGCAGGTCGATCTGGGTCACGTCGCCGGTCACCACCATCTTCGACCCAAAGCCCAGCCGGGTGAGGAACATCTTCATCTGTTCAGGCGTGGTGTTCTGCGCCTCGTCCAGAATGATGAAGGCGTCGTTCAGCGTGCGGCCGCGCATGTAGGCCAGTGGCGCCACCTCTATGGTGCCGGCAGCCATCAGGCGCGGAATAGACTCCGGGTCCATCATGTCGTGCAGGGCGTCGTAGAGCGGGCGCAGATACGGGTCGATCTTGTCACTGAGCGTGCCCGGGAGGAAGCCCAGCCGCTCCCCCGCCTCAACTGCGGGACGGGTCAGGATGATCCGGTTGACCTCTTTGTGCTGCAAGGCCTGCACCGCCTTGGCCATCGCCAGGTAGGTCTTGCCGGTGCCGGCCGGGCCGATGCCGAAAACCACCGTGTGGTTGTCGATGGCCTCGACGTAGTTCTTTTGGTTCAGCGTCTTGGGCCGGATGTTGCGGCCGCGCGAGGACAGAATGTTCAGCGTCAGCACTTCGGCAGGCCGCTGCGCTGACTGCTCTCCAAGCATGCGCAGCAGCTGGGCGACCACTTGCGGCGTGATCCGGGTGTCCTTGGCGGCCAGCGCGCGGATCTCCTCCACCAGGTTCAGTGTGAGTTGGACGGCGTCGGCAGGGCCGGAAATAGAGAGCTCGTTACCGCGGACATGCAGGTTCACATCGCTGAACTCGGCCTCGATGACCTGCAGCACTTCATCGTGGGCACCGAGCGCCCTCACCATGTGTTCCGGCGAATCGAAATGGACGGAACGGCTGCTTGATCCCAGCGGATCGACATCCAGGCGTGATTGGGACATAGTCCGGCCGATGCGGCCTTTCATCGCTCCTTCGGTGGGCGCTGCTTGCGGTGAGGCGGAAGTGTTCCAGCCCTGACGGTACAAGGTACATGCTACGGCACGGGGCGCGCCAGCGTCCTCCGGCGGGGCTAAAACGCCTTGGTATCGATCCTGCATCAATCGTGCATCAGTCCGGTTGAGGGCTGGTTAAAGCAGCCATCAACCCCCCTGCCCTATGCCAAGCTAGTGGGGCAGGAAAGCCGGGAGCACCGGTTTCTGCCCCCGCATTCATCCAGTCGTTCCGGCCAGCCAGAAGGGATCCAGGCATTAGCAGCAACCAGCTCCGGCAGCCTTCGGGCGCGGTCCCGGCACGCCGCTTCGGCGCGTGGTTGGCGCTGATTACCGCATCCTCGCTGGTACTGCTGGGCTGCACCCCGCAAGGCAGCGCCACCGGCGGGCAGACTTCCATGCCGGTCCCCACCGCCCCCACCGCGGCGAGCAGTCCGCTGGTCTCCAGCGTACCGGTCGAAACCCTGCGCTCCTCCGAGCTCTCCCCCCTCTATTGGCTGGGCACCAACGCAGACAATGTGTTCCTGTACCGCGAATACCGCGAGGCGGAGAACCTCGGAGACCCCATTACGACGGCGGTGGCGGCCTTGACCCGCATGCAGCCACTGGATCCGGACTACTTCAATCCGCTCAGCCCCGCCAGCAAGGTGGGCGCTTCCATTACCAACGGCTCGGTCATCACCCTGGACATCTCCTCGGATGCCTTCAAGCGGCGGGTGGATGCCGGCATCGCCGAGCGGGCTGTGCAGCAGCTGGTCTATACGGCCACCGCTGCCGCAGCCAACGCAGGGCTCAGCAGTTCCGACAACCCGCTCGAAGTAGTGATTCTGGTTGACGGCCACCATGGCTATAAAGCCTTCGGCCACGTACTGCTGGGCGAACCGATGGCCCGTGACGGCAGCCTGGCGGCCCCGGTCTGGATCATCGACCCGGCCCAGGACGCCACCTCCGACGGGCGCGTGGAGGTGTTCGGCCGCGGCGTCGCCTTCGAATCACAGCTGCGCTGGCAGATCTACCGGATTGCGCGCACCGGTGAGGAAGCCGGCAAGGGCAAGCTGGTCAAGGCCGGAACAGTCTCCGTTGACGCACCGGCCGGAGAAATCGGCGAGTTCAAGTTCACCGAGAAGCTGGACCCGGGCACCTACCAGCTCTATGTCTTCCATGAGGACGTGAGCGGGCGGACCGAAGAACGGCAGAATCCGGACAGCAAGGTCTTCACGATTAAGTAGGCTCGCCCGCACCCAGACCGTGAGTCACACACAAAACGTTGGCCCCACTGGCACGTGGCCCCGCTAGAGCGCGCTAAGCCAGCGCGTGGCCGCGCTGCCATTGGTCTAGCGCCAGCGGCCCAACATCTCACTGAGCAAGGTTAAGGCGGCCGGTCCTGCCGTGGAAGAACGCAGGACGTGGGGTCCCAGCCGCACGGCCACCGCCCCGGCTTCGAGCATGGCGTCCACTTCGGCCTGGCTGATCCCGCCTTCGGGACCCACGATCATCAGCACCCGCGCCGCACCGCCGTTGCCGCCGTCGGGCGAGGCACCTCCGTCAGGCGAGGCGCCGCCGTCAGGCGAGGCACCGCCGTCGTTCCCTGCCTGCGGCCGCGCGGCGCCTGGGTTGGCCAACCCGGCGCGTTGCACGGCGTCGGCCACGCTGTCAGCGGCGTCTTCGTGCAGCAGCAGCGACAACCGGCTGGACCGGATCATGGCGCACAGTCCGGCCCGTTCCACCAGCGGTAGCACCTCGGGCACGCGCGCCCGGCGGGACTGTTTGGCGGCAGCGCGGACCGCCGTCTGCCACTTTGCCGCGCCCTTGGCGGCCTTGTCTGCTTTCCAGCGCACGATGCTGCGTTCGGCCTGCCACGGGACCACGGTGTCGACGCCGAGCTCGGTGGCTGCCTCGATCGCCAGTTCGTCCCGGTTGCCCTTGGCCAGCGCCTGCACCAGCACGAGTTCCGGGTCCGGGTCCGGCTCCTGCTCCATCCGAAGGGCACGGACGGTGAGCTCGCCGGACCGGCCGGAGACGGCCTCGCCGACTAGCCGGCGGCCCCGGCCGTCGGCTAGGTCGACTGGTTCGCCGGGCTCGATCCGTTTGACCGTGACCGCATGCCGCGCCTCATCCCCCGCCAGCGTGAAGCTATCGCCGGGGACCACCGCGTCGAGCTCGCCCGGGGCGGTGAAGAACAAGTGGCTGGTCACGCCTAGAGGTTACCGAGCCGGTCGCGCAGCCGGGCGAAGACGCCGGTGCCGGACGATGCCAGCTTGCCCTCGGTGTATTCCTCGCCGCGGGCCTGCGCCAGCCTGCGCAGCAGGTCTTCCTGCTCCGCGTCCAGCTTGCTGGGTGTCTCCACGTGCACATGCACCTGCAGGTCGCCGCGCCCGTAGCCGCGCAGGTGCGTCACGCCCAGGCCGCGCAGCGTGAGGGTCTCCCCCGCCTGCGTGCCGGGCTTGATGCTCAGTTCGCGTTCGCCGTCGAAAGTGTCCAGCGTGACGTCGGTGCCCAGCGCAGCCGCGGTCATCGGCACGGCCAGGGTGACGTGCAGGTCGTCGCCTTCACGGATGAAGTTCTTGTCCGGGTTGACGCGGATTTCCACGTAGAGGTCGCCCTGCGGGCCGCCCGCGGGGCCTGCCTCGCCCTGACCGGCGAGCTGGATGCGCGTTCCGGTTCCCACGCCGGCCGGAAGCTTGATGGTCAGTGAACGGCGGCTGCGGATGCGCCCCTCGCCGTTGCACTCGTTGCAGGGGTCGGGGATGATCGTGCCGAAGCCTTGACAGCTGCCGCAGGCCGCCGTCGTCATCACCTGGCCGAGGATGGACCGCACGGCCCGCTGGACCTGCCCGGAGCCACCGCAGATGTCGCAGGTACGCGGGCTGGTGCCGGGGCGGCAGCAGCTTCCGTCGCAGGTGGGGCAGACGACGGCGGTGTCCACCTCGATCTTCTTGTTCACCCCGAAGACTGCGTCCTTGAGGTCGATCCGCACGTTGATCAGTGCGTCCTGGCCGCGGCGGGTACGCGAGGCCGGTCCGCCGCCCGCTCCGGGTCCACCAAAGAAACTCTCGAAGATGTCCTGGAAGGCGAAGCCGGACCCGGAGAATCCGCCGCCGAACCCGGTGTCATTACCGTTTTCATTGCCCGTGGTGTCGTAGACGCGGCGCTTCTGCGGGTCTGAGAGCACCTCATAGGCGTGGCTGACCTGCTTGAACTGCTCGGCTGCTTCCGGGCCGGGGTTCACGTCCGGATGCAGTTTGCGGGCCAGCTTGCGGTAGGCCTTCTTGATTTCCTCGGTCGAGGCGTCCTGGCTGACACCGAGGGCGTCGTAGTGGTTGCTCACCTTGTAATACTTCACTTCCTGGAGATCGGTTCACCGGCGACGACGGCCGGTGCGGACATTGCGCGGCCTAGGGCTGGCCGGCAAGTATCCGTGACAAATAGCGTGCGACAGCGCGCACCGCCGCCATCGTGGTGGGATAGTCCATCCGGGTAGGGCCGAGAATGCCGACCTTGGCGGTGGCGCCCGGACCATAGCCGGTGGCAACCACAGAGGTTTCCGCCAAGGAGCCGTACGGATTCTCACGGCCGATGCTTACCGACATGCCGTGGGCGTCCTGGTGCATTTCGGAGAGCAGCTGCAGCAGGACCACCTGTTCTTCGAGCGCCTCGAGGATGGGGCCGATGCTCAACGGGAAGTCCACCGTGGAACGGGCCAGGTTGGCCGTTCCGGCCATCAGGATCCGCTCCTCGCTGGTGGCCGCGGCCAGCTGGGCCAGCGCTGCGGACAGTTCTTCAACGATCCCCGCATGCGCGGGATCCGCCGGCACCGGGGAGGTCTTCAGCCGCTGGGGCACTCCGTTGAGCGGTTTCCCGGACAGGGCGGCCAGGAAGGCGGTGCGCAGGGTGGCCAGCGCATCCTCCGCCACGTCCCCCGGCAGCACGGCCACATGCTGATCCACCTTGCCGTTGTCCGCGATCAGCACCACCAGCACCCGACGGGGAGCCAGCAGGACGAACTCGATGTGCCGCACCTTGGCAGCACCCAACTGCGGGTACTGGATCACCGCCACCTGGTTGGTCAGCTGGGAGAGCAGCCGCACCGTGCGTTCCATCACGTCGTCCAGGTCGTCGGCACCGTCCAGCAGTTTCTGGATGGCCCGGCGCTCGGGGGCAGAGAGCGGCTTGACGTCGGAGATGCGGTCCACGAACAGCCGGTAGCCCTTGTCCGTGGGAATCCGGCCGGCACTGGTGTGTGGGGCGACGATCAGCCCGTCTTCCTCCAGTGCCGCCATGTCGTTGCGGATCGTGGCTGACGACACGCCCAGGCTGTGCCGGTCGACCAGTGCCTTGGAGCCCACCGGCTCCCGTGAATGCACATAGTCCTCGACAATGGCGCGGAGCACTTCCAGCCTCCGGACCTCGCTCACTGCACTCCTCCTGTCTTCGGCTCAACCTGACGACGGGTTGTTAGCACTCAACACGTCCAAGTGCTAAGTCTAATACGTTGCCCCCGTTGTTAGCATTGTCTTCGCGGCGGTGCCGTAGACGTACTACCTGTGTAAGGACTTGAAGCATATGAGCAGCTACGGCTGGGGCCCCCAGGATCTCACCGCTCCCAAGGCCCGGGCCCTGCGCGAAGTCGCCGTGGAGCCGGAGCTGGTGCTGGAGGATGCACAGAGCGGCTGGGTTGGCGCCGTGGTCCGGGTGGAGAAATCCGGCGGCGTGCATCTGGTCTCGCTGGAAGACCGCCGGGGCAAGGTGCGCTCCTTCCCGCTGGGATTCGGCTTTCTGCTTGAGGGCGAGCCGGTGAAAGTGGTACCTCCTGCACCGGCTGTGAAGGCTCCGGTCCGCCAGCGGACGGCCTCCGGCTCGGTGAAAGTGGAGGGACAACGAGCCAGGGTGGCGCGTGCCAGCCGGATCTGGGTTGAAGGCAAGCACGATGCCGAACTGGTGGAAAAGGTGTGGGGCGACGACCTGCGGGTGGAGGGCATCGTCGTCGAGCCCCTGCATGGCGTGGATGACCTGGCCGCGGCGGTGGCGGACTTCTCCCCCGGCCCGCAGCGCAGGCTGGGGATTTTGGTGGACCACTTGGTCCCCCATTCCAAGGAGTGGCGGATTGCCGAGGCCGCCATGGCCGTCCCCGCGGCCGCCGGTAACGTACTGATTGTGGGCCACCCCTACGTTGACGTGTGGCAGGCAATCAAGCCCTCGGTGATTGGCCGGGCGCAGTGGCCGGTAGTTCCGCGCGGCACGGACTGGAAGACCGGCATCCTTGCCGGTCTCGGCTGGCCGCACCGGACGCAGATCGACGTAGCCGACGGCTGGAAGCGACTGCTGGGCAGCGTCACCAGCTACGCGGACCTGGAGCCCAGCCTCTTGGGCCGGGTGGAGGAAGTCATCGATTTCCTCACCGTCTGAGCTGTTTCCAGCGTCCGCGGCGGCGGCGGTATGCACCGTGCCACAAGGTGGAACCGCTAGGCTAGGAACAGCAGTGAGCCATCAGCAGATTTTCCGAAGGTAGGTCCAGTGTCCGACAACTCTGCTCGCAACCAGCAGCCGGAACGCAAGTCCGCTCCGCGCCCGCAGTACCAGAGCGCGTCGGCTTCCGCCTTGCCGCTGACCCCGTCCGAGGATCGTCAGTGGGCAACCATGGCACACTTCGGCGGGATCCTGGGCTGCTTCCCGTCGCTGGTGATCTACCTGATCTTCAAGGACCGCGGACCGTTCACCGCCCAGGAATCCAAAGAGGCACTGAACTTCACCGTCCCGCCCACCGTGGTGGCCATCGTGGCGAACCTGCTGATCGTCATTCCCGCTGTCAGCGGCATCTTTGCCGTCATCGCCGCCGCCATATGGGTTTTCCTCACGGTCTATTCCGTGATCGCCGGCATCAAATGCAACCGCGGTGTTCCGTACCGCTACGCATACAACCTGCGCTTGTTCCGCTAACCCTGCGGCCGCCCCATCAGGCGCTGCTGGTCCTGCCGTTGCTCGCACCCCACGATCCGGCCCTCACTCCTCCTTCGCCCCGGCAGCCACATCTGGAACGGGGTCGGCCCTGCCTTGCCAGGGCCATCTGCCGGTGATTTCCAGTTCCAACGACCAACTGAGGAACGTGCGGATAAGCACGATTGCGGCCAGCACCGCCACGCTTTCCAGCGTCGGGCTGACGGCGACGGTCCGGATGATGTCGGCGGCAACCAACAGTTCCAAACCGAGCAGGATTGACCGCCCCAGAAACCGGCGGAATTGCCCATAGACTCCGGCCTGCCTCCGCACCAGCCGCGGGACGGCAAGCAGGGCAGCCAATACCGCTCCGGTCACGATGGCGGCAATGCCTGCGGCGTCGATGAGACGGCCGGCTGCCTCTACTACGTCCGCGAACCCCATGGCATCACCTGACCTTCACGGCTCCTCACGCACCGGCCCCACAGAGCGGAGCGTCGGCTGGCAACATCCAAAGGCCCGATGCCATGGCTGGTGCTTACGCCACGTCACCGCCTGGGCCGGATAGCTTCACCGTGCTCGGGCTCATTGTCCGCCTAGGGACGAAGGGGCGCAATGGGCGAAGACCCTTAGGCAGGACCGGCAGTCACCTCCGACCCGGCGACCGCCCTGACACGTCGGCCGCCAGCCGCTGGCGGGCGGTGTTCAGTCCCGCGGCCACCGGCACGTGGCCGGTGGCCGCCGCCAGCCCGAAGACCGGCATGTCGCTGTACACGCTCTCCCTGCCGCCCGGCATTGTTTCGTAGGTCTCGTGCCACACCCCGACGTCGCCGCTGCCGGCCGATTCGCGCATGAACCGGCGCCAGGGCTCCAGGTGCGGGGCCGACCGGTCGGCCGCGAACCGCTGCAGATGCTCCGGACTCTTCCAGTAGCTGACCAGGATGGTGGTGCGGCCAAACCACTGCTGATATCCCAGCAGCCCGGCCTCCGGCGTCTTGGCCAGGTGCGCCAGCATCCTGGGCATGGCCGATCCGATCCGCGCCACCTTCCCGAGCTTCGACCACCGGTTGACGCGCATCCCGATGAGGAATACCGTCACCGGCCCCGCTCCGGGATCGGCAGTGAATCGTCCCGCGTGCACTTGTTCCGGCATGAGCTTCTCCATTCATAACGGTGTTATAGAACAATGTTATGCAATACTGAAGTTATGGCAAGACCCGTAATCCACGATGAGACCCTCCGTCGCAGGCTGCTCGACACCGCAGCCTCCTTGATCGCCCGCGACGGCGCTGCCTCTGTGTCGCTGCGCAGCATCGCCGCGGCGGCAGGGACGTCCACGACGGCAGTGTATTCACTCTTCGGTGGCAAGGCGGAGCTGCTGACCGCCGTGCTCGACGACGGCTTCGCCTCCTTTGCTGCCTCCCAGCAGCAGGCAGCCGCCGCCGGCCTCGAAGGGCTGGGCCGGGCCTACCGTCGCTGGGCGCTGGACCATCCGGTCCTCTATGGACTCATGTTCGGCGGCTCGCTGACCGGCCAGGTGCCGTGCCAGCCGACGCCGGGAGCGGCTGAGCCATCGATCGCGCCGCTGTTTGCCGCCGTCGCCGCCGCGCTGCCCGGGGCGTCGGAGGAGAAGATCGCCTCAACGGTCGGCGTCGTCTGGGGTCAAGTCCACGGCTTAGTGTCACTGGAACTAGCCGGCGCACCGGCGGCAGGCTGGAGCTGGGACGAGGCCTATGATGCGGCACTCCGACAGATCGGCCGCTCACTGGACGGCTAGGGAGGCTTAATCCTCACGCAGCCTACGGCGCCTTCGTAACTCCCGCTCCGGCGCTGCCGGCGGAGCACTGGCGTAACTTTTTAGGCTGGAGTTAAATGGCGCATGGACTCGATGCCGTTCTGGTTGCTTCTGGTCATCTTCCTCGCCGCTGCCGCGGTGGTCTGGGTGGCCGGAATCCAATTGTCGCGGACAACCGATGTGATCGACGCCCGGTTTCACCTCGGGAGCGCCTTTGGCGGGCTGATAGTTCTCGCCGTGGCCACCAATCTGCCGGAAATTGCCATTACCGTGAGCGCGTCCCTTGCGGGCAGCCTGGATGTTGCGGTCGGCAACATCCTCGGCGGAATCGCCATCCAGACAGTCGTCCTGGTCATTCTGGATGTCTTCGGGAAGCGCGGCCCGGACGTGAAACCGCTCACCTACCGTGCCGCTTCGCTCGTGCTCGTCCTCGAAGCCGTCGTCGTCGTGGCGGTCCTGGCCGTGGTCATGGCCGGCAGCCAACTGCCCGCCAACCTGATATTCGCGAGGTTGACCCCGGATGTGGTGCTGATCGCCGCTCTGTGGATCGTCGGCCTCCTGCTGGTACAGGCCGCTGGTAAACGGCTGCCGTGGCAGGAAAGCGGACAGCCCCCTGACGCCTCCCGGCATACCGCGGGACGCCGGCGCCGTCAGCCGGAACACCCGCACAAGAGCATGAGCACGGCGAGAATTGTGCTGGTGTTTCTTGGGTCCGCCCTTGCCACGCTGGTCGCCGGCGTCGCGCTGGAACGCAGCGGCGAGGCCGCGGCGCAGCAGGTAGGTCTGTCCGGAGTCCTCTTCGGAGCCACCATCCTGGCGCTCGCGACCGCGCTGCCCGAGATCTCCACGGGCCTACAGGCGATCAAACAAGGCGACGACAACTTGGCCATGAGCGACATCTTCGGCGGCAACGCCTTCCTGCCGGTCCTCTTCCTGGTCGCCACCCTCATCTCCGGCCACGCTGTCCTCCCGACAGCGAACGCGAGCGACATCTATCTCACCGCCCTTGCCGCGTTGCTTTCCCTCGTCTACATCGTCGGCCTGATATTCCGCCCCAGGAGACGAATAGCCGGGATGGGAGTCGACTCGTTCGTCGTCCTCATCTTCTATCTGGCAGGGATCGGCGGGCTGTTCGCCGTCGCCGCGTCCTAGCTGGAGTCCGGTCCCGATCTGCGCCGTCTTCACCCGGTTGACCAGGCGTCGTGGCCCGACGCGGGGAGAGTGGTCGTGAACGGGATGCGCTAGCTAAGCTCAGTCCTCGAGCAGTCGGCGGACCACGGCGTCGGCCAGCAGCCGTCCTTTGAGCGTGAGCCGAATCGTCCCGGCGAAGGCCGCGGCCGGGTCGACGAGGGCATCGGCGATCAGTCCCGCTACGGCCTTCCTGCCGTTCGGTCCCAGATCCTGGGTGCGCAGCCCGTCGATAATGCGGGTCTGCAGCATGACGTGCTCCAACTGCCGGGTACCCGCGTCCAGCGTTTCACGTCCGGCTGCGGGCGAGACTCCGGTGGCCAGGCGCTGGGCGTAGGCCGCCGGATGCTTTACGTTCCACCAGCGCACGCCGCCCATATGCGAGTGTGCACCAGGACCGGCGCCCCACCAATCATCGCCGCGCCAGTAGGCCAGGTTGTGCCGGCAGCGGTCGTCGGGCGTGCGGGCCCAGTTGCTTACCTCGTACCAGCCGAACCCGGCTGCCGCCAGCCGTGCATCGGCAATCTCATACTTGGCGGCGTGCTCGTCGTCGTCGATGCCGGGCACCTCGCCGCGGCGGATCTGTGCCGCGAGCTTGGTGCCGTCCTCGACGATCAGGGCGTAGGCGGAGATATGGTCGGGTGCGCAGGCGATCGCGGAGTCCAAGCTGGCCTCCCAGTCCGCGATGGACTCCCCCGGCGTGCCGTAGATCAGGTCCAGGCTGACCTTGAGCCCGGCTTCGCGGGCCCACTGCACCGCCTGCGGCACCCGTTCCGGGTCATGCGTCCGGTCGAGGACCTTCAGCACATGCGGCACGGCCGACTGCATGCCGAAGGACACCCGGGTGAAACCTGCGTCGGCCAGGATCTTCAGCGATTCCGGCGTGACCGAGTCCGGATTGGCTTCCGTGGTGACCTCGGCGTCCGGCTCCAGCCCCCACAAGCCTTCGGCCTGGGCCAACATGCCTGCAAGGTCAGTCGCCGGCAACAGGGTCGGTGTGCCGCCGCCAAAAAACACGGTGGCCAGCGGACGGTCGGGCAGGCCGGAACCGCGCAGTACCCGCGCCGCCAGATCCAGTTCGGTGTTCAGCGTGCCCGAGTACTCATCCTGCGAGGCCCCGGAACCGAGTTCCTTGGCCGTGTAGGTGTTGAAATCGCAGTAACCGCAGCGCACCCGGCAGAACGGAATGTGCACATACAGGCAGAATGCACGGTCCGCGGCACCGTCCGCCGACTGCGCGGGCAGCAGGCCGTTGGCCGGGGCCGGGTCGCCTACGGGCAGGACGCTAGGCACTGAGGCGAGCCTCCGCCGTCGTTGTATTTACAGGCACTGCAGAACTACTTCTTTGCCTTGTCCTTGGAATCGTCCGATGACAGCGCGGCAATGAAGGCCTCCTGCGGCACCTCCACGCGGCCGACCATCTTCATCCGCTTCTTGCCTTCCTTCTGCTTCTCCAGCAGCTTGCGCTTACGCGAGATGTCGCCGCCGTAGCACTTGGCGAGCACGTCCTTGCGGATGGCGCGGATGTTTTCACGGGCGATGATCCGGGAACCGATGGCGGCCTGGATGGGCACCTCGAACTGCTGCCGGGGAATGAGCTCGCGCAGCTTGGAGGTCATCATCACACCGTAGCTGTAGGCCTTGTCGCGGTGCGTGATGGCGCTGAACGCATCCACCTGTTCGCCTTGCAGCAGGATGTCCACCTTGACCAGATCGGCGACTTGATCGCCGTCGGCCTTCCAGTCCAGCGAGGCGTAGCCGCGGGTGCGCGACTTCAGGTTGTCGAAAAAGTCGAAGACGATTTCGGCCAGCGGCAGCCGGTAGCGCAGCTCCACGCGGTCCTCGGAGAGGTAGTCCATCCCCTTCATTTCGCCGCGGCGGGACTGGCAGAGCTCCATGATGGTGCCGACGAACTCGTTGGGCGCGAGGATGGTCGCGGAGACCATCGGCTCGCGGACCTCGGAGACCTTCCCGTCCGGATATTCGCTCGGGTTGGTGACCGTCAGGACTTTCTTGTCCTCGAGTGTGACCTCGTAGACCACGTTGGGTGCGGTGGAGATCAGGTCCAGGTTGAACTCGGCCTCGAGCCGCTCGCGGGTGATTTCCAGGTGCAGCAGGCCCAGGAAGCCGACGCGGAAGCCGAAGCCGAGGGCCGCGGAGGTCTCCGGCTCGTAGATCAGTGCCGCGTCGTTGAGCTTCAGTTTGTCCAGTGCGTCGCGCAGCACCGGGTAGTCCGTGCCGTCGATCGGGTAGAGACCGGAGAAGACCATGGGCTTGGGGTCTGCGTAGCCGCCCAAGGACTCCGCCGCCGGTTTGGCCAGGTTGGTGACGGTGTCGCCCACCTTGGACTGGCGGACGTCCTTTACGCCGGTGATCAGGTAGCCGACCTCGCCGACGCCCAAGCCGTTGGACGGCGTGGGCTCCGGCGAGCTGACGCCGATTTCGAGCAGTTCGTGGCTGGCCCTGGTGGACATCATCTGGATGCGTTCGCGCGGCGCCAGCTTGCCGTCAACCACCCGCACATATGTGACCACACCGCGGTAGGTGTCGTAGACCGAGTCGAAGATCATGGCGCGGGCCGGGGCGTCCGGGTCGCCGACCGGGGAGGGAAGATCGCGCACGATTTTGTCCAGCAGCGCTTCGACGCCGACGCCGGTCTTGCCCGAGACCTTGAGCACGTCCTCCGGATCGCCGCCGATCAGGTTAGCCAGCTCGGCGGCGTACTTTTCCGGCTGAGCGGCCGGCAGGTCGATCTTGTTCAACACCGGGATGATGGTGAGGTCGTTTTCCATGGCCAAGTAGAGGTTCGCCAGGGTCTGGGCTTCGATCCCCTGCGCGGCATCCACCAGCAGGACCGCACCTTCACAGGCGGCCAGTGAGCGCGAGACTTCATAGGTGAAGTCGACGTGGCCCGGGGTGTCGATCATGTTCAGGGCGTAGCTGGCGCCGTCGAGTTCCCACGGCATGCGCACGGCCTGGGACTTGATGGTGATGCCGCGTTCGCGTTCGATGTCCATCCGGTCCAGGTACTGGGCCTTCATATCGCGCGGCTGGACAACGCCGGTGAGCTGCAGCATCCGGTCGGCAAGAGTGGATTTACCGTGGTCGATGTGGGCGATGATGCAGAAGTTCCTGATGATCGCCGGATCGGTGGCGGCGGGCACCGGTGCGGTGCGGGCCATCGGTGACACAGATGGTTCCTTACTCTCGGACAAGCTGACTGGCAAAGCGCGCGCCGGTACCACCAGCACACAGATTTTGCTCAACTATAAGTGTCCCACGCCTGTCCGGTATCCGCGCACCTTTACTGCAGTGGTGGTCCTTTACTGCAATGCTGGTCCGCGATGACATGCGGCGGGCTCCGTCAGTAGCCTAGGGCCATGGCATTTTCCCCACCGGGGCTCAACCGGCTCCTGAGCAACGCTGTCCGGGCCTTCCGGGCCTTGTCCGGTTCCGGCAGCACAGCGCGGACGCGCGGAACCACTGCTGACCACGCGCCCCGGCCCCGCGGCGGCGGCGGTTTCGGCGCCCGCACAAAAGGCGGCAGCACAGTTGGCGGCCGCGCAGGTGGCGTCGGCACGACCGGCACCAATGCCGGCTCCGGGTACGCCGGCGACTACCGTGGCGCAGGGACCATCAGCTACTCCCCGGTGGCCGACGGTTCCCCCGATCCGGGTGAAATCGTCTGGACGTGGGTGCCTTATGAGGAAGACTATTCACGCGGAAAGGATCGCCCCGTCCTGGTGATCGGCAGCCACCGCGGGCGCCTGCTGGCACTCATGTTGACTTCCCGGGACCGGAACAACGACCGCAGCCGTGACGAGGATTACGTGGACATTGGCTCCGGACCCTGGGACGTCCGCGGCCGCCCGAGCGAGATTAAGTTGGACCGTGTTCTCCAACTGGATCCTGAGGCCGTGCGGCGCGAAGGAGCAGTGCTCCCACGGGCCACCTTCGAGCTGGTCGCCCAGGGCATGCGCCGTCGCGGCTGGAACTGACAGCGGCCGGCGTGTCGGCGAAGCGCTGATCGCCCGTCCGGAGTGCGGATCTGCTAACATTTATAGCTGTGTGTCCGCGCAGGTCGACGGGCACCTCGGGCCGGTTGCCATTACGGTGCCCCACGCCGCTCAGTCAATGACCGGACCGAATGCCCTCAAAGACCAAAGTTCCTCAACAACAGAGAGTTATTACGTGGCCAATATCAAGTCCCAGAAGAAGCGCATTCTCACCAACGAGAAGGCACGCCAGCGCAACAACTCGGTCAAGTCCGAGCTCAAGACGGCCATCCGCGCCGTCACCGGCGCCATCCAGTCCGCCGATCAGGACGCCGCAAACACCGCTCTGGTTGCCGCGAGCCGCAAGCTGGACAAGGCCGTCAGCAAGGGCGTCCTCCACAAGAACAACGCCGCCAACCACAAGTCGGCACTGGCGAAGCAGGTCAACGCGCTCTAAAGCGCGTCCGGCCGACAGGCCGAACCTCAAACCAAGGCCGGAGGCCGTCATCCGCTCAGGGTGGCGGCCTCCGGCTTTTGCGTGCGGATCCGGGCCGGAGCAGTTCACCCTGTTTGGGTGATCCCCACCATCCTCTCCGTCTCTATCCTGAAGCGCATGAAGCGGGCCTGCTCCTAGCCGGAGTCTCGGCAGCAGCCGTCATGCTGGCAGGTTGCTCCGGCACTTCTGGCGGCAACAGCGGAACCTCAGCCGCACCCTCACCCGCGGCGACCCAGCCCAGTGCGTTGAGCGGGTTCTTATGTGGCGCGAACGACGACGGCGTCTGGCGGGGCAAGGCGCGTCTCACCAATGTGGGTTCCACTGCCAACACCTACACCGTCAGGTTTTCGGTGATCCGCAGCGACGGTGGCCAGGTCCTCGGGATAAAAGAAGCCACGTACACGCTCAAGCCGGTCACTTCCACCGATGTTGCCCTGGCCGATATCCATTCCGGCGCCGCGGCTGGGTTGGAGTGCGTCGCGCACGTCAATGCCGAGCCGGCAAGTTCCCTTGGCCCCGAGGGAACAGGGTAACCCCAGGGCTAGCGGTGGGCGCTGGTGGCGATCAGCGTGACCGCGCGCTCCACCGCGTATTCCGGGTCGCGGCCTTCGCCCTTGACCATGGCGTCGGTCTCGGCCAGCACCTGAATGCAACGGGCCAGCGCCTCCGATTCCCACAGCCGTGCGTCCCTGCGGGCCTGGTCGAACTGCCAAGGGGCCATGCCCAGGTCCCGTGCGTTGGCCGAGGCGCTTTTGACCTTGGCGATCTGGCGCAGCTTCATGGCCAAGACGGCAACGATCGGCACCGGATCCACGCCAGTAGCCAACGCGTGCCGCAGAGACGTCAGCGCGGCGGCTCCGCGGCCGGATATGGCGGCGTCAGCGACCTTGAAACCGGTGGCTTCCACCCGGCCGCCGTAGTACTTCTCCACCGTTTCCTCGGTGACAGCGCTGTCGGCGTCGGAAATCAGTTGCGAGCAGGCGGCCGCCAGGTCGGGCAAGGACGACCCGACCGCTGACACCAGCGCCTGGGCCGCGGCCGGTTCGATGGCCCGCCGCGCGGCCTTGAACTCCTGCCGGACGAAGTCCAGCTTGTCGGCATCCTTTTTCATGGCCTGGCAGTCAACCACGGGGGCGCCCGAAGCCTTGACCGCGTCCAGCAGTTTTTTGCCGCGGGTGCCGCCGCCGTGGTGCAGGACAAGCCAGACTTCGTCGGCCGGTGACGCTAAATAAGCAAGCGTATCCGCGAGGAACTCATCATTCATCTGAGCCAGCGACGATGCTTCAATGAGTTTCGCTTCGCCGAAGAGGCTGGGGCTGGCCAGCATGGTGAGCTCGCCGGTGGTGTAGGAGGAGGCATCCAGTTGGGTCAGCTCGAGGTCCGGCTGCTTGGCTCGCAGCAGGTTGCGGACACGTTCCTTGGCCCGGTGGGCGAGGTACTCTTCCGGACCGCTGACGAGCACAACGGGGGCAGGCTCGACGTCGCGCCAAGAGACAGTCGCGGCGCTTTTCTTCGCGGCTGAAGCGCGGGATCCGGGGGGCGGGTTCACGTCAGGTTCCTCCTTGTTCAGGTCAAGAGTTTCACGATCCGGGGCTTTTGCCCAAAGCCGTCCGGAGACCTAGTGGCCGGTCAGCACGGAGAGCTTCCCGCGGTCGGCATCCAGCATGACCGTCCCTAGCTGGTCCGTCCGCAAGACGTGCACTCGGGCGGCCCGCAGTGCGGACAGTATTTCCGCCGCCGGATGGCCGTAGTCGTTCTCGGCGCCTACGGAAATCAGGGCGGCGGCGGGCCTCAGCGCGGTGATGAGCGACGTCCCGCCGTTGCGGGCACCGTGATGACTGACTTTCAGCACGTCCACGGTGAAATTCGCCCCCAGGCGCCGCGTCAGATTGGGCAGCTGCTCCTCCTCCAGATCCCCCGTCAGGAGCATCCTCACCTCTCCCCCGCTGTCCACCCGCAGATTGATTTCGACGACGAGGCTGGCATCGTTTTCGGAGAGGCCGACGCTGTCTTCCATAGGCCAGTGCACAGCCCAGTGAGCCGCTCCGGACGAACCGGTCAATCCGGCCGCGGCGCGTTCCGCGGCCAGCCCGTGGGACTGAAGCGCGGCATGAACCACTTTGGGCAGCGTTTCCTCCGCGCTCGAATACAGGACCCGCTCCGTTTGGCGTCCGGCCAAGACGCCGTCGAGCCCGCCGTAGTGGTCCAGATGCATGTGCGTGAGCACCAGGACGTCGATCCGTTCCACGCCCAATCCGTCCAGGCAGCGGCCCATCAGGTCTGTTTCGGGTCCGGCGTCCACCACGATGGCGCTTCGCTCGCCGGTGCGGACCACCAGGCCATCCCCTTGCCCGACATCGCAGGCGGCTACCTCCCACGACGCCTGCGATCCGACCGGGGCCAGCAAGCTGACCAGCAGGCCGGCCGCCGCTCCTGCCGCCAGCGCCGGAACGGCGGTCCAACAGACCAGCCGAAGAATCCGTCCTCGTGCGCCGGGCGCGCCGCGGATGCGGCTGGAGCGCACGAGGCGGCGCGGCGTGCTCCCGGCCGGCCTACCTTCCGCGCCCGTGTTCGTTCCGCCCTCCGGGCCCGGGTTCCTTCCGGAGCTGCTGCCGACCGATACCCGCCGGACACTCCAAAGGAGCGCCAAGCCGGCCGCTGCTGCCCCGGCAGCCCCGAGCGGACCGCCCGACCACGGCAGGGAGGCCAGCGGCAGCTCCGAAAACCACCGCGCGACGCCGGCAACCCACAGCGTCATCCATCCTGCCGTATGCAGCGCGAACGTGCCGACACCGGGGAGCAGCGGCAGCAGGGCGGTGCCAAACATTCCGGCGATCGTCACGAAGGGAACCACCGGGCCGGCCGCCACGTTTGCCGGTATCGAGTACAGGGCCAGCTCCGGCTGCAGCTGCACGATCACCGGGGCGCAAAACACCTGCGCCGCCAGCGGCATCGCCACGGCGTGCGCCAGTGGCACCGGGAGGAACCGCCGCAGCCAGCGCGAACAGGCTGGGCCCAGCAGCACCAGTGACAACGTCGCCAGCACCGAGAGAATGAAGCTGTAGTTCGCGGCCATCCACGGATCCGTGACGAGCAGTACCAGCACCGCCAGGGCCAGGAAGGACAGTGATGCCCTCCGCCTCCCGCTGAGCACGGCTGCCACCCCGATGGAGCCCATCACCGCCGCTCGCAGGACGCTGGGTTCAGGCCGGACAAGCAGCACGAACCCGGCGAGGCTCGCCAGCCCGCCAGCAGCCTTGAGCCAGCGGGGAAGCCTCGCGGCGGAGCCGAGCAGGTAAACGAACCCCAGCACGTAGGACACGTTCGCGCCGCTCACGGTCAGCAGGTGCGTCAGCCCGGTGCGCCGCATGGCGTCTTCCAAGTCGTCGGTTTGGTGCTCCTTGTCGCCCAGCACCATGCCGGGCAGGAGCCCGCGGGCGTCCGGCGGCAGTGGAGCCAGCGCCTGAACGAATTGCGCGCGCAGCCCGGAGACCCAGACGTCCACCGGCGGTGCCGTGCGGTCTCCGGGTACCGTCGACGCAATCAACAGCGCCTCCACCGCCTGACCGGAGTCAGCCCTGACCAACGTGCCGGACGCCCGGAGCCGCTCTCCATAATGGACGTCGGACCATTCCTGGCCGCCCAGCACCAGCACGGGAGTATCTGCCTCGAACCGCGTGCCCGCGGACGTTGCTTCCACGATGGTGGCCTTCACATGAAAGCGCGGTCCGCTGCCGAATTGCCGCGGTGCCTGCACCTGGGAAGCGTCCCCGGTGGCAACGAGGCGGGCGGTGATGGCCTTTTCGGCGGTGATGGCCGCTTCGATCGGTCCGGCCAGCCGCTGCGCCTGCTGCACACCCACCGTCAGCGCCAGCAGTCCGGCGCAACTGCACACCACCAGCACAACGGAGGTGGCTCCCGTCCCGCCGCTGCCTCGCCTCCGCTGGCGGGTGCGCTCGCTACCGTGTGGGTGACGAAGTGCACGAGGAGGAAGTCGTCGTGACGCCGAATCAAGTGCAGGCGCAGGCCGGATCTTCGGCAGCAACCTCCCGGCCCTTCGGAAACGGCTCCGGAGGCTCCTCGCCGGAAGCAGCAAGCAGACGGACGCGCCGCAGGCGACACCCAGTAACAGGGCCGCCGAGGCTAGCGCCACGCCAGCCGGGACGTGTGGCAAGGCCAGAGCTGCTGCCCAACAGACCACCGCAGCGAGTCCGAGGCGGAGATCCAGCCGCCGGGTCTCCCCCTGCAAATCCGCGGAGGGATCCGGCTTGAAGTGCTTCTGCAGCACCTGCAGCCATTCAGTACGGCGTCCTCCTGCCAGTCGACTGCCGGTCCGCCCGTCAGCGCCCCGTGCGTCGGTGGCAGCTTGCTCCGCTCCGCCGGGGCCAGCGCCGTGCTCCGGTGCAGCGGTGACCGGCCGACGGGCCGCATCTGCGTACCGCTGCCACCGTGCGCCGCTCACACCGTCACCAGATCCACCAGCGCTTCCAGCATGACCGGTCCAATGCCCGGCACAGCGTCCAGATCGGACGGTTGTCCGAACGGCCCGTGCTGCTCGCGGAACTCGACGATCCGTCCGGCAAGCACCGGCCCGACGCGCGGTAGCTCCGCCAGTTGCTCCGCATCTGCCGTGTTGATGTTGATTTTGTCCGCGGGCCCGGCAACGGTGCCGCTACCCGTGCCGGGTCCGTCCGCTCCGCCGTCGGCTTTTCCGGTACCCGAGACCGGCAGTGGTGCGGCGTGGTCCGGCGTGGGCACAAAGATCTGCTGCCCGTCGGTTAACGGCGCAGCCAGGTTCAGTGCCTCAAGCTGCGCCTCCTTCCTGGCGCCGCCGGCCGCTTCGATCGCCTCGAACACCCTGGCGCCCTCGACCAGCCGGACGATCCCCGGTGAGGCGACGGCTCCCGCCACGTGGACAATGATGCGTGCCCCCGCGCCGCCTCCGCCGTCAGCACCGATACCTTCTTCGCCACGACTGCCTGTGCCGCTGCCTCCCAAGGATTCCCCTGATCCATCACCGCCGGTACCTGCTGGCGCATCCCTTCCACTTTCATCTGGCGCCGGCGCCGATGCGGGCCCGGACCGCAAGGGGATGGCTTCCAAAACAGGCCCAGCCGAGCGGTCCAGATCCGCGGTCGCCACCGAGACAATCCCGTAGCCGAGGCACAGCCCAGCCACGACAAAGGCAGCCCCGAGGGCTACGCGAAAGCGAGGTGTTCTCCCCTGCCGTGGTGCAGTGCCGTCGCGGGCAACTGCGGGAAGCCAGCGGTGTCGGCCCATGCGGCAACACTAGGGTCAAGGCGCGGGACGCCTCACCCGGCCGACGCTCGATGGTGGACGGGCACTCCGGCTGCGCGGGCTGTGGAGGAAAGGACCGTTGTGGAAAATGTTCTCCTGCCCTAATCGAAGGGACGGGGATCGAGCGGGACGATCAGCACCGGCCGATGCTGATGATGGGCGAGATGAACGGCCACCGACCCGACGAGAACTTCCTCAAGCGCGTGGACGACACCCGGTTCGCGTGTTCCCACCACGATCACGGATGCGCCGATTGAATCTGCAGCTTCAGACAAGGCGCGCGCCGGTTCACCGGCCAGAGTCCGGAATGACCAAACCACCCGGCAGTCTTTCAGCGCACCGGACAGAAAGGCATGGACCTCTTCGGCGGTTTGTTCCACGAAGCCGAAGTCACTGTCGGGATCGATAGGTAGCAGAATCCGCGACCCATCCGGCAAGGTCTCCTCATAGGTGGAGACGTCCACGTGCACGCATACCAAATCCACTCCAAGGCCAGAGGCCAGATCGGCTGCACGCCGCACGACCGCCGCCCGTTGTGCCGGTATCACCCCTACCAAGACGGGGCCCGTGACAGGTCGCGGCACATCCGACTTGTCCTCCTCGGTCCGTTGCTCACGCATGGGTCGGCTCATCCCGCCGTTTGACTGGGTCTCTGAGGGGATCTCGTTGGAACGCCGGGAATTAACGTGGTGCGCCGAGGTGCTCAGTTGCTGCGGGAACAGAAAATGGAGACAGGCCAAGGCCGCCCTACGGTGTGTGGGAAGCCAGCGGTAGGCGGAAGGAGAAATGAAACTCGGGAATCTTGGAGCCTCTGACATGGTCCGCCTACCTTTCTCAGAAGGTAGGAACCATCAGCCAAACGGCGGTTCGAGCTGCGAGCTCCGGCGGGATCCATCACCGTGTCTATATTTTATCGCCGTTCCACGCGTGAAGGTGCTGGGACGGCGGGATTATTTCCTCCGCCCGGCGCGAGCCGGAGTGTGGCTTGGCTTCCAGCGACGGCCTCTGGTCTCCTGGATCCGCTTCCAGACGACGAGGATTCGAGCCTTGACAGTGACCCGCCTCACATCTACGCTCGTTGCAACACTGTTGCAATAAATGCAACAACCCGCCTCCCCTATGGATGGTTTCCCATGAAATTGAGCAATCCGGCAGAAAATGGTTCCTCCGATCCTGGATCGCCGGGGTCGTCCCTCTTCTCTAATGGCGGCGATCCCTCCCTCAGTGGTCAACGCCGCCTTGAAGCGAAAGTGGGGAAGGAAACTCGCCGCAAGGTGATCGCGGCCAGCTTCATCGGTAACTTCGTCGAATGGTTTGACTACGCGGTCTACGGGTACTTGGCGGTAACTATCAGCGCCGTGTTTTTCCCGGAGTCGGATCCACAAACCGGTCTCTTGTTGACTTTCGCCCTTTTCGCCGTGTCCTTCCTGGTGCGGCCAATGGGGGGCTTTGTGTGGGGACATATTGGAGACCGCATCGGTCGACGCGCAGCACTGTCTTGGTCGATCCTGATCATGTCCGCAGCTACTTTCTGCATCGCGCTGATTCCCGGGTACGCAGCCATCGGCATCTGGGCGCCCATCCTGCTGTTGGTTATTCGGGTGGTCCAGGGATTTTCGGCTTCCGGTGAGTATGCAGGCGCTTCCGCCTTCTTGGTGGAATACGCGCCGCCAAACCGACGCGGGCTCTACGCAGCGGTCGTGCCGGCCAGCACGGCCACCGGCCTGCTTCTGGGTTCCCTGCTGGCCGCGTTGCTGACGGGGCTGCTCAGCAGCTCGCAGATGCAGGAGTGGGGATGGCGTCTGCCGTTCCTGCTGGCCGCCCCCATGGGCTTGATTGGCCGCTACATCCGCACCAAGTTGGAAGACACTCCTGCCTTCCGCGCCCTGGCGACCGAAGACGAGGCGATCAAGGCACCCGTTAAGGACCTGTTCCGCAACCACTGGGGCCAGCTCCTGCGGGCTGTCGGCGCCGTACTGCTGAACGCCGTCGGCTTCTACGTCATTCTCAGTTACATGCCCACGTACTTGTCTGAAGAGGTTGGGCTGGGAGCCACCGAGTCGTACGTCGCCACGACTATTGCACTGCTCACCTACATTGGCTTCATCTTCCTGACCGGCATGCTTTCTGATCGCTTCGGTCGTAAGAAGGTCCTGATCTCGGCCTCCGTGCTGTTCATTCTCCTCACCGTTCCGGCATTCAGCCTCCTGAGCACGGGAAACTTCCTGATCATCGTCCTCGTCCAGATCCTGCTCGGAGGCATGCTGACCCTCAACGACGGCACGCTGCCGAGTTTCCTTGCCGAGATGTTCCCCACCAAAATTCGGTTCAGCGGCTTCGCAGTCAGTTTCAATCTCTCCAACGCACTTTTTGGAGGTACGGCCCCCATGATGGCGACCCTGCTCATCACTGCCACCGCCAACGATTTGGCTCCTGCCTACTACCTGATGGGCGCTGCCCTTATCTCTCTTATCGCTGTCGCCCTTAGCCGCGAGACCAGCCACCAACCGTTGCGGCACTAAGAAGGTGCCCTACTCCCTGACCCGTCGATCCTGATGGACGGCACAAAGAAACACCACGAAGGAGATTCCATGACCATCGCCCCCAGCTCAGTGAACAGCGTTTCCGAACTCGCGCGCCTCAAGGTCCTGCACAACGGAGAAAAGCAGCAACTGACCTTCTCCGATGCGGAGTTCGAACGCCGCCTGACCGGGCTGCGTGCCATCATGGCCGCCAAGGACCTCGACGCAGTCATCCTGACCAGCTACCACGGCATCAAGTACTACTCGGATTTCCTGTACACCACGTTCGGCCGCAACTACGCCCTGGTGGTCACCGCAGACGACTCGGTCACCGTCACCGCGAACATCGACGCCGGCATGCCCTGGCGCACCAGCTACGGCGAGAACATCGTCTACACCGACTGGCGGCGTGACAACTTCTACTTCGGCCTGCAGGAAGCCCTGCGCCAGCGCGGCGTCAGCGCCCGCCGCCTCGGTGTCGAGGACGACGCACTGCCGCTGATGACCCGCCAGCGCATCCAGGCCGCGTTCGAGGGCGCCGAACTGCTCGACGTCTCCCAGGACGCGATGCGCCAGCGGATGATCAAGTCGGCCGAGGAAATCGAGGTCATCAAGCACGGCGCCCGGATCGGCGACCTGGGCGGCGAAGCCATCAAGGCCGCCATCCGCGAAGGCATCACCGAGTACGAAGTGGCGCTGATCGGCACCGAAGCCATGGTGCACGAGATCGCCCGCACCTTCCCGCACCGCGAAGTCCGCGACACCTGGGTCTGGTTCCAGTCCGGCATCAACACCGACGGCGCGCACAACTGGGCCACCACCCGCAAACTGCAGCGCGGAGACATCCTGTCCCTGAACTGCTTCCCAATGACCTCCGGCTACTACACCGCGCTGGAACGGACCCTGTTCCTGGGCGAGCCGGATGAGCGCTCCCTGGAACTGTGGAACGTCAACGTGGAGGTCCACCGCCGCGGCCTGGAACTGATCAAGCCCGGCGCCGTCTGCAAGGACATCGCCGCGGAACTGAACGAGATCTACATCGGCCACGGCCTGCTGCCCAACCGCACCTTCGGCTACGGCCACTCCTTCGGCGTCCTCTCGCACTACTACGGACGCGAAGCCGGCCTGGAACTGCGCGAGGACATCGAAACCGTCCTCGAGACGGGCATGGTCGTTTCGATGGAACCGATGATCACCGTCGCCGACGGCGAACCCGGTGCCGGCGGCTACCGCGAACACGACATCCTGGTGATCGGCGAAGACAGCGTCGAAAACATCACCAAGTTCGGCTTCGGCCCGGAAAACAACATCATCCAGGCTTGACCACCTGTCGACCTGATAGCTAGACGGCGCTTCCGAGACCAGGTTGCGCCGTCTAGCACTTAAATCGACCAGAATAGATGCACCATGACAGAATCCGCTGAAGCCGCGAAAGCTAAAAACGGGACCGGAACCTCGGTCATACTTAACGCCATAGAAGTCCTCCGCTGTTTCAGCGTCGATACACCCCTTCTCGGCGTCACCGAAATTGCCACCCGCGTTGGCCTCCACAAGAGCACCGTTTCCCGAATCCTTGCGACGCTGGAGCAGGAAAACCTAGTGGAACGGGATCACACTACCCGGCGCTTCCGACTTGGTCTCGGGCTGATTGCGGTCACGGGCCCTCTGTTGGCGGACCTCGACGTCCGCCGTGCGGCATACCCGGCGCTTCAGACACTCACGGACAGCACCGGAGAAACCAGTGCCCTACTGATCTGGGATGGAAGTCAGGCTGTCTGCGTCGAACAGATAGCGAGCCCGCAGCAAGTAAAACACACCACTCCTTTGGGCACTCGTTACAACGATGCGCTCAGCTCCTCGGTCCAGATCTTCCTCGCCAATACTGCACGCGAGCAAACACTGACCGCGCTTAGGGCAGGAAAAGTCACCCTCCCTAACGCCGACGAATCCACTATTGAGAATTACCTTGAACGGCTCGGCACCGTTTCCTCGCGCGGGTACGCCGTCAACTACGGCGAGACTTCTTCGGATGAAGTAGGTGTAGCAGCGCCTGTGTATGACCACCGGGACCACCTTGTTGCATGCGTCATGCTCGCAGCGCCCAAATTCCGCGTTCCAGCCGACAATTTAGCGTCGATAGCAAACGCTTGCGGCCTTGCCGCGAGGAAGATCACGACGAGGTTGGGTGGACACCACCCGGCCTAAAACCGCATGACGGCCAACCGTTGCCCGGTATCACCCAGACCAGTACCAAGCCCGTGACAGGTCGCGGCGCGTCCGGCTTATCAACTCAGCCCGCACCGCGTTGAAAAGTTATTGCTTCGCAACCGCGCGGGCTCTTCCGCGCTCGCTACCTCGCGCTTAGCCTGAGACGAACGTTGCTACAGGAAAGTCGGGGGCAGGATGCGCACGCTGACCACATTGATTGCCGGTGCTGCTGTACTTCTGGCGATGGCGGGCTGCACCAGTGGACCCAAGCCTGCGCCGGCCGATCCTGATGGTTCCGCCAGTTCGACTGACGTGGGTTCTACTGAGGTCGTCGCCGGCGAGTTCAAGGACCTGCCCCTCACCTCAGCCAACAAACATCTGCTGGCAGAAGAGGGCAGCTACAAGTTCTATTCCTTGGTTCCGGTGGCAGGCAGTACTGAAAGCAAACTCGGCCGCCTGTGCGTAATTATCCAGTTTGAAGAAAGCACCGAGTCCATGGGCTGCGGCGAGACCAACCCCTACACAGGCATGGGGTTTGGTGACAGTGACGATCTCCTAGAGGCGAAGCTGGTATACACCGGCTACAACCCCCGCAAGGAGCTGGCCGAGGGCTGGCGCTACCTGCACCCCAACCTTTTGGTCCGCGGTCTCGAGGATCCGCAGCCCAGCTTGGTTGCTCTCGAGGCTCCGACAGAACCGGCCGACACTTTGACCGGCGACGCCAAAGATCTCTTCGGCGTCAAGGCAGACACTGCGCGGCTGCTGGTCAAAGAGGACGACCACGCGTTCTACGCCGCTATACCTAACGAGCCCGCTAAGGGCGATATCTGTGTGGTCGTGGAGAACCGGAAAGCAGACACCGCATCTGCCAGCTGTGGTCGCTTCCCCAGCGTCGAGATCAGTGCCACCGGGGTGAAAGCGAAGCTTGTGGTCGACGGCTATGACGCCAGCGCGGAACTAGCCGATGGTTGGCGCCAGTTGCATCAGAACCTGCTGGTGAACCCCTGATCAGCTTCTAGGAGGCGAAACCGGGGCAGATCGCGAATGCACCCAACTTTGTGCGTCGTTTACACGCTGTGGAGGAAAGGACCGTTCAGCCGAAGTGCGGCGTCGGCGGCCCGATCACCACGGCGATGACGCCCAGTCCGGTGTGCGCGGCCAGGACCGAGGGGACCGGGGTGACCAGCACGTCGTCGCTGAGGTGTTGCTGCAGGGTTTCTGCCATCGCCCGGCTCTCGGCTTCATTGCCGAAGTAGTGCACCGAAACCCGTGGTTCGTAGTCGAGTTCCTCGATCCGGCGCACCACCAACTGCTGCAACCTGGCCTGGGCGCGGGCGGCGGTGCGGACCTTCTCCAGCGGGATGATCGCACCGTCACGGATGCCGAGCAGCGGTTTGATGGACAGCAACGAACCAAGTACGCCGGAGGCGGTGGAAATCCGGCCGCCGCGGCGCAATTGGTCCAGGCTGGGCACGTAGAAGTAAACGTCGGAGCAGACCGCGGCGGCCTTGGCGCGCTCCGCCACGGTTTGCCGGTCGAAGCCGCTCTGCGCCGCTATGACCGCGTCGATAACGGCGAACCCTTGACCCAGCGCGGCGCTTCGGGTGTCCACTACTTCCACCGGGATATCGACGCCGTCCGCGGCCAGTCCGGCAGCCTCGATGGTGCCGGACAGCTCGGCAGAGAGGTGGATGGAGACGATCGACTCGAAGCCCAGCTCCTCGAGCTCACGGTAGGTCCGTTCCAAAAGCCCCGGCGACGGACGCGACGTCTTGATGTCGCGCCCCTCGGCGAGACCGACCGCGAGGGCGGAAGCGACGTCGTCGACCCCTTCCCCATAGATCTGGCCGGAGATCATCACCGGCATCGGCACCACCCGCAGCCAGTCAGCGGTGTCCGGCTGGTTGACCCAGTCCGCGGGCAGGGACGCTGCCGAATCAGTGACGACGGCGACGAGGTGCCGCGGCGGCTGGCCCGGGCGGGCAGGCGGCTGCTGAAGCAGCCGCCGGGACCGCTGCAGCAGTTGCTCGAGCCAATCCATGAGTGCCCGCCCGATCAGGCCGGAACGATGTTGACCAGCTTCGGTGCGCGCACAATCACCTTGCGCACGTCGCGGCCTTCGAGGGTGCGGATAACCTGCGGCGAGGCCAGCGCGAGCTTCTCCAGTTCGTCCTCGCTGATGTCGGCCGCTACCTCCAGCCGGTCGCGCACCTTGCCGGCAACCTGCACCACCGCGGTGACCGTGTCCTGCACCAGCAGGGACTCGTCCACGGCCGGCCAGGAGGCTTTCACTACGGACGGTTCGTGGCCCAACTGGGCCCACAGATCTTCGGCGGTGTAGGGAGCGAACAGGCTCAGGATGATCGCCACCGCCTCGGTGGCTTCGCGCACGGCGGGATCGGCGGCGCCGGGTCCGGCGTCGATGGCCTTGCGGGTCGCATTGACCAGCTCCATCAGCTTGGCGATCACCACGTTAAACTTGCCGGCGTCCAGCAGGTCCGCCGCGTCGGCGACCGTGCGGTGAGTGACCGAGCGCAGGGCGCGGTCGCCGCCGTCGTACTCCGTGCCCGGCGCTGAGGCGACGTCCTGGCCCAGCCGCCATGCGCGGGCCAGGAACTTGGCCGAGCCGGACGGGGAAACGTCGGCCCAGTCCACGTCGTCCTCAGGCGGCGAGGCAAAGATCATGGTCAGGCGGACGGCATCCACACCGAACTTGTCCAACTGCTCGCCCAGGTCCACGCCGTTACCCAGCGATTTGCTCATCGCCTTGCCGCCGTTGAGCACCTGGCCCTGGTTCAGCAGCGCACGGAACGGCTCGTCGAAGTCGATCAGGCCCATGTCCTTGAGCACCTTGGTGAAGAACCGGCTGTAGAGCAGGTGCAGGATCGCATGCTCGACGCCGCCCACGTACTGGTCCACCGGCAGCCAGCGCGCCGCGGCATCCTTCTCGAACGGGCCCTCGGTGTAGTTGGGAGAGGCGAAGCGCAGGTAGTACCAGGACGAATCGACGAAGGTATCCATCGTGTCGGTATCGCGCCGCGCCGAGTTGCCGCAGTTCGGGCAGTCCGTGTTGACCCAGTCCGCCGCTGCCGCCAGCGGAGAGGTGCCCTTCGGGGACAGCGCTTCGCCGCGCAGGTCGTCGGGCAGCCGCACCGGCAGCTGGTCGTCCGGAACGGGGACCTCGCCGCATTCCTCGCAGTGCACGATCGGGATCGGTGCGCCCCAGAACCGCTGGCGGGACAGCAGCCAGTCGCGCAACCGGAAGTTCACGGTCTTCTCGCCGGTGCCGGCGGCCTGCACCAGTTCGATGGCGCGGGCGATGGCTTCGGTCTTGGACAGGCCGTCCAGCTCGCCGGAATTGATCAGCGTGCCCTCGCCGTTGGTGGCCACGCCGGTCTCGGCCGGGTCCTCTTCACCGGTGTCGACGACGGCGCGCACCGGCAGGTCGAACGCCTTGGCGAAGTCCAGGTCGCGCTGGTCGTGCGCCGGAACGGCCATGATCGCGCCGGTGCCGTAGTCGGCCAGCACGTAATCCGCGGCCCAGACCGGCAGCTTTTCGCCGTTGAGCGGGTTGACCGCGTAGCGGCCCAGGAAGACGCCGGTCTTCTCTCGTTCGGTGGACTGGCGCTCGATGTCGGAGAGCGCCTTGATCTTTTCGCGGTAGTCCATCAGCGCATCGTGGTGCTCCGGCGTGACCAGGTCCAGTGCTAGGTGCGCGTCGGCGGCCACCACAAAGAAGGTGGCGCCGTGCAGCGTGTCCGGCCGGGTGGTGAAGACGGTGACGTCCTTCGCCGGGCGCCCGGCGGCTTCTTCGACGGTGAAGCGCACATGCGCGCCCTCGGACCGGCCGATCCAGTTGCGCTGCATGGCCAGAACACGCTCCGGCCAGTGGCCCTTGAGCTCGTCCATGTCATCCAGCAGGCGGTCCGCGTACTCGGTGATCTTGAAGTACCACTGGTTGAGGCTCTTCTTGGTCACCGGGGTGCCGCAGCGCTCACAAGCCCCGTTGACCACCTGTTCGTTGGCCAGTACGGTCAGGTCCTTCGGGCACCAGTTGACCGGCGAATTCTTCCGGTAGGCCAGGCCACGCTCGTAGAACCGCAGGAACAGCCACTGGGTCCAGCGGTAGTACTCGGGATCCGAGGTGTGCAGCCGGCGGGACCAGTCGGCGCTGATGGCGTAGCGCTTGAAGGATGCCGCCTGGGTGTCGATATTGGCGTAAGTCCACTCGCTGGGGTGGGCATTGCGCTTGATCGCGGCGTTCTCGGCCGGCAAACCGAAGGAGTCCCAGCCGATCGGGTGCAGGACGTCGTAGCCCTTCAGCCGCCAGTAACGGGCCACCACGTCGCCCATTGCAAAGGCTTCGGCATGGCCCATGTGCAGGTCGCCCGAGGGGTACGGGAACATATCCAGCACGTAGCGGCGCTCGCGCGAGCCGTCGTCGGCGGGTGCGAAGACATCAAGTTCCTCCCACACGGCCGGCCACTTGGCCTCCATGGTGGAGAAACTGTACTCGTGCTGTTCCGTACCCGACTGCGTACTCACTGTGCTTGCCTCGTCCTCTTGTCTGTACTGCGCACTGGCCTGACTCCCCTAGACACACAAAAGCCCCTCAACATCGGAGGGGCGGGCCGCTGAAGCAGGGTGCGGGACCCCGCGGCAGCGGCTAGCTAAGGAGCAGTGCGAACATGGCACCACTTTACCGTACGTTTACAGCACATCGTCGTCGATCCAGTCGAAGGTCCGGGTGACCGCTTTCTTCCACAAGCGCAGCCTGCGCTCCCGCTCCTCCGCGGGCATGTGCGGCTCCCACACCTTGTCCTGCGCCCAGTTTCCGGCCAGCTGCTCCGTTCCTTCCCAGAATCCGACGGCGAGGCCCGCGGCGTAGGCTGCGCCCAGGGCCGTGGTTTCGGTGACCCGCGGCCGCATCACCGGCACGCCGAGGATGTCCGCCTGGAACTGCATCAGGGCGTCATTGGCAACCATCCCGCCGTCGACCTTGAGACCGGTCAGCGGCACCGCGGCATCCGCATTGATCGCATCCAGCACCTCCCGGGTCTGGAACGCGGTGGCTTCGAGCGCCGCGCGGGCGATGTGCGCCTTGGTCACGAACCGGGTAAGGCCTACCAGTGCACCGCGGGCATCCTGCCGCCAGTACGGCGCGAAAAGTCCGGAGAAGGCGGGCACGAAGTAGCAGCCGCCGGTATCTTTCACGGTGCTTGCCAGCTGCTCGGCCTCCTGGGCGGAGGAGACCATGCCCAGGTTGTCGCGCAGCCACTGGATCAGCGAGCCGGCGACGGCGATCGACCCTTCCAGCACATACTGCGGGGCGGAAGTTCCCAGCTGGTACCCCACGCTGGTCAGCAGTCCGTGCGAGGAGCGGACAATCTCCCCGCCGGTGTTGACCAGCACGAAGCACCCGGTGCCGTAGGTGTTCTTCGCCTCTCCGGGTTTGAACGCGGCCTGCCCGAACGTGGCCGCCTGCTGGTCGCCGAGGATGCCGGCCACCGGAACGTGGCGCAGCAACTGCGAACCGTGGACCTCCGCGTACACCTCCGAGGAGGAGCGGATTTGCGGCAACATGACCTTGGGGATACCAAAGACGTCCAGGATCTCCTCATCCCACTGCAGCGTGCGGAGGTCCATGAACAGAGTGCGGGAGGCGTTGGTGACGTCGGTCGCGTGCGTGCCGCCGTCGGGACCGCCGGTCAGGTTCCAGAGCACCCAGCTGTCGGTGGTGCCGAACAGCAACTCGCCCGCCTCGGCCCGTTCGCGGACGCCGTCGACATTGCGCAGGATCCACGCCAGCTTGGTGCCGGCGAAGTAGGGCGAGAGCGGCAGTCCGGTCTGCTCGCGAAACCGGTCGTCACCGCCGTCGGCCGCCAATTCATTGCAGATCTGCTGCGTTCGCACGTCCTGCCAGACAATCGCGTTGTACACCGGCCTGCCCGTGCTTTTCTCCCACACCACCGTGGTTTCGCGCTGGTTGGTGATGCCGACGGCGGCGATGTCGTGGCGGGTCAGGCTGACCCGGGAGAGCGCCGTGCCCACTACTTCACGGGTGTTATCCCAGATTTCCAGCGGGTCGTGTTCCACCCAGCCCGGGTTCGGGAAAATCTGCCGGTGCTCGCGCTGGCCGGTGGAGACCGGGGTGCCGCTGCGGTCGAAAATGATCGCGCGCGTGGACGTGGTTCCCTGGTCGATCGCCAGCACGAACTCCGCCATCTAAGCCCCTCCAAGGTTGTCCGGGCAACTGTGCCCGGCTGCTGTTGAACCTAACCGGCGGCATACGGCAGCGTCAATTGCCGCGCCTCTGCCGGGGCGGTTCCCGAGGCCGCTCCCCGCCGACATGGTCCGGCTGCGCAGCGCCGCCCCGCCGTATCGGTAAAGTCGAGGGCATGGAATCTGCAGGAACCTTGACGTGACCACGGTGGCCGATCGCGCGCTCCGGCGCGAACTACTGCTGGACGGCGCCTGCGTGCGTTATTGGGAGTATCCCGGGCACGACGACGGCGCACCCACCCTGTTGATGATCCACGGCTTCCGGGGGGATCATCACGGGCTGGAACTGGTGGTTGACCAACTGCCCGAATACCGCGTCATCGCCCCGGATCTGCCCGGCTTTGGCGAGTCCGAACCGCTGCCCTCCAGCGGCCACGACATCGAGGGTTATACCCAGTTTCTGCACAGCCTGGCTGCGGCACTTGAACTGGGACCGGAAACCTACATCCTGGGTCACTCCTTCGGGTCCATCGTGGTCAGCCATTATCTGGTGGCGCATCCGGGCAGCTTCCGCGCCGCCGTCTTGGTCAATCCAATCAGCCAACCGGCGTTGCAGGGGCCCAAGGCGATCGCCTCCCGGCTCGCTGGGTTCTACTACTGGGCGGGCGCCAAGCTCCCCGAGCGGCTGGGCTTTGGGCTGCTGCGCAATCCGGTGATTGTTCGGGCGATGAGCATCATGATGGCCAAGACCCGGGACCCGCAACTGCGCTCCTACATCCATGCCCAGCACGATGCCTACTTCAGCGCCTTCGCTAACCGCCGGGTGGTGTTGGAAGCGTTTCGTGCGTCCATCTCCGCCGACGTCGCCCAGGTCTCCGGTGGACTGGACCTCCCGGTGCTCCTGATCGCCGGGGAACGCGACGACATCGGTTCCGTGCCCAGCCAGCGCAAGCTAGCCGAAGCCATTCCGGGCGCCCGGCTGGAAGTGATCCCCGCCGTCGGGCATTTGATCCACTACGAAACCCCGGCCCCGGCCGCCGCTTACATCCGGGACTTCATCGACGGAATGAGTGCATGAAACTCCTGATTGACGCCCGGTTCACCCGCACCGACCAACTGGACGGCATCAGCCGCTACGGTGCGAGCCTGATCGAAGCCACCGCCCGGTTGGTGGACGTGGCCATGCTGATTAACGACGAGCGTCAGTTGCAGTTCCTGCCGGACGTGCCGTGGACCAAGATCAACAGCCCGCTCTCCCCCGCCGAACTTTTCGTGGCGCGCCGCGTGAACAAGCTAGGCGCCGACGTCGTCGTCTGTCCCATGCAGACCATGGGCAGCGTCGGCCGCAACTACGGGCTCATCCTGACCCTCCATGACCTGATCTACTACTCGCACCCGAAACCTCCCGGCTTCCTGCCCAAACCTGTGCAGTGGCTCTGGCGGCTCTACCACAAGGCCTACTGGCCGCAGCGGCTGCTGCTGAACCGTGCGGACACCGTCGCCACGATTAGCCGGACCACGCAGTCGCTGATGGAACGCCGCCGGCTCACCCGCAAGCCCATCCGGATCGTCTCCAACGCCGCCCAGCCCCACGGTGCGCCGCGTGATCCTGCCGGCGGCCGGGACAAGACCTTGCTCTACATGGGCTCGTTCATGCCCTACAAGAACGTGGAAACCATCATCGACGCCATGGTTTTGCTCCCGGACTACCAACTCCATCTGCTCAGCCCCATCCGCCCGGACCGGCAGGCTGAACTTGAGGCGCGGGCTGCTGATGTGCGCCAATTGGTTTTCCACAACGGAATTTCCGACGCCGGATATCAGCAACTGCTAGAACGGACCACCGCTTTGGTCACTCTCTCCCGCGACGAAGGGTTCGGCCTGCCGCTGATCGAGGCCATGGCCGCCGGGACGCCGGTCATCGCCAGCGATATCCCGATCTTCCGCGAAGTAGGCGACGGTGCCGTCACGCTGGTCGATCCGGACCAACCGGCCGACTTCGCCGCCTCGGTGGCAGCCCTGGATCAGCCTGGAGCTTTCCGCGTTGCGTCCGAAGCGAGCCTTGCGCGGGCCGCCGCCTACGACTGGAACGAATCAGCCCGTCAACTGGTGGCCGCCGCCGAGGAAGTCATGGAGCGCCGGCGCCAACTGCGACAGAGCCAAACGCGATAGACGGCGCACGGTGTGGCAGCCCGCCCCCGGAGTTTCGCGCCGCAGTTTGGTCGATTACGAAGTAGCCACCCGCTGAACCACCCGGAGCGTGGACACGCAGAACCGTGGCGGCTCCAAGCCGTGGCGGATTCAGAACGGTGGCGGCGTGAGGTCGACGGGATTTCCGTTGTCGCTGGCATGCGGCGTGGGCGGGTGCGCGGCTTGGTGCTTGTGCCAGGTGTTCCTGAGTTTTTCGTTGAGGTCGTTGATTTCCAGGCGTTCGAAAATGTCAGCCAGTTCGCCCGGCGGTGTGACCGCCAGCGGTTCGGCGGTGGTGGTGTAGGTGATCCCCGCCGCGGTGGTCCAGTCGATGGTGCCCTGGTCCAGTTGGCGAGCTTTGGCGTAGCCCGCGGTTTTTAGCGCGTGGTGGACCTTGCAGAAACAACACATGCAGTTGACGTTCGTCTTGCCGCCTCTGGAGTAGGAGTGGACGTGATCGATTTCGCAGTGTTCGGCTGCCCGGTTGCAGCCGGGGGCCCGGCAGGTCCGGTCACGCGTGCGCAGGAACCGGCGCTGCGCCTTGGTGGGTCTGTACTGCTTCCGGTCCATCGCGAGAACCGATCCGTTGACCGGATCGGTCAAGATCCGGGTGAAGGAGGTCGCATCGCCGACCAGCCGCCGGGCAACGTCCGGGTCGATGGGACCGTACCCGTCGAGTTCGGCCGGCTCTTCACCCAGTCCCAGCAGGGTCAGCACCGGCACGGTAAGGCTGACGTGGGCCGCGATCCTTGGTCCCGGTTTGCCCATCCGGGAACCCGCAGAGATGCCGGTCAGCAGCAGGTCGGAGAGAACGTCCGCGCGCAACTGGGTGAGCGTGCGCGGCTCTTCAGCGCCCTGCAACGCGATGGCGGCGGTCTGAATCCGGGTGAACGCCGCGACCGCTTCCTCGGCCGGCAGGTACGCGTTCAGCCATGCCATCCCGTCCTCGTCCGGGTGCAGCTCGACACGCCGGTCCCGGCGCGCCTTGGTGTTCCGGACGGTGATGGACTCGGGGTGTTCGCGTTCACGCCGGGTACGTGCCCGCGCAGCGAACTTGGACCGGGTCATCGCGTCCTCGGTCGCAGTCGGCAGCATCACTGCTTCGAAGGCGCCCCGGGCGTTCTCGGGCATTGAACCGGCCTGATCCACCAGAGCCTCGGCGATCCCAGCGCTGGTATCGCCAGCTGCCAGGGCGGCCAGTGTGTTCTGGAAAGTTGCGTTGAGTTTCAGGGCCAACGCGAGCTTTTCCTGCGCCGCCCTCCGCCCCAGACGCAGCGCGCGGGCGGCCTCATCCACCACCGATGACTCGGCATCATGGCCGTTGGGGCGCTTGCCCTCCGGCTCATACGGGGTGGCCCAGGCATGCTCCTGCCCGTCGAGTGCCTGATGGTAGAGGGTATTGAGCAGGCTAAACTTGTGCGCCTCAAGCCAAGCCATAGCCCGCCCGGTCTGGACCAGCGCGCACGCGGCTTCCTCGTAAACCATAAGAGCCGGCTCCTGCCGGCCCACCACACACAAGAGCTCAAGGCCGGACAGCTGCAACCCGGCACCCGTGCAGCCCACCAAGACGTCGGCCGCGGCACCGGGGGGAAGGCCGGCACCGCCAGCCGATTCGGCGGAACCGGCCTGTTCAGGGTGGTCCGCATCGGTGGGCCGGTCGCAGCTTTCGTCGTCAAAGTACTCCCTCGGCAGCAACCCGTTTAGCGGATCCGCGCACGGCTGGTCCATTGAAGCGGCCAATGATGCTTCCATCTCCGCCCAATATTGCGCGGCTTCGGCAGAATTATCCCAGCGGCCCGACAGCCAGTCTGGATCCGGGTCAACCGGAATCCCGTCCTCGTCAAACTCCTGCACCGCACCGTAACAGCGGGCCTGCGCCGTCACGCCACCCGCGCCGGGAGCGCGTCCTTGTACTGCAGCCGGACGCGGACTGGAGCTGTCCCGGTCCCGTGGCTCAACAGGCACACCTCCCTGGCCGGAGATGTCCGGCTCGTCAGGTTCCAGCGAAGCGGGTGCCATGCACCTATTTTATTAGAATGTGACTACGAACACAATAGCTTGTGGATCGGTGTTGTGTTCTAATAAGCGCGGCCAGGAGGAAGCAGGGCGCGCGTGGCTGGAGGGAACGCGAGACGAACCCAAGCGCACGTGGCAGGAGGGAACGCGGGAGGAACCAGGGCGCACAAGGCAGGAGAAAACCCGGGAGAAACCAAGCCGCACACCCGGCGGGAAACCCAGAACGAACCGTGGCAGGAGTCCGCGTGCTAAAGCAGGTCGATACCGTCACAACGGACCTGCACCGGGTCCGGAACGCGCTTGGCGGCCAGCGCCGCCTTGCGGTGGCGCAAGGCGGCCGTGACGTGAGGCCCGTCCTGGTAGCTGAAGAACAGCAGCAGCCGGTGCTCGCCGTTCTCCCCCGGCCGCGACTGAAGCTCGCGCGCCTGCAGCTCAACCGGGCCGACGCTGCGCAGGCTGCCGCCGAGTTCAAAGTCCGCCATGAAGGCTTCGATCCCGGATGCCTTGCCGGTCAAGGCCGCAATCCGCACCGCCGGCGGCAGTTGAAGCTCGCGCCGCAGTTGCATTTCCCTGGCCGCGGCGCCCGCGGGGTCCCAGCGGACCAACGGGGCCACCACCGCATCCTGGTCAGCGGTGACAACCACGAGCCCTCCCTCCGAGGAAGGCTGAACCAGTGAGGCGGCACGGAACCACCGGCGCAGCACATCTTCCGGCGTCCGCAGGGATTCGCGGCTGAGCATGGAGTTCCCGTCCAGCAGCAGGGCCGCAGCGTAGCCGCCAGGGGCCACCGGTTCGGCACCCGGGGTGGCTACCACCAAGGCTTTCTTCGACTCCACAACCGACTTGATGTGATCCCCTGAAGAGGACACCACGGTGGCGCCGGGGAAAGCGCGGCCAAGTTCCTCGGCGGTCCGCAGGGCACCGATCGCCGAGGCACGGAGCCGATGCGATCCGCACTCGGCACAGGAGTAGTTCGTGGCCAGCCGCCCGCACCAACGGCAGGCGGGAGTGGCGGTGCGGCCCGATTGCGCCAGTGGTCCGTTGCAGTCGGTGCAACGGGCCGGGGTGCGGCAGTCCTGGCAGGACAACGCCGGCGAGAAGCCGGTTCGCGCCACCTGCACCAGCACGGGCCCGCGTTCCAGCCCTTCTTTAGCTGCCCGCCACGCGGCGTGCGGCAACCGTGCCTGCCGCAGCAGCGGGTCGCGTTCCTGCTGGAACGAGTCCGCCGTGTTCAGGATGCGTGGAGCCGCCTGGCGCAGGAACGGCCGGGACGGCATCAGCGCCGTCGCCCAACCGCTCTCAACCAGCCGCTGCACTTCGCCGCTGCGCGAGACGCCGGCAAACAGTGCCCCGCAACCGATCTGTGCCGTCCGCAGCAGCAGCACTTCGCGGGCATGCTGGTACGGGGAACGCTGCTCCACCAGCAGATCATCGCCGTCGTCCCACATGGCAACCAGACCAAGATCCTGCACCGGCGCGTAGGCCGCCGAGCGCGTACCAACCGCCACGGAAACTTCGCCGTGCAGCAGCCGCAGGTAGTTCCGGTAGCGCGGGGTTGGCCCGTCTTCGGCGGTCAGCCGCACGTACTGGTCCGCGCCGAGCACCTGCTGCAGCTCGGCTTCCAGGCTGGCCAGGTCCTTCGCGTCGGGAACAACGACAACGGCGCCGCGCCCGCTCTGCCGAACGCTGGCGACGGCGTGGGCTACTTGCGCGGCCCACGAGGCGCGGCCGTAGGACTTATGGCTGGCCAGCACTGCCCGCGGCGCAGCACCGGCGGCCAACTGGGCGAGGAAATCACCCGCCCCTTCGTAGCCGGCATAAGCATCGGCAGCTCCCGCTGGCGGTTCGGGCATCCGCGCACCATCGGCAGAAGGTTGATGGGGTTCGGCAGCATCGGCCGCCGCTGCATCCGGCGCCGGCGTCCCCGTGCCCGGCCCACCACCGGCCGGCGCCGAAACCCCGGTGCCAGGACCACCAACGGCAGGCGTCGCATCCGGTGCAACAGGCTCCTGCGGCCGGGCGGCGAACTCCTTGTCCACCTTGGCCACACGGGCAGGGATGGCTGCGCGCAGCACGTCGCTGACGTTGCCGGCGTAGCGTTCCGCCACCGCGGTGGCCAGCTGCAGCAGCTCATCGCTGAGCACCGGCTGCGCGGACACCACCTTGGCCAAGGGCGCCAGCTTGACCCCTTCCGGCGCCTCGGACGTCCGGCGGGTGATGAAGCCGCTCATCTCCTGGCCGCCGAAGCGGGCTTTGACCCGCGCGCCGGGAACCGCCTCGGCGTCGAGCGTCTCCGGTACCAAGTAGTCGAAGATGCGGTCCAGGTGCGGCAGCGACGTTTCGATCAGCACCTGGGCCACCGGGTTTGTGGCGGCGGCCGGCGAAGTGCCGGGAGGTTTCTTCGGCGCGCCGAAGCCTTGCAGCAGGCTCAGCTGATGCGGATCAGAGCCCATCGGGCTCAGGCGTTGAAGTAGCTGCGCAGTGCGTCGGCGCGGTCGGTCCGCTCCCAGGTGAAGTCCGGAATTTCGCGACCGAAGTGGCCGTGCGCTGCCGTCTGCTTGTAGATCGGCCGCTTGAGCTGCAGGTCGCTGATGATGCCCAGCGGGCGCAGGTCGAACACTTCGTTGATGGCCTGGCCGATACGGGCCGGGTCCACCGTCTCGGTCCCGAACGTCTCCACGTAGATGCCCACCGGCCGGGCCATGCCAATGGCATAGGCGATCTGGATTTCTGCCCGCCGTGCCAGGCCGGCGGCCACCACGTTCTTGGCTACCCAGCGCATGGCGTAGGCGGCCGAGCGGTCCACCTTGGACGGGTCCTTGCCCGAGAAGGCGCCGCCGCCGTGGCGGGCCATGCCGCCGTAGGTGTCCACGATGATCTTGCGCCCGGTCAGCCCGGCGTCGCCCACCGGTCCGCCGATCACGAAGTCGCCGCCCGGGTTGAGGATGTGGCGCACGTCGGTGGCGTCGAGGGAGCTGGCCGCCAGCACGGGCCCAATCACGTGCGAGGCCAGATCGGCGCGCAGATGGTCAAGGTCCACGCCGGCCTCGTGCTGGGTGGAGATGACCACGGAGTCGACGGTGATGGGCTTGTCGCCGTCGTAGCCGACGGTCACCTGCGTCTTGCCGTCCGGGCGCAGGTACGGCAGCGTCGCGTCCTTGCGGACCTCGGTCAACCGTTCGGACAGCCGGTGTGCCAGCCAGATCGGGGCCGGCATCAGCACGTCGGTTTCGTCGCTGGCATAGCCGAACATGATGCCTTGGTCGCCGGCGCCTTGGGCGTCGCGCTCGTCCTGGCCGGTGCCCTCGCGGACTTCCAAGGACTTGAAGACACCGGAGGCGATCTCCGGCGACTGCTGGCCGATGGAGACGGACACGCCGCAGCGGGCGCCGTCGAAGCCCTTGTCCGAGGAGTTGTAACCGATCTCAAGGATGGTGTCCCGGACTATCTGCGGAATCTCCACGTAGCCCTGCGTGGTGACCTCGCCGGCCACATGCACCAGGCCGGTGGTCGTCAGCGTCTCTACGGCCACCCGGGAGTCAGGGTCCTCGCGCAGCAGGGCGTCGAGGATGGCGTCGGAAATCTGGTCGCAGATCTTGTCCGGATGGCCTTCAGTCACGGACTCGGACGTGAAGAGCCGCAGATTGCTGTCAGAAGAAGTCACAGACATACCTTACTTGCTGGCGGGGACCGCCACAGAACCATCGACACGGCGCCGCGACGCCGGTCATGAAGTGAAACAGTGGGACATACGGCAGCAGCACTGCCGGCAAACGGCGTCAGCCGGAGAGTTCGTCGATGATGCGCTTGATCACCGCAGCGGCGGCGCTGTCCTTGCTGCCGCGGTGTGACTGCGGTTCGGCCCCGGTGCGTGCCAGCACGGTGATCTCGGTGTCGTCCTGGCCGAACACCAGGTCGCGGCCCACCCGGTTGAGCACCAGCAGGTCGCAGCCCTTGCGTTCGAGCTTGCTGCGCGCGTAGTCCAGCACGTTCCCGCGGTCGTCGCCGGTTTCCGCAGCGAACCCGACGATCAGCGGCGTGCCGCCGGAGCCGCGCTGCTGCACGATCTCCACCAGGATGTCCGGGTTCCGCACCAGCGTGATGACCGGGTCGGCGGCGTCGTCGCGTTTCTTGATCTTGCTGTCGGTCACTTCAGCCGGGCGGAAATCGGCCACTGCGGCGGCCATGATGACGACGTCGGAGCGAGCCGCTGCCTCCAGCGTCGCCTCGCGCAGGTCCAGGGCGGTTTCCACCGAGCTGGATTTGATCCCGTCCGGGATGGCAACCTCAAGGTGCGCGGCGATCAGTTCGACCTCGGCGCCGGCGGCCGCGGCGGCACGGGCCAGCGCGACGCCCTGTTTGCCGGACGAGCGGTTGCCCAGGAAGCGCACCGGGTCCAGCGGCTCCCGGGTGCCACCGGCGGTGATGAGCACGCGCTTGCCGGCCAGCGGGCCGGGTTCCGAAGCGGTGAGGGACGGAGCCGAGGCGGGCACCGCCGTCGTGCGCGGCGCAAGGGTACCTTCGGCGAGGCCGGCGGTGATGAAATCGTAGATATCCGCCGGTTCGGGCAGCCGGCCAGGGCCGGTGTCCGTGCCGGTCAGCCGGCCGACGGCCGGGTCCATCACGGTGCTGCCGCGGCTGCGCAGCGTGGCCACATTCGCCACGGTGGCCGGATGCTGCCACATTTCAGTGTGCATGGCCGGCACAAAAACCACCGGCGCGGCGGCCACCAGCAGCGTGTTGGTCAGCAGGTCGCCGGCCAGGCCGGCCGCGGCACGGGCCAGCAGATCGGCAGTCGCGGGGCAGACCACCACCAAGTCGGCTTCCTGCCCCAGCCGGACGTGGTTCACCGACTCCACGTCGTCGAACACGCTGTTGCTGACCGGGTTGCCGGAGAGGGCCTCCCAGGTGGCGCGGCCAACAAACTTTTCGGCGGCGTCGGTCGGGATGACGGTGACCTCGTGGCCGGCTTCCTTAAACAGCCGGAGCAGGGATGCCGATTTGTAGGCGGCGATGCCGCCGCCTACGCCAAGAATGATCCGCATGCCTGCCCCGGTTTTAAACGCTGTTGGACGTTACTCTGCGACCTTTTCAGCGGGCTTGCTGACCAGCAGGCCCTCGTTGATCTCGCGCAGCGCGATGGACAGCGGCTTCTCGTTCAGCTTGGTGTCCACCAGCGGGCCAACGTACTCGAACAGGCCTTCGTGCAGCTGCGAGTAGTAGGCGTTGATCTGGCGGGCACGCTTGGCACCATAAATAACCAGCGCGTACTTCGAGTCCGCAGCTTCCAGCAGGGAGTCGATCGGCGGGTTGATGATGCCTTCGAGGTTGGTCGACACAAAATCTCCAATTAGTTCCGGGACAATTCTTCCAAGGCCTGCTTAGCGCGGGTGCGGAAGAAGACCCATCAGTGAAACGAGCTCGTCTGCCGCCCGTTGGACATCGTCATTAACGACGGTGAAATCGAACTCGGGTTCGGCAGCAAGTTCTAGTTTAGCGGTTTCCAGCCGTTGCTGCTGTTCCTCGGCCGTTTCGGTGCCGCGGCCCACCAGCCGGCGGACCATTTCGTCCCAGCTGGGCGGGGCCAGGAACACGAACGTGGCTTCCGGCATGGACTCCTTGACCTGCCGGGCACCCTGCAGATCGATCTCCAGCAGAACCGACTTGCCATCTGCCATGGCGCGCTCCACCGTGCGGCGCAGCGTGCCGTAGCGGTTCCGCCCGTGCACCACGGCCCACTCCAGCATGTCCCCGGTAGCGACCAGCCGGTCGAACTCGTCGGGACCGACGAAAAAGTAGTGGACACCGTCCTGTTCACCGGGGCGCGGTTCACGGGTGGTGGCGGAGACGGAGAGCCAGACCTCGGGGTAATGGTCGCGGATATAGGTGGAAACGGTGCCCTTGCCGACGGCGGTGGGGCCGGCGAGAACGGTCAGGCGGGGTTTGTCGGACATATCTTCCATCTGTTACTGGGATTCCAAGTGGTTAATCAAGGCACGCCGCTGGTGGACGCCGAGGCCGCGCAGCCGGCGGCTGCGCGCGATGCCGACCGTCTCCATAATGGCGGCGGCGCGCACCTCTCCGATTCCTGGCAACGACTCGAGCAGCTCGGCGACCCGCAGCCGGCCGATGGACTCCATCGACCCGGCGGCGTCGATCACCTCGGCGATGGTCATGGCTCCGGATTTCACCTTGGCCTTGATTTCCGCGCGTTCAGCCCGGGCTGCCGTCGCCTTCAGCCGCGCGGCCGTGCGCTCGCTCTCCGTCAGCGGTCGAAGACCCACAGCTCCTCCAGACTATTCGGCCCGTAGGACAAGCGGGCCCGGCGGGCACCTTGGGCATGAATCGAACTTACCAGAACCGCACCGCTCCGGCTCGAGGCCGGAGCGGAGGCCATCTGCCAGCGGGCCGGGGCCGGAGCGGAGCCTGGTTGCCCAAGCGGGCCGGGGCCGGAGCGGAGGCCGGCTGATCAGCCGGACAAGGCTGACAGGCCGGCCAGGGTGCGTTCGGTCGCCTGGCGCAGGGCGGCGTTGTCCGGACCGGCTTTAAGGATGTCCCTGCTGGAGGTCGCCAGCACATTCCCGACGGCGGGGCCGAAGGCTTCCGCAATGTCGGCTCCGGTCGCGCCCTGGGCGCCCAGGCCCGGCGCCAGCAGCGGTCCGTTGACAGCAGCCAGGTCGAGTCCCAGCCGTTCCAGGACGTCGGCGCGGACCGTCGCTCCGACCACCAGGCCGACCGAGCCCAAGTCGCCGTCGAGTCCGGCCGCCGCATTGTCGGCCGCAGCGGCTTCCGCAATCCGGTGTGCCACCGACTCGGCACCGCCCACGTGCTGCACGGTGGCGCCTTCCGGGTTGGAGGTCAGCGCCAGCACGAACACGCCGCGGCCGGTCGCCGCCGCGAGGTCCAGCGCGGGCCGCAGCGATCCGTAACCAAGGTACGGGCTCAGGGTCACCGCGTCGGCAGCCAGCGGCGAACCGTCGCGCAGCCAGGCGTCGGCGTAGGCCGCCATGGTGGAGCCGATGTCGCCCCGCTTGGCGTCGGCGATGGTCAGCACTCCGGCCTCGGCAGAGGCCGCCAGCAGCTTCTCCAGCACGGCCATCCCGGCAGAACCGTGCCGCTCGTACAACGCCACCTGCGGCTTGAGGGCGGCAGCCTGCTCCCCCACCGCGTCCAACACGGTGAGGGAGAAGCGTTCCAGCCCTCCGGCGTCGTCGTTCAGGCCCCAGGCGGAGAGCAGCGACGGGTGCGGGTCGATCCCCACACACAGCGGCCCGCGGGCCGCCATCGTCGCCCGCAGCCGCTGCCCGAAGCTGGGCAGCGGCCGGGCGTCAGGCTCAGGCATGGAAGGCGGCCTTCAGGTTTTCGGCGTGCTCCTGCAGGCTGGTCACGTCCCACTCGTATTGCCGCATCGCTTCGATGGCCTGAATGGCGGCACCGAACTCGGACACCGTGGTGATGATCGGCGTGCCCACCGAGGTGGCCGCCGCACGGATCTCGTAACCGTCGCCGCGGGCCTGCCCGCCGGAGGGGGTGTTGAGGACCAGTCCAATGTGGCCTTCGGTAATCAGGTCAACGATGGTGCCTTCGCCGTCGTCGGAACGCCCCTCGGCGACCTTCCGTACCGTGGTGGACTGGATGCCGTTGCGGCGCAGCACTTCCGCCGTGCCGCCGGTGGAGAGGATCTCGAAGCCCAGATCCACCAGCAACTTCACCGGCATGATGATGGAGCGCTTGTCCCGGTTTGCCACCGAGACAAACACCTTGCCGGACGTCGGCAGCGCGCTGCCGGCCGCGGCCTGGCTCTTGGCAAAGGCGGTGTCGAAGTACTTGTCGATGCCCATCACCTCGCCGGTGGAGCGCATTTCCGGGCCGAGCAGCGAATCCACCACGGTGCCTTCGGGGGTGCGGAACCGGCTGAACGGCAGCACTGCCTCCTTGACCGCCACCGGAGCGTCCAGCGGCAGCCGGGAACCGTCGCCAGATTCCGGCAGCAGCTTGTGGACGCTGCGCAGCATGCCGATGCTGACGCCGGTGCCGATTAGTGCCGCGGCCTTGGCCAGCTGCACGCCGGTGGCCTTGGAGACGAACGGAACGGTGCGGGAGGCACGCGGGTTGGCTTCGATCACGTAGAGCACATCGGCGGCCAGCGCGAACTGGATGTTGATCAGGCCGCGCACGCCGACCCCCTCGGCGATAGCGGCGGTGGCGTTGCGCACCCGTTCCAGCACCTCGGCGCCCAGCGTGATCGGCGGCAGCACGCAGGCCGAGTCGCCGGAGTGGATCCCGGCCTCCTCGATGTGCTCCATGATGCCGCCGACGTAAAGGTCCTTGCCGTCGTAGAGCGCGTCGACGTCGATCTCGATGGCGTCTTCCAGGAAGCGGTCCACCAGCACCGGGTGGTCCGGCGTGATCTCGGTGGCGTTGGCAATGTAGCGGGAGAGGTTGGCCTCGTCGTAGACGATCTCCATGCCGCGGCCGCCGAGCACGTAGGACGGGCGGACCAGCACCGGGTAGCCGATTTCGTCGGCGATCTTCTTGGCCTCGTCGAAGGAGACGGCGGTGCCGTTCTTCGGCGCGATCAGGCCGGCCGAATCCAGCACGCGCTGGAACGCGCCGCGGTGTTCGGCCAGGTCGATCGCCTCCGGCGAGGTGCCGAGGATCGGGATGCCGGCGTCGGCCAGCGCCTGCGCCAGCTTCAGCGGCGTCTGGCCGCCCAGCTGCACGAACACGCCCAGCACGCCGCCGGTGCGTTCCTCGGCCGCGATGACCTCCAGCACGTCCTCCAGCGTGAGCGGCTCGAAGTACAGCCGGTTGGAGATGTCGTAGTCGGTGGAGACGGTCTCCGGGTTGCAGTTGATCATCACCGTTTCGTGCCCGGCCTTGCGCAGCGCCATGGTGGCGTGGACGCAGGAGTAGTCGAACTCGATGCCCTGGCCAATCCGGTTCGGTCCGGAGCCGAGGATGATCACCGACGGCTTGGCGTGCAGCTCAACCTCGTCCTCCTCGTCGTAGGACGAGTAGTGGTACGGGGTGTAGGCGGCGAATTCCGCGGCGCAGGTGTCCACCGTCTTGAACACCGGGCGAATGCCCAGCGCGTGCCGCACGCCGCGGACCACTGCCTCGGAGGTATTGGTCAGCTTGCCGATCTGCTGGTCGGAGAAGCCGTGCCGCTTGGCCAGCCGCAGAATGTCCTCGGTCAGCGCCGGGGCCTTGCGGATCTCGGTGGCCACTTCGTTGATCAGCTGCAGCTGGTCCAGGAACCACGGATCGATCGCGGTGGCCTCGAAGACCTGCTCGATGGTCGCGCCGCCCAGCAGCGCCCGCTGCACCAGCGAAAGCCGCTCGGTGGAGCCGAACTTCGCCTTGGCCAGCAGGTCCGGGACGTCGAAGTCGTTGACCGGGGCGAACTCCAGTTGGGCGCCCTTCTGCTCCAGCGACCGCAGCGCCTTCTGCAGCGCTTCGGTGAAGTTGCGGCCGATCGCCATGGCCTCGCCCACGGACTTCATGGTGGTGGTCAGTGTCGGGTCGGCGGCCGGGAACTTCTCGAAGGCAAAACGCGGAACCTTGACGACGACGTAGTCCAGCGTCGGTTCGAAGGCCGCCGGGGTCTGCTGCGTGATGTCGTTGGGAATCTCGTCCAGCGTGTAGCCGAGCGAGAGCTTGGTGGCGATCTTCGCGATGGCAAAGCCGGTGGCCTTGGACGCCAGCGCGGAGGACCTGGAGACGCGCGGGTTCATTTCGATCACCACAACACGGCCGGTGTCCGGTTCGATGGCGAACTGGATGTTGCAGCCGCCGGTGTCGACGCCCACTTCGCGGATCACCGCGATGGAGATGTCGCGCAGCTTCTGGAACTCGCGGTCGGTCAGCGTCATGGCAGGCGCCACCGTGATCGAGTCGCCGGTGTGCACGCCCACCGGGTCGAAGTTCTCAATCGAGCACACGACCACGACGTTGTCGTTCTTGTCGCGCATCATCTCGAGCTCGTATTCCTTCCAGCCCAGGATGCTCTCTTCGAGCAGCACCTCGCTGGTGGGGCTGTACTGGATGCCGGCTCCGGCGATCCGGCGCAGGTCCTCCGCGTTATAGGCCATGCCCGAGCCCAGGCCGCCCATGGTGAAGGACGGGCGCACCACCATGGGGTAGCCCAGTTCCTCGGCGGCGGCGAAAGCTTCGTCCATCGAGTGAACGATCACCGACTTGGCGGATTCGGCGCCACAGCGTTCGACGACGCCCTTGAACTTCTCCCGGTCTTCACCGAGCTCGATGGCCTCGATGTTCGCGCCGATCAACTCCACGTTGTACTTCTCCAGCACACCGTTCTTGTCCAGCGCGATCGCGGTGTTCAAAGCGGTCTGTCCGCCCAGCGTGGGCAGCAGGGCGTCCGGGCGCTCCTTGGCGATGATCTTTTCGACCACCTCGGGCGTGATCGGCTCAACATACGTGGCGTCGGCGAACTCCGGGTCCGTCATGATGGTGGCCGGGTTGGAGTTGACCAGGATGACCCGCAGGCCCTCCTCCTTCAGCACACGCAGCGCCTGGGTGCCGGAATAGTCGAATTCGGCCGCCTGGCCGATCACGATCGGACCGGAACCGATGACCAGGACGGATTTCAGATCTTCTCTCTTGGGCATTACTTGCTGTCCTTCGTGGTCTCGGAAGTCGTCTCGGTAGCGGGCTGGGAAGCCGTCGGGGAAGCGGTCCCGGCCTGGTTGCGGCGGGAATCCATCAGGTCGGTGAAGCGGTCGAACAGGGTGGCCGCGTCGTGCGGCCCGGCGGCCGCTTCCGGGTGGAACTGGACGGAAAAGGCGGGGATGTCCAGGCAGGACAGGCCCTCGACGACGTCGTCGTTCAGGCAGACGTGGCTAACCTCCACCCGCCCGAAGCGCTCTTCCGGGGCCAGTGTCGGCCCGCCCAGCGGGGCGTCGACGGCGAACCCGTGGTTCTGCGAGGTGATCTCCACCTTGCCGGTGCGCCGGTCCATCACCGGCACGTTGATGCCGCGGTGGCCGTAGCGCAGTTTGTAGGTGCCGAAGCCCAGCGCACGGCCCAGGATCTGGTTGCCGAAGCAGATGCCGAAGAACGGCAGGCCGGCGTCGAGCACCTTGCGCAGCAGCAGCACCTGGCGGTCGGCGGTGGCCGGGTCGCCCGGTCCGTTGGACATGAACATGCCGTCGGGTGAGACAGCCTGGACGTCCTCGAAGGTGGCGGTGGCGGGCAGCACGTGCACCCGGATCCCGCGCTCGGCAAACCGGACCGGAGTCATGGCCTTGATGCCCAGGTCCAGGGCGGCGACGGTAAAGCGGGGCTCGCCCTCCCAGCCATGCTCTGCCGGTTCGACGACGTAGGCTTCGGTGACGCTGACCTCTTCGGCGAGCCGGGAGCCTTCCATCGACGGCTGCGCGGCGACCTCGGCCACCAGGTCAGCGGCGGGGCGGCTTGCGGCGTCGCCGGAGAAGATGCCGGCCTTCATCGCGCCGCGCTCGCGCAGGTGGCGGGTCAGCGCGCGGGTGTCCACGCCCTGGATGCCCACGATGCCCTGGTTGACCAGTTCGTCGTCCAGGCTGCGCTCGGAGCGCCAGTTGGAAGCGCGGCGGGCTGGATCGCGGACCACGTAGCCGGCCACCCAGATTTTGCGCGATTCCGCGTCGTCGTCGTTCACCCCGGTGTTGCCGATGTGCGGTGCGGTCTGCACCACCAGCTGGCGGGCGTAGGACGGATCGGTGAGGGTCTCCTGGTAGCCGGTCATGCCGGTGGCGAAGACCGCTTCGCCCAGTGTGGTTCCCCGGGCACCGTAGCTGCGGCCGCGGAAGGTCCGGCCGTCTTCGAGCACCAGCAGCGCCGGTGCGGTTGCGGAGGTTGTTTCTGCGCTCACGATGTTTCCTAGTCTTCCTGTACGGCGGGTAGGTATGTCTGCAGCTGCGCCAGCAGCGGTTGTTTATCGGCGGCCTGCCGGGTGCGGAAGGCGGTGTCGACGTCGCGCTCCCCCAGTTTCCACGTGATCACGGCGAGCCCTTCGGATTCCACGAACTTGCCCACCATGCCGCTCTCGGTGCGGACACCGGAAATGGTTGCAGCCGGAATGTAGAGGTCGGTGGCGCCGGGCCGCTCGATCAGCACACCGTGCGGATAGGTCCGCAGCGAGGCCTTGGTCCGGATGCCCAGGCCGTGGACGGCCACCCGGTCCAGCCAGTCCCCCGCCGTGGTGGTGACCACGTACATGCCTTCGTAGTAGCCGGTGGGGTTGGCGGTGTCCGCCGGGATCTGCGGCAGCGGCGCGATGTCCTGCTGGCGCTTGAGCCGGTTCCGCCAGCCCACCGCCACCAGCACAATCAGCACGACGGCGACGGCCAGCATCACCAGGCCGGCTTGGATCTGGCCCATCAGCCCTCCTCTGCCGGGCGGGCGGGCGTGTTCAGGGCGCCGTCCAGCACGGTGGGGTGTCCGTTGAGGAACGTGGCCACCACGCGGCCGGGCAGTTTCCGGCCGGCAAACGGCGAGTTCCGGCCCTTGGTGGCCATGGCCGACGGTTCTACCGTCCAGCGGGCCGCGGGGTCCACCAGCGTGATGTTGGCCGCCACTCCGGCTGCCAACGGCTGACCCTGGCCGGCCAACCGGCCGATCCGCGCCGGCATGGCGGAGGTGATCCGGGCGAAGTCGGCCCAGCCGATCAGCCCGGATTCGATCATGGTGTGCTGCACCACGGACAGCGCGGTTTCCAGGCCAGTCATGCCCATCGCCGCCTGCGCCCACTCGCATTCCTTCGCCTCGGAGGGGTGCGGGGCGTGGTCGGTGCCGATCACGTCGATCGTGCCGTCGGCCAGGCCGGCGCGCAGCGCCTGCACGTCCTCGTCGGTGCGCAGCGGCGGGTTGACCTTGTAGACCGGGTCGTAGCTGCGGACCAGTTCGTCCGTCAGCCAGAGGTGGTGCGGCGTGACCTCGGCGGTGACCTTGATGCCGCGGGCCTTGGCCCAGCGGATGATCTCCACCGATCCGGCCGTCGAGACGTGGCAGACGTGCAGCCGCGAGTCTACGTGCTGGGCCAGCAGCACGTCGCGGGCGATGATGCTTTCCTCGGCCACGGCCGGCCAGCCAGTCATGCCCAGCACCGCCGAAACGGTGCCTTCGTTCATCTGCGCGCCGTCGGTCAACCGCGGCTCCTGCGCGTGCTGGGCGATCACGCCGTCGAACGCCTTGACGTACTCCAGCGCGCGGCGCATCAGCACCGGATCCGAGACGCAGATGCCGTCGTCGGAGAACACCCGGACGCGGGCGCGGGAATCGGCCATCGCGCCCAGTTCGGCCAGCCGTTCGCCGGCCAGGCCAACGGTCACCGCGCCCACCGGGCGGACGTCGGCCCAGCCGGCGGTGCGGCCCAGCGTGTACACCTGTTCGACCACGCCGGCCGTATCGGCCACCGGCGACGAATTCGCCATCGCATGCACCGCGGTGAAGCCACCCAGGGCTGCGGCACGGGTGCCGGTTTCCACCGTTTCCGCGTCCTCGCGCCCCGGCTCGCGCAGGTGGGTGTGCAGGTCCACCATGCCGGGCAGCGCAATCAGCCCGTCGGCGTCAACCACGACGGCGCCTGCCGCGCTGAGCGCGCTGCCGACCTCGGCGATCTTCCCGTCGCGAACCAGCAGGTCGGCCCGGTCCCCGCCGGTTAGCGAGGCCCCGCGGATCAGATAGCTGGTCTCGGTCTTGGACGCGGTCACTTGGCCTCCTGGGCGGCGGTCGGTGCGGGAGCGGCGGACTCGGTGCCGCCGGAAAGCAGAAGGTAGAGGGCGGCCATCCGTACGGCCACGCCGTTGCGGACCTGGTCCAGCACGGTGGATCGCGGCGAATCGGCTGCGGCCGAGGAGATTTCCAGCCCGCGGTTCATCGGGCCGGGGTGCATGATGATGGTGCCGTCGCGGCCGGAAGCGTCCAGCGCTGCCAGCCGGAGGTCGTTGAAGCCCCAGCGGCTGGAGTACTCCTGCGTGGACGGGAAGTAGGCGGCGTTCATCCGCTCGCCCTGGACACGCAGCATCATCACGGCGTCCGTGCCGGCCGCCAACGTGGCGTCCAGGTCGTAGCTGATGGTGCACGGCCACTCGCGGCTGCCCACCGGCAGCAGCGTCGGCGGCGCCACCATGGTGACCTCGGCGCCCAGCGTACGCAGCAGCCAGAGGTTGGAGCGCGCCACCCGGGAGTGCAGGATGTCCCCCACAATGGCCACCTTCATGCCGGCCAGGTCCGTGCCGGTTGAGCCGGTGCCGTTGAGCTTGGCCCAGGTGCGCCGCAGCGTGAACGCGTCCAGCAGCGCCTGGGTGGGGTGCTCGTGGGTGCCGTCGCCGGCGTTGACCACGGTGGCGTCAATCCAGCCTGAAGCGGCCAGCCGCGCCGGCGCGCCGGAGGCCCAGTGCCGGATCACGACGGCGTCGGCGCCCATCGCTTCCAGGGTTTGCGCGGTGTCCTTGAGCGATTCGCCCTTGGACACCGAGGATCCCTTGGCGGCGAAATTGATCACGTCGGCCGAGAGCCGCTTGGCGGCGGCCTCAAAGGAGATGCGGGTGCGGGTGGAGTCCTCGAAGAAGAGGTTGACCACGGTGCGGCCGCGCAGCACGGGCAGTTTCTTGACCTCGCGCAGCGATACGGCGGACATTTCCTCGGCAGTATCCAGGATCTGCACCGCGTCCGGCTTGGCCAGGTCGGCGGTGGACAGCAGGTGTTTCATGCGCTGAAGTCCTCGATCACTACCTCGTCAGCGGCCGGGCTGCCGTTGTTCGTATCAATTTCGGCCAGCCGGACCCGGACCTTCTCCACCGAGGAGGTGGGCAGGTTCTTGCCGACGTGGTCGGCCCGGATCGGGAGCTCGCGGTGCCCTCGGTCCACCAGGACGGCCAGCCGGACGATCCGCGGCCGGCCCAGGTCCACCAGGGCGTCCAGGGCCGCGCGGATGGTGCGGCCGGAGTAGAGCACGTCGTCCACCAGCACCACGACCTTGTCGTCGATGCCGGCTGCCGGCAGCTGGGTCGGCAGCGGGGTGCGCGTGGGGTGGCGGCGGAGGTCGTCGCGGAACATGGTCACGTCCAACTGGCCGATGATGTCTTCGGCAGCGACGGAAGGATCGGCGGCCGCGATTTTGGCGGCCAGCCGGCGGGCCAGTGGATAACCGCGGCGCGGGATGCCCAACAGGACCAGATCTTGGGACCCTTTGTTCGCCTCGAGGATCTCGTGGGCGATGCGGGTCAATGCGCGGTTGATGTCCGCTTCGGCAAGTACAACTCGCGACGATGCCGGCTGTTGCGCCGGTGAGCCCGTGTTCATCTTTTGCCGCCTCCTTCCCCGCCTCACTGGACGGAATTTAAAGGTTGCTTGCGCCCTCAAAATTACCACGGCCGGCCCCGCCGGCCTGCTTCATGACGGCTGCACGACGGCGATCCGTGGCCGATGTGGGCAAGCTCACCGGACGGCGGGCCGGCTGTGGCGGCTGCGGGGAAAACGAACCGGCTGGACCGGCAGACGACAACGGCGGGTGCCCCGCAAAGTGGGCACCCGCCGTCGTACGCGGGACGGTGGCTGAACCGGCGGCTCAGGCCAGCAGGGTGGGCTTGAGCTGCTGCAGCCGGCCCAACAGGCCGTTGACGAAGGACGGCGACTCGTCGGTTGACAGCGTCTTGGCCAGTTCCACCGCTTCGCTCACCGCAACGCCGTCGGGCACGTCGTCGTTGTAGAGCAGTTCCCACGAGCCGACGCGCAGGATGATGCGGTCCACCGCGGGCATCCGGTCCAACGTCCAGCCCTGGGCGTAGGTGGCCAGGAACTCGTCGATGGTGGGCTGCAGGGCGGCAACGCCCTCCACGATCTGCGCGGTGTAGGGATTGATCACCTGGTCCGTCTTGCCCCGGCCGGCCAGCGCCTCGGCTGCGCTCACGCCGCGCTGTTCGGCTTCAAAAAGGACATCGACGGCCCTGCGGCGGGCCTTGCCGCGGGCTGAAGTAGGGGCACTCACTAGTCGTTGACTCGTCCCAGGTAGTCGCCGGTGCGGGTGTCGACCTTGACCTTGGTGCCGGTCTCCAGGAACAGCGGGACCTGGATCTGGTAGCCGGTCTCCACGGTGGCGGGCTTGGTGCCGCCGGTGGAGCGGTCGCCCTGCAGCCCGGGCTCGGTGTAGGTGATCTCCATGACCACGGAGGCCGGCAGCTCGATGTAGAGCGGGATGCCGTCGTGCATGGCGATGTTGACCTTGATGTTTTCCAGCAGGAAGTTCTCGTCCTCGCCGACGACCGGACCGGGAACGGTGACCTGGTCGTAGTCCTGCACGTCCATGAAGACGAAGTCGTCGCCGTCCTTGTACAGGTAGGTGTAATCGCGGCGGTCCACCGTGGCGGTTTCAATCTTCAGGCCGGCGTTGAACGTCTTGTCCTGGATCTTGCCGCTGACGACATTCTTGATCTTGGTGCGCACGAACGCGCCGCCCTTGCCCGGCTTCACGTGCTGGAACTCAATGACGTTCCAAAGCTGGCCGTCCATTTTCAGCACGGTGCCGTTCTTGATGTCGTTGGTTGTGGCCACAGTTTCACTTTCGTTGATGATGGCGGGCCGCCGGCGGAAGGTCCGCCCGGCCCGGAGCGAAGTCCAGCAGACATTCTACCTGCTGGTGCGTTGCCCGCCCGAAGCAGCGCATGTTTCAGGTGGCCGGACCCACCGATGCGGGTGCGTGGCCCGAGTGGTCGGCCACCTGATGCCGGTGCGTTACCGGGTGGTCTCCCCGGCCGAGGCCGCTGGGTGCAGGACATTGGGTGCACCCGGAGATGATCGGGTGCGGGGTGGTGCGGCGGCGGGGCGCGGCGGCAAAGCCTATCCTTCAGGGCAGGGTTTGCCTGCGAGGGCAGGGTATGCCTGCGAGGGCAGGGGCCATAACCCCAGCACTCGCAGCTAAACCCCGCCCTCGTGTCCTGGGAGCCGAAGCGCTACTCCCTACGAAGGCGGCCAGTGCTACTCGGCAGCTGTGCTACTCGGCGCCGGGGCTACTCGGCGATTTCCTGGTAGGCGGCGAACAACAGTGAGGTGTCCGGGACGTCCAGGATGCCGGGCTTGGCCAGTCCGTCCAGCACCACGAAGCGCAGCAGGTCGCCGCGGGCCTTCTTGTCCCGCTTCATTCCGTCCAGCAGCGCGGCCCAGCGGTCGCGGCGGTAGCTGACCGGAAGCCCGAGGGACGTCAGGATTGCCTGGTGCCGGTCGGCGGTGGCGTCGTCCAGCCGGCCCACCATCCGGGACAGCTCGGCGGCAAAGGCCAGTCCGATCGAAACGGCCGCCCCGTGGCGCATCTGGTAGCGCTCGGCCAGCTCGATCGCGTGGCCGAGCGTGTGCCCGTAATTGAGGAATTCGCGGCGGCCCGATTCGCGCAGGTCGGCGGAAACCACTTCGGCCTTGACCCGGATGGCACGCTCGATAATCTCCCGCAACTGGGCGGTACCGGCGGTGCTGGCAGCCTTCGGGTCGGCCTCGATCAGGTCCAGAATGGCGGGATCGGCGATGAAGCCGCACTTGACCGCTTCGGCCATGCCGGTGATCAGTTCGTTGGGCGGCAGCGTCTGCAGCGCGTCCAGGTCGGCCAGGACGGCGGCCGGCGGATGGAACGCGCCCACCAGGTTCTTGCCCTCGGCGGTGTTGATCCCGGTCTTGCCGCCCACTGCGGCATCCACCATGCCCAGCAGGCTGGTGGGGATGTGCACCACCTTGACGCCGCGCAGCCAGGTTGCGGCCACGAAGCCGGCCACGTCGGTGACCGCCCCGCCGCCCACCGCCACAATGGCGTCCGAGCGGGTGAAGTCGTTCTTGCCCAGCACTTCCCAGCAGAACGAAGCCACCTGGATGTGTTTGCCCTCCTCGGCGTCCGGGATCTCGGCGGTCAGCGCTTCCATCCCGTTCGAGGCCAGGTCCTCGCGCACGGCGTCGCCGGTGGCACGCAGCGCCCGCGGATGGATCACCAGCACCTTGCGGACCCGCTCCCCCAGCACCTGCGGCAGCCGGCCCAGCAGCGCATGGCCGACGACGACGTCGTACGCCTCCTGGGGTGTGTTCCCGGTGACGGGGATGACGGTTGCCTCGGTGTTGCTCACGGTTCGTGCCTTTCCTCAAGCAGTTGTCTCAGTTCGGCCAGCAACTGCTGCTGGCTTTTGCCGCGGGTGTCCAGCACCACGTCGGCCAGGCGCTCGTATACCGGCCGACGCTGCCGGAGGGTTTCGGTCCACCGGCCCACGGGATCGCCGGCGAGCAGCGGCCTGCCGGTGTCCTTGATGATGCGCGGACGCACCGTGTCCACATCGATGTCCAGGAAGACCACGGTGCAGTTGGCCAGCAACTGCTGCGTGCCGGTATCCAGGATGGCGCCGCCGCCCAGCGAGACCACGGCGGGCGGTTTGCCTTCTCCCAGCAGCGCCGCTACCTCGCGGGCTTCGAGTTCGCGGAAGGCATGCTCGCCCATGGAGGTGAAGATCGCGGGAATCGGACCGTGCCGTTCGACCAGCCGCTTGTCGCTGTCCGCGAAAGCCAGGCCGTGCCGGCTGGCAAACTGGCTGCCCAGCGTCGACTTGCCCGACGCCATGGGACCAATCAGCACCAAGTGGCGCCGCAGCCGCAACGGTTCCCCGGCTGCCACTAGTGGCCGATCGAATCCAGCGACTCCGGAATGGCCGCCAGATAGGACCGCAGGTTGCGTGCCGTCTCGGCCACGGAGTCGCCGCCGAACTTCTCGGTGACGGCCTGGGCCAGCACCAGCGCCACCATGGCCTCGGCGACGACGCCGGAGGCCGGCACGGCGCAAACATCCGAACGCTGGTGGTGGGCTTTGGCCGGCTCGCCGGTGCTGACGTCGATGGTGGCCAGCGCACGGGGCACCGTGGCAATCGGCTTCATGGCCGCGCGGACGCGCAGCGTCTCGCCGATGCTCATGCCGCCTTCGATGCCGCCGGCACGGTTGCTGGCACGCACAATGGTGCCGTTCTCGTCGCGGACGATTTCGTCATGGGCAGCGGAGCCGCGGCGGGCCGCGGTGAGGAAACCGTCCCCGACCTCCACGCCCTTGATCGCCTGAATGCCCATCAGCGCGGCGGCCAGGCGCGCGTCCAGCCGGCGGTCCCAATGCACGTAGCTGCCCAGTCCCGGCGGCAGCCCGTAGGCCAGCACCTCAACCACGCCGCCCAGGGTTTCACCTTCCTTGTGCGCCTGATCCACTTCCTGCACCATGGCCCGGGAGGTCCCGGCGTCAAAGCAGCGCAACGGATCTTCGTCCAGGGCCAGGACGTCGTCCGGCAGGGGAAGCGGGCTGCCTTCGGGAACCGAAACCCCGCCGACCGCGGTGGTGTGGCTGACCAACCGAATCCCCAAGGCGGAGAGGAACTTCGCGGCTACCGTTCCCAGGGCTACCCGTGCAGCTGTCTCGCGGGCACTGGCGCGCTCCAGCACCGGACGGGCTTCATGGAAGCCGTACTTCTGCATGCCGGTGAAGTCTGCGTGGCCGGGCCGCGGCCGGGTGAGCGGGGCGTTGCGGGCCAGATCCTCCAACAGTGCAGGATCGACCGGGTCGGCTGACATGACGGTTTCCCACTTGGGCCATTCGGTGTTGGCTACTTCGATGGCTACCGGGCCGCCCTGCGTCAGGCCGTGGCGGACGCCGCCCACCAGGGTGACCTTGTCCTGTTCGAATTTCATCCGGGCGCCGCGGCCATAGCCCAAGCGCCGCCGCGCCAGCGCATCCTGGACCTCCGCTGCGGTCAGTTCGACGCCGGCGGGGACGCCTTCGATAATTCCTACCAGGGCCGGACCATGGGATTCACCGGCGGTTAACCAACGCAACATGGATTCAATACTGCCATGCCTCAGCGGGCTGTTCAGCGCCGCGGTGCACCCACCGCGTCACACATCACATTTATGACATCGGCGGTGTTGGTGAAGCGGTCACCGGCGAACAAGCGCACCTGCTCGACCGCCTGGTAAATGAGCATTTCCAAGCCGTGCACCACCGAGCCGCCCTGGGCCCGCCAGGCGGCCGCCAGCTCGCTGGGCCACGGATCATAGGCAACATCAAGCAGCACGTTACCGCTGCGGTCCGCTGCCTGGCCCGCCAACCGTGCAGCCAAGGGGTCCGCAGAGTGCGGTGGGAGCGTGCAGACCACGATGCCGGCCTGCTGCACCGCGGCGGCTGCGTGGTCCCAGCCGGCTATCTGGAGCGGGAGTCCCAGGTGCTCGGCAATCGCCTGCACATTGGCCGCCTTGGCCGGGTCCCGCAGGCACAGGGTCACGCCGGAGGGTTTCAGCTCGGCCAGCGCGGCCGCAGCAGCGGCAGCGGTGCCGCCGCCACCCAGAATGACTGCCGGCCGGCCCACACGGGCACCACCGTGGCGCAGCGCGCCGACGATGCCCGCCACGTCGGTATTGTGACCGGACAGCGTCACCCGCCCCTCGCCGTCGTACTCGGGAACCACGGTGTTGAGCACGCCCAGCAAATCCACCAGCGGGCTGGTGCTGTCCACCTGGCCGACCATCGCCGCCTTCAGCGGCATGGTCACCGACAGCCCCGCCCACCCCGGCTCGGCGCGCAGGGTCCGGACGAACTGCGGAACGTCGTCCGCGGTGACGTCGATGGCCCGGTAGCTGCAGTCGAAGCCAATCAGCTCATAGGCGGCCCGGTGCAGCGCGGGCGACCGCGAGTGGCCGATCGGATGCCCGAGCACGGCGGCCTGGTACTGGTGCGCAGCCGGCAACGCGCCGGCAGGTACGCCGTCGGCTGCCACGCCGTCGCCGGTTGACACGCCGTCACCGGTTGCCACTCCGTCGCCGGCTGCCAGACCCTCGGCAGGACCGGCGATCAACTGCACCGGCCTTCTTTCTGCGTGCTGCACCAGTGCTGGTATTCCTTGGTGAAGGCGTTGTGCTGTTCCAGCGTCTTGGCGAACTTCGTCTCGCCGGTGTCCAGATTGACCGTCACCCAGTAGTAGTAAGGCACGTCGGCCGGGTTGGCGGCTGCGTCGATGGCCGGTCCGCCGGGTGAGTTGATTGGTCCCGCGGGCAGTCCGGTGTGCGCGTAGGTGTTGTAGGGGTTCGACTTGTCCGCCTTTTCCTCAGGCGTGATGTCGTAACCCTTCCGGCCCAGGCCGTAGGTCACCGTGGCGTCGGACTGGATCAGGCCGTTCGTTTCGGTGTTGTCCGGCTTCAGCCGGTTCTGGATTGCGCCGGCAACGGTGCGATAGTCGGCCTCGCCCGCCTCGGCCTCGATGATGCTGGCAATGGTGAGCACCCGGAACTGCTCCTGCGGATCGGAAATCCCGTCTTTGGTCAGCCGGTCTACGGTGCGGCCTACCAGTTCCGTGAGGATGTCCTTGGCACTGGTTCCCAGCGGCCAGCGGTACTCACCCGGGAAGAGGTAGCCGTCCAGGTTGCGTGCTTCTTTCGGCAACCCGAACTGCTGCGGGTTCTTGGCCAGTTCGGCGAACTCGGAAGCAGGAATTTGCGTGCCTTTGCTGAGGACCTCGAAGACCTCTTCCTGGCGCAACGTGCGGTTGATGGCGGTGTAGGAGACCTTCTCCCCCACGTCCTCCAACAGGACGGCGGCGGCAGCCGCGGCCGGCATCTTATGCTTCATCTGGTACTGGCCAGGCTGCACCTCGCGGCCGTCGGCCTGCTTGGCCAACTCGCCCATGAAAATCTCGCTGTTGGAGATGATGTCTTGCTCCACCAGCGCGCCGGCGATCATCAGCGGACCGGCGCCCTGTTCGACCGTGAAGGTCACCTGTCCCTCGCCGGGGCCGGCATAGTCCTCGGGACCGCCGCCCATGCCCAAAAGGTTCTGCAGGAACAGCACCACGCCGACCAGGCCCGCGGCGAAGACCGCGAAGACCACCAGCATGATGGTGTTGCGCCGGCGCCGGGCGCGCTTCTTGGTGCGGACCGGGCGCTTCGGGCCTGCGGGAGGTGCTTCCTCGAAAAAGTCCAGCCGACCGTCGTGGTAGATCTGGCCGTCGTCCGCGTAGCCCTGACCGTCCGCGTAGCTCTGGCCGTCCGCGTAGCCCTGCTCGGCGTCGGCGGTTTCCCAGCCGCGTTCCGCGGAGACCGGAGCATATTCTGGCTCGTCTGCCGAGGAAACCGCGGCGTAGTCCGCCTCGGGTTGGGCCTCCGGCTGAGGACGACGGCGGTGCCCACCGAGGGCTTGCACGTGATGGTGGATTTCGGTGGCCGGCTCCGGGTCGGTCCAGCCGGCAGCCGGGTCCTCCGCTGCTGGTGCGTCGGCGGGCTCGGGCGCCGCCGGTTGGCTGGCCGGGTCGGACCAGGCCTCGTCGGCGGGTGGTGGCTCTTCCCATTCGGGTACCGCGTCGTCGTCCCAGTAGGGCGGAACGGTGTCGTCAAAGCGCGGATCGGCTGACTGGCGTCCGTGCGCGGAACGCCGGGAAGGCAGATTGGTCCAGTCGTCGGGGTGCTTGGTCACGTTCCCGGGTCCCCGCTTCGATCATGTCCGTGCGTAATCGTCGGCTCCTCATGGCTGGCATCCGGCGCTGGTCTGCCGGCGGGTGGTGCGACAGGTGTCCCCACGTCCTGTCCTTGGGCCCGTTGCATGTCAATGGCCTGCTGCAGGATACCTACTGCAGCTACCTGATCAACTACTCTACGATGTTGACGCGTATCCATGCCAGCATCTCGCAGTCCACGGTGCGCCGAGACAGTGGTCAGGCGTTCATCAATCAGGCTGACGCTGGCCTCGGACCCGGCGGCTGCCAGCGCTGCGGCCAGCTTCCGGGCATAGCTGCGGGCCATCTCGGTGGACGCCGAGTCGCCGCCGGACAGCGTGCGCGGAAGCCCGACGAACACCTGGACGGTGCCGCGTTCGGCGGCCTCGCGCACCAGCACCCTGATGTCGCTGTCCTTCTTGGCGTCGCGCTTGAGGGTGCGTACCGGCGTGGCCAGGATCCCGTCCGGATCGCAACTGGCCACGCCCACGCGCACCGTACCGACGTCGACACCGAGTTTGGTGCCGCGCGGATAACCGGTAGGAGACACGCTGCGGGCCCCTAGCGGTTCGCGACCGCGGCAGTCACCGCGGCCAGTGCCTCGTCGATCTTGGCCGCGTCGGTCCCGCCGCCCTGGGCAACGTCGTCCTTGCCGCCGCCGCCGCCACCCAGCACGCCGGCAGCGGTCTTGACCAGCGCACCGGCCTTCACACCGGCGGCGCGGGCTGCCTCATTGGTCGCGACCAAGATCAGCGGCCGGCCGTTGGCCACACCTGTCATCGCCACGGTGACCGGCTCGGAGCCCAACCGGGTCCGCAGGTCCAGGGCCAGGTTGCGCAGGTCATCGGCACCGTTAAGGTCGCCGACGTTGTGCGCCAGCAGACGGATGCCTGCCACGTCCTGGGCCTGGGAGACCAGCGAGGCAGCGGAGGCTGCCAGCTGTTCCTTGCGCAGCTTGTCCAGTTCCTTCTCCACCGACTTGAGCTTGGCCAGGGTGGCGGCAATCCGCTCGGGAAGCTGGGCGCCGGGGACCTTGAGCATTTCGGACAGCTCGGTCACCAGCGCGCGCTCGGCGGCCATGTGGCGGAAGGCTTCCATGCCCACAAACGCCTCCACCCGCCGGTTGCCGGAGCCCACCGAGGCCTCCCCCAGCAGCGTCAGCGAACCGATCTGCGAGGTGGCCTCCACGTGGGTGCCGCCGCAGAGTTCGCGGGACCAGGCGCCGTCGATCTCCACCACGCGCACGGTGTCCCCGTAGGCTTCGCCGAAGAGCGCCATCGCGCCCAGCTCGCGGGCCTGGGCCAGCGGCATGACGCGGGTCTGCACCTCGAAGTTGTTGCGGATGGCCAGGTTCGAAACCTCTTCGACCTCCGACTTGGCGGCGTCGGAGAGGCCCTCGCCCCAGGAGAAGTCGAAGCGGAGGTAGCCGGCCTTGTTGAAGGAGCCGCGCTGCAGCGCCTCCGGGCCCAGGATCTGGTGCAGGGCCGCATGGATGATGTGCGTCCCGGAGTGCGCCTGCTCGCCGGCATGGCGGCGCTGCGCGTCCACTGCGGCCTGCACCGTGGCGCCGGCGGGCAGTTCGCCTTCGCGGACCACGGCCTTGTGCACGCTCAGGCCCTTGACCGGCTTCTGCACGTCCAGCACCTCGACGACGAACCCGTCACCAGTGATCAGTCCGACGTCGGCGGCCTGGCCGCCGGCCTCGGCGTAGAAGGGGGTCGCGTCGAGCACCAGCTCGATTTCCTCGCCCTGGCCGGCGAAACCGCGCACTTCTCCGCCGCGGACGATGCCGCGCACGGTGGATTCGGTGTTCAGTTCGTCATAGCCGGTGAAAACGGTCTCGCCCTCGGCCAGCATCTCGCGGAAGACGGTCACGTCGGCGTGGCCCATCTTCTTGCCGCGGGCATCGGCCTGGGCACGCTGGCGCTGCTCGGCCATCAGCGTGCGGAAGCCGGCTTCGTCCACCTGCAGGCCCGCTTCTTCGGCCATTTCCAAGGTGAGGTCAATCGGGAAGCCGTAGGTGTCGTGCAGGGCGAAGGCGTCCTCGCCGGAAATCGGCTTCGACGCGGCCTTCGATTCCTTCACGGCCTCTTCCAGCCGGGCGGTGCCGGAGGCAATCGTGCGCAGGAAGGCCTTCTCTTCGGCATAGGCAATACGGCTGATCCGCTCAAAGTCGTCCGCCACCGCCGGGTAGGTGCCCTTCATGGCGTCACGCGAGACCGGCAGCAGGTCAGGCAGGCAGGCCTTTTCCACGCCGAGCAGGCGCATGGCGCGCACGGCACGGCGGATCAAGCGGCGCAGCACATAGCCGCGGCCCTCGTTGGAGGGAGTCACGCCATCGGAGATCAGCATCAGCGCGGAGCGGATATGGTCGGCGACCACGCGCAGCCGCACATCGTCCGTGTGGTGCGGATCGTCGTCGGACTCGGCACTGGTGTATTCCTTGCCGGAAATCTCCGCGGCCTTGTCCAGCACGGGGCGGACCTGGTCCGTCTCGTACATGTTCTCCACGCCCTGCAGGATCATTGCGAGGCGTTCCATGCCCAGGCCGGTGTCGATGTTCTTCTGCGGCAGTTCGCCCAGGATTTCGAAGTCTTCCTTGCCAATGCCGGCGCCGCGCTGGTACTGCATGAAGACCAGGTTCCAGATTTCGATGTAGCGGGTCTCGTCGGCGATCGGGCCGCCTTCGATCCCGTACTCCGGGCCGCGGTCGTAGAAGATTTCGGAGCACGGGCCGGCGGGGCCGGGCTGGCCGGTGGACCAGTAGTTGTCCTTCTTGCCGGACTTCTGGATCCGGTCGGCCGGGACACCCACCTGGTCGCGCCAGATGGCGAGGGCTTCCTCGTCCTCTTCGTAGACGGTGATCCAGAGCTTCTCCGGCGGCAGGCCGTAGCCGCCCTGCTCCACCGGGCTGGTCAGCAGTTCCCAGGCCATGGCGATGGCCTGCTCCTTGAAGTAGTCGCCGAAGGAGAAGTTGCCGCACATCTGGAAGAACGTGCCGTGCCGGACCGTCTTGCCGACCTCTTCGATGTCAGCGGTACGGATGCACTTCTGCACGCTGGTGGCGCGCGGGTACGGCGGCGTCTCGCGGGCGGTCAGATAAGGGATGAACGGCACCATGCCCGCCACGGTGAACAGCAGCGACGGATCCGGCGACACCAAGGACGCCGAAGGGACCACGGCGTGGCCCTTTTTCTCGAAGAAGTCGAGCCAGCGGCGGACAATCTCGTGGGATTTCATGGTGCCTGTGTCTTACCTTCCAGGGTACAAAGGGCCGGTGCGGGCCGGGGCGTGGCTTGAGCTGCCGTAAAAATTTAGCGCGTGCGGACGTCGTCGGCGGAATCGATGCCCAGGGCCAGACGCAGATCGGTTTCGCGTTCGGCCATGCCGTCCCGGACCGCGTCGGCAAAGTTGGCCACCGAATCGGCCACCTGGCCCAGGGCGCGGTTCAGTCCAACCGGTCCCAGCGCTTCGCGCGTCTGGGAGAGCTTGCGGACCGCGAGCACACCGATTGCCACTCCTGCGGCCATCCAGATCATTCGCTTCATGTCGGTTCCTCTCGCGGGTTAGCGGCCGCGGCGGCGCTTGCCCTCGGGCGCGCCCTTGCCGGCGGTGTTGAAGGCGCTGCGCACGCCGTAGGAGAAGGCTGCCACCTTGATCAGCGGCGAGCCAAGGGTGGCGGAGAGCAGCGAGGTCAGGGCGGACACGTTGGCCGACGCGTCCGACACGTTGTTGGAGATGCCGTCGACCTTCTTCAACTGTTCGTTGGTGGTGCTGACGGTGGTGGTCACTTCGCCAATCAACGGGGTGGTGCCGTCGCTGAGCTCGCGGATGGCCTGGCGCAGTTCATCGAACACTTTGCCGAGCTTCCACACCGGGATGGCCAGCAGGGCCACCAGCACCGCGAACACGCCCGCGGCGATCAGACCGGCGATATCTCCACCTGACATAGGGTCAAACGCTCCTCTTGTTGGTTGACTGCGTACTCCGGTCCGCGCGCAGCTTGGCTTCTGCTGCAGGGGTCCGGCTAACGACGGCGGGGCGCACCTTGTGCAGGCGTCGTCCCGCCGCTCTCAACACCTTACCTACTGAACAGCCCGCGGCCGATGCCGCGGGCTGTTCTGCGCCGCCCCGTGCACGGAGCCGGCATCTCGCAGGGTGGTTCCGGAGTGTTCAGGCCCCGGAACTACTTATTTAGCGAGCGTAGTATTCGACCACCAGCTGCTCTTCGCAGGTCACCGGAACCTCGGAGCGCTTGGGGCGGCGGACCAGGCGGGCCTGCAGCTTTTCCAGAGCGACATCGAGGTACGGCGGAACGTTGGGGAGCACGTCGCGGTGAGCGCCGGCAGCTGCCACCTGGAACGGGGGCATCTTTTCGGAGCGCTCGTGCACGTGGATCAGCTGGCCCTCGGAAACGCGGAAGGACGGGCGGTCCACGCGCTTGCCGTTGACCATGATGTGGCGGTGCACCACGAGCTGGCGGGCCTGGGCGATGGTGCGGGCGAAGCCGGCACGCAGCACCAGGGCGTCGAGACGCATTTCCAGCAGCTCGATCAGGTTTTCACCGGTCAGACCGGCGGTGTTGCGGGCTTCCTCGAAGACACGGGTCATCTGTGCTTCGCGGATGCCGTACTGGGCACGCAGACGCTGCTTCTCGCGCAGACGAACGGCGTAGTCACTGTCCTGCTTGCGGCGGGCGCGTCCGTGCTGGCCGGGGCCGTACGGACGACGCTCCATGTACTTCTCAGCCTTGGGCGTCAGGGCAATGCCAAGGGCACGCGAAATGCGGACCTTGCGGCGGGCTCGTGTGTTGTTAGCCACGATGTCCTTCCAGTTATGTGCGGTGCAATGGTTTGCTGGCCTCCAAGTCCCGGAGAGCGTTGGTCAACCGCTACCTTCAGCTACAGTCCGTCCCGGGCACACGCCTCTCCCCTTCGCTGAACTGCTTGAGGGATCGACGGCGCAAGAACGGCTTGCCAGTCAGCCAACCATTCTAGCATCAGCTGGTGGGCCGGCCTGCCACGTCTAGGCTGGCTGGATGCGAGCCATTCTCCAGCGCGCCAGCCGCGCCAGTGTCAGCGTCGACGGCACCGTGGTGGGTGCCCTGTCCGGCCCCGGCCTGCTGGTCCTGGTGGGCGCCACCCATTCCGACACCGCGGAAGACGCCGAGCTGCTGGCGGAGAAGATCTGGCGGCTGCGCATCCTGGACGGCGAGCTCTCCTGCGCCGATGCCGGCGCTCCGCTGCTGGTGGTCAGCCAGTTCACGCTGTACGCCGACACCCGGCGCGGCCGGCGGCCGTCCTGGTCTGCGGCCGCACCCGGCGAGGTCAGTGAACCGCTGCTGGAACACTTCGTCGCGGCCCTGCGCGGCTTGGGCGCCCGGGTGGAGACCGGGGTCTTCGGCGCCATGATGGAGGTGGAACTGGTTAACTCCGGTCCGTTCACCATCAGCTTGGATACCGAAGAGTTCGCCAAACCGCGCCGCGGCTGAAACGGCATGCCTGCGGAAAAACGGCGCCGTCGTCGGAAGTCGCACCCCCCCGCCGCCGTCGTTATGATCCGCGGATGATCTTGCGCAGCCGGTCCACCCGCGCCGAAATTTCCCGCTCGGCGCCGTTCGTGGTGGGCTCGTAGTAGTTCCGGCCCACCAGGTCGTCCGGCGCGTACTGCTGGGTGGCGATCCCGTGCGGGGCGTTGTGCGAATACACGTAGCCCTTGCCGTGGCCCATCCCCTTGGCCCCCGCGTAGTGGGAGTCGCGCAGGTGGACGGGGACCCCTTGGCCGCGCCCGGCCCGGACGTCCGCTACGGCGGCGTTGATCGCGTCGTGGCAGGCCGGCGACTTCGGTGCGGTGGCGATGTGAACCACGGCCTGGGCCAGCACCAGCCGGGCTTCCGGCATGCCGATCAATTGCACGGCCTGGGCGGCGGCGACGGCGGTCTGCAACGCCGTGGGGTCGGCCATGCCCACGTCTTCGGAGGCGTGGACCATGATCCGGCGCGCCACGAAGCGCGGGTCCTCCCCCGCCTCCAGCATCCGCGCCATGTAGTGCAGCGCGGCGTCCACGTCGGAGCCGCGCATGGACTTGATGAAGGCACTGGTGATGTCGTAGTGCTGGTCACCGGCACGGTCATAGCGCAGTGCGGCACGGTCCATGGCACGTTCGGCGTGGCTGAGTTCCACCCGGACCGGGGCGCCGTCTTCGCCTTCCCCGCCGGACTCGCCCCAGGCCACCCCGGCGGCGGCCTCCAGCGCGGTCAGGCCGCGGCGGGCGTCGCCGGCGGCTAGCCGGACCAGGTGTTCCAGCGCCTCGTCGCTCAGCTGCACGCGGCCGGCCAGCCCGCGCTCGTCCTGGACCGCGCGCACCAGCAGTTGCTCGATGTCGTCGGCGGTCAGCGGTTTCAGGGTCAGCAGCAGCGAACGGGACAGCAGCGGCGAGACAACCGAGAACGACGGGTTTTCCGTGGTGGCGGCGACCAGCACCACCCAGCGGTTTTCGACGCCCGGCAGCAGCGCATCCTGCTGCGCCTTATTGAAACGGTGGATTTCGTCCAGGAACAGCACCGTGGTGGTGCGGTGCAGGTCGCGGGCGGTCAGCGCCTCGTCCATCAGGCGGCGCACGTCCTTGACGCCGGCGGTGATCGCGGAGAGCTCCACGAACTTGCGGCCCGGGCCGCGGGCAATCACATGCGCCAGCGTGGTCTTGCCGGTGCCGGGCGGCCCCCAGAGCATCACCGACGACGGTCCCGCCGGCCCGGTGGCCGCGCCGCCGGCCGCCAGCAATCGCAGCGGCGAACCGGGCTGGAGCAGGTGCTGCTGCCCCACCACGTCATCGAGCGTGCGGGGCCGCATCCGGACCGCCAACGGGCTGCGCGGACGCGTGGATCCGTCGTCGCCGGACGCTGCTCCGTGGCCTTGGCCGTCGCCCTCGCCGTCGTAGTCTTCGTCGTCGCCTGCCGCTGCACTGAACAAGTCACTCACACCGTCAAGGCTATCCGTTCCGCGGCGCAGCACTGCCTCGGCTCAGAAGTCGATCCGCATCACGGCCCGGCGCACGGTCGGGCGGCTGACTTCACGGAACCCGGCCGCGGCGAAGATGCTGTGGCTGCCCACGTACAGTTCGCCCCAGGTCATCTCCTGCCCGGGCTTCAGGATCAGCGGATACCCCTCGACGGCGCGGGCACCGTTGTCCTGCGCCCAGCCCGGCACGGCTGCGGCCAGCGCCCGGCTGATGCCACGGCGCCGGAAGCCTGCCCGGGTGACAAAGCAGACCGCGGCCCAGATGCTGGCGTCGTCCGGATCCTCCTCCCGGCCGGCCCACACCACGCGGCTGTTCCGCAAGCGCCGGTAGGCCGGCCTCGGTTCCACCGCGCACCAATTGGCCGGTTCGCCGTCCAGGTAGGCGACCAAGCCGCTGGTGGAATCGGCTGCCGGATCGCCACAGGCGGTCGCCGCCCGGAGCCGGAAGGCCCGTTCCTCGACGTGTTCCTCGCGCCATTGCGCGGCAGGAGTCTGGAACCACTGGCACTGACAGCGGGCCGCCTCACCGCGGACACCCAGCACTGTCTGCAGTTCGGCCCAGGAGGCCTCACGCGCAGGCACAATTGAAACGTTCGCACCGGTGTCCGTGGTCATGCCCCCAGCAGACAACACGGCGGGCGCGCACCACAAGAGGTGCGCGCCCGCCGTCGTCCATCTCCGGATGCGATGCCGGCGAGGTGCCGGGCTACTTGGCCTCGGATTCCTTGGTGGCGTCCTTGGCCGGATCCTTGGCCGCGTCCTTGGCAGCTTCCTTGGGCTGTGGCTTGGCGTCCACGCCGGCTTCCTTGCGCTGCTGCGGCGTGATCGCGGCCGGAGCGGCGGTCAGCGGGTCGTAGCCGCCGCCGGTCTTCGGGAAGGCGATGACCTCGCGGATCGAGTCCTCGCCGGCCAGCAGCGCCACCACGCGGTCCCAGCCGAACGCGATGCCGCCGTGCGGCGGGGCGCCGTACTTGAAGCCTTCCAGCAGGAAGCCGAACTTGGTCTGGGCCGACTCTTTGTCCAGTCCCATCACCTTGAACACGCGTTCCTGCATGTCGCGCTTGTGGATACGGATGGAGCCGCCGCCGATCTCATTGCCGTTGCAGACAATGTCGTAGGCGTAGGACAGCGCCGACTCCGGATCGGTGTCAAAGGTGTCCATGAACTCCGGCTTGGGCGAAGTGAAGGCGTGGTGCACGGCGGTCCACTTGCCGGAGCCGACGGCCACGTCGCCGGACGCCACGGCCGCTTCGGCCGGCTCGAACATCGGTGCGTCCACGATCCAGACGAAGGCCCAGTCGCCGTCGTTGATCAAGCCGGTGCGGTGGCCGATTTCCACCCGGGCGGCGCCGAGCAGTGCGCGGGAGGCGGAGCGGTCGCCGGCGGCGAAGAAGATGCAGTCACCGGGCTTGGCGCCGACGGTTCCGGCGAGGTTCTCGCGTTCGAAGTCGGTGAGGTTCTTGGCCACCGGGCCGGTGAGCTCGCCGTCTTCCTGGACCAGCACGTAGGCAAGGCCCTTGGCGCCGCGCTGCTTGGCCCATTCCTGCCAGGCGTCCAGCGTGCGGCGGGCCTGCGAGGCGCCGCCGGGCATCACCACGGCGCCCACGTAGGGGGCCTGGAAGACGCGGAAGGTGGTGTCCTTGAAGAACTCGGTCAGCTCGGTCAGTTCCAGGCCGAACCGCAGGTCGGGCTTGTCCGAACCGTACTTGTCCATCGCCTCGGCGTAGGTCATCCGCGCGATCGGGGTGCTGATTTCGACGCCGATCAGCCGCCACAGGGCCTGCACGATCCGCTCGCCCAGCGCGATGATGTCATCCTGGTCCACGAAGCTGGCCTCGATGTCCAGCTGGGTGAATTCCGGCTGGCGGTCGGCGCGGAAGTCCTCGTCGCGGTAGCAGCGGGCAATCTGGTAGTACTTCTCGAAGCCGCCCACCTGCAGCAGTTGCTTGAACAACTGCGGGGACTGCGGCAGCGCGTACCAGGAGCCGGGGGCCAGGCGTGCCGGCACCAGGAAGTCGCGGGCGCCTTCCGGCGTCGACCGGGTCAGCGTCGGCGTTTCAATCTCCACGAATCCGTCGTCGTGCAGCAGTTCGCGTGCCACCCGGTTGACCTCCGAGCGCAGCCGCAGCGCCTTCGACGGGCCGGGCCGGCGCAGGTCCAGGTAGCGGTGCTTGAGGCGGGCTTCCTCGCCCACCTCCACGTGCTCGTCCACCTGGAACGGCAGCGGGTCGGCGGTATTGAGGACGACGACGTCCTCCGCGATGACTTCTACCTCGCCGCTGGCAAGGGCAGGGTTCTCGTTGCCCTCGGGGCGCTTCTCCACGGTGCCTTTGATCTGCAGCACATATTCGTTGCGCAGCGCATGGAAGACATCCTCTTCGCGGACCACCACCTGGGCCACGCCGGAGGCATCGCGCAGATCCAGGAAGGCCACACCACCGTGGTCGCGGCGGCGGGCCACCCAGCCGGCGAGAGTAACGGTTTGTCCGATGTGCTCGGCCCTGAGGGTGCCGAGGTCGTGTGTGCGCAGCACAACAGTCCTTCCGGTAGAACGAATTGCTCAGCTGTCCGCCCGCTGTTGTTTACCTGGTGCGGCGGCGGCGTACGGCTATGGTTAGTGGAGACCTACACGAGTTTACCGTTGATCACGCGGCGCCCCGGACCCGGACTCCGGCCAAACCGCACCAGCGGCCCGACGGGCCGGAGGCCCCGCGGGCCCGCAGCAAGGAGCTGTGGCAACTGTGAGTAGTGAATCATCGCTGGAACGCCGGCTGGGCGGAGTGGACGCCACCACGGTGGGCGTTGGCTCCATGATCGGCGCGGGCGTCTTCGTCGTCTTCACCCCCGCGGCCGCTGCCGCCGGCCCGTGGCTGCCGCTCGCGCTGGCTATCGCCGGCTTCGTGGCTTACTGCAATGCCAGCGCCACGGCGCAACTGGCCGCCCTCTATCCCACCAGCGGCGGCGCCTACGTTTACGGCCGCAAGCGGCTGGGCGAATGGCCCGGCTTCCTGGCCGGCTGGAGCTTCGTCACCGGCAAGATCGCCTCTTGCGCGGCCATGGCGCTCACCTTCGGCATCTACGTTTTCCCCGACTACGCCACCGCCGCCGCCGTGGCCGCGGTAGTGGTGCTGACCTCGGTCAACCTGCTGGGCATCACCAGGACCGCCTGGGTGACCCGCTGGATCGTGGCTTTCGTGGCCGCCGTTCTGGTCTTCGTGGTTGTGGTGGCGTTCGACGCCGATCCCATCGGTCCCCCGGCTACGGATAGCGCGCTCTCCCCGTACGGGGTTCTGCAGGCAGCGGGGCTGTTCTTCTTCGCGTTCGCCGGCTACGCAAGGATTGCGACCATGGGCGAAGAGATCCGCGAACCCAAGAAGCTGATTCCGCTGGCCATCTTCTCCGCCCTGCTGATCACCTTTGTGCTCTACGTGCTGATCGGGCTGGGCCTGCTGCGCTACCTCGGACCGGAATTACTGTCGATGACCGAAGCCCCGCTGCACTCGGTGATGGAGGAAGTCGGCGGCGGCGTGGGCACCACGGCCATTTCCCTGGCCGCGGCCCTCGCCAGCCTGGGCGCACTGCTGGCGCTGATCGCCGGCGTCGGCCGGACCACCTTTGCCATGGCCCGGGAGGGCGACCTGCCCGGGGTCTTCGGCAAGGTGGGCACCCGCTTCAAGGTTCCGTGGGCAGCGGAAGTGGTGGTCGCCGTCGTCGTGATTTTCCTGCTCCTCACCCAGGACGTGCTGGCCGTGGTGGGCTTCTCCAGCTTTGGCGTTCTGATCTACTACAGCATCGCCAATGCCGCGGCGCTGACTCTGGACGAGCGACCGTGGCATGCGCCGAAGCTGCTGAACGTGGCCGGGCTGGTCGGCTGCCTGCTGCTGGCGTTCACGCTGCCGGTAACCTCGGTGGTGCTGATGGTCGCAGTCCTCGCCGTCGGCGTGATCGCCCGCGCCGCCTTAACGCCGGCACGCCGCCGGCCCGGCGCCTAGGGCGGGCAGCGCACCGTAGCTGCCCGCCTGGCGGGGCGGCTCCAGCCGGAGCGGCCCCGCCAGGCGCAGCCGAGTCGGGAAGTGACCGATGCCGGAGGCGTCCGGAGTCAGTGGGCCGCGGCGGTGACCTGCGGAACCAAGTCTTCGGCCGGCGGGGCCCAGCTGGCAGGATCGGCAGCGGTCTGGTCGCCGGAGCGGATGTCCTTCACTTCGTGGCTGAGGCTGCCATCCTCGGCGACCGAGGTGAACCAGACGAACGGGATGCCGCGGCGGTCGGCGTACTTAATCTGCTTGCCGAATTTGTCCGCCTTCGCGGCCACTTCCACGCTGATGCCCCGTTCGCGCAGCTGACCGGCCACGTCCTGGGCCTGCGACCAGCTGTCCTCGTTCGCCAAGGTGACCAGCACCGCCGTCGGGACATGCCGCGACGCGGTGGCGAACTCCTGGCCCAGGATCCGCATCACCAGCCGCGTCACGCCAATGGAAAGCCCGACGCCGGGGAAGGTGCGGTTGCCCTTGGTGGCCAGCGCGTCATAGCGGCCGCCGGAGCAGATGGAACCGAGCTGTTCGTGACCCACCAGCACGGTCTCGTAGACGGTGCCGGTGTAGTAATCCAGCCCGCGGGCGATGCTCAGGTCGGCCATCACCTTGCCGGGGGCCCGCCGGTGCGCCTCGCCGATGACTTCCTCAAGCTCGGTCAGGCCGGTCTCCAGCAGTTCGTGCTGAACGCCAAGGGCCCGCACTTGCTCCACGAAGGAAGTGTCTTCGGTGCGGATGGAGGCCAGCTTCAGCGCAGCCTGCGCCTGTTCGTCGGTGGCCCCGAGTTCTTCCTGCAGCAGCGCAGCGACCTTTTCCGGGCCGATCTTCTCCAGCTTGTCGATGCTCCGCAGCACACCCGCGGTATCGGTCAGGCCGATGCCGCGGTAGAAACCCTCGGCGAGCTTGCGGTTGTTGACGCGCAGTTTGAAGTCCGGGATGGGCAGGGCGCTGAGCGCTTCGACGATTACCAGCGCCAGTTCCACGTCGTAGCGGAACGGCAGCTCGCCGTCGCCCACCACGTCGATGTCCGCCTGGGTGAACTCGCGGGCGCGGCCTTCCTGCGGGCGCTCCCCACGCCAGACCTTCTGGATCTGGTAACGGCGGAACGGGAAGGCCAGATGGCCGGCGTTCTCCACCACATAGCGTGCGAACGGCACGGTGAGATCGAAATGCAGGGCCAGTTTGTCGTCGCCTTTGCCGTCGGCTTCGTCGGCCTGCAGCCGGTGCAGGCCGTAGACCTCTTTGTCGATCTCGCCCTTGCGCAGCAGCTGGGCCACGGTTTCGACGGCGCGCGTCTCGATGGAGGAGAAGCCGTGCAGCTCAAAGGTCCGGCGCAGGGAATCCAGCACATGAAGTTCCACGAGCCTCTCCTGCGGAAGCCATTCCGGGAAGCCTGACAGCGAGGCCTTGCGTGCCATACGGACGTATCTCCTAGTACATGAGGGGTGAAGAAGGGCCGGTCGTTGTGAAGCCGGCGACCGCGCAGCAGGACTGAATCGCTAAACTGGCTGCTGGACCATTTTAAGGCCTGCAGCGGCAGCGGAACCAAACCGCACTGTCGGCGCGGCCCCGCCGGCGGGGGCAAACCCAGTCAGCGTAGACCAGGAGGAGCATTGGCACGGAACAGTCCGGACCGCGAAGCCCGGCGGCGTATTGCCCGGATGGAAGCCAAGCGCGACCTGCGCCGGCAGCAATCGGCGCGGCGCAAACGGGACAACATTGCGGCCGGTACGGCCATCGCAGCCCTGGTTGCCGGTGCCGTGGCGGTCCAGCTCACCGTCTTCGGCTCAAACCCGACTCCGTCCCAAATGGAACAGGTCCGTCAAGGCCTTGAGGCCCCCGCAGCCGCGCCCTCGCCGTCGTCCTCCGCCAACGCCGCCCACATTCCCTCGCCCGAGGTCGCAGCGGGCAAGGTGTTCACCGGCACCATCGCTACCAGTGAAGGCGACATCGGCGTGGAATTGGATGGAAAGGCCGCTCCCCAGGCGACGGCGGTCTTCAGCACCTTGGCCAAGGACGGGTTCTTTGAGGGCAAGACCTGCCACCGGCTCACCACGGCCACCAGCATGGGCGTGCTCCAATGCGGTTCGGTGGACGGCGCCGGCAGCGGCGATCCCGAATACCAGTGGGGACCCGTGGAGAACACCCCGGAGGACGGCGTCTATCCAGCGGGCACCATCGCCGTCGCCCGCGGCGCGAGCACCTACAGCAACGGGACACAATTCTTCATTGCGTGGAAAGATTCGACGATCCCGCAGGATACCGGCGGCTACACGATTATGGGTAAGGTAACCGAAGGGCTGGACGTGATCGAGCGGATTGCGGCCGGCGGCGTTGAGGATGCCACTAGCCAGGACGGCCCGCCTAAAATACCGGTAACAATAAAATCGTTCACCATCCAGTGAGCCCATCACCACGACGGTGCCGCAGCCAATGGCGGCCCCGGACACAAGCGAAAGAGTTCTAGCGGTGACACCTAGTCAACAATCCGACGAAACAGCTCAGACCACCGAGACCGAACAGGCCGTGGCCGCTGCGGATTCTGCTGAGCAGGCTCCGGCTGAGCAGACTCCGGTTGAGGCCGAGCAGGCACCGGTTGAACTAACCGAGCAAGCTCCGGCTGAGGCCGAGCAGGCACTGGCTGAAGAGGCGCCGGCTGAGGCTGACCAGGCACCTGTTGAGCAGACCGAGCAAGCTCCCGCTGAGGCCGAGCAGGCGCCGGCTGAACAAGCGCCGGTTGAGCAGACCGAGCAGGCTCCGGCAGAGCAGGCACCGGCTGCTGCCGAAGCCTCCCCCGCAGCGCCGAGCCCGGCCGCCAAGCCGACTCCGAAGCCCATGCCCGGACCGAAGCCGTCACCGGCTGCCATGCCCGGAAAGAGCGCCGGCGCTACTACGGCACAGCAAGTCATCCCGGCTCCCGCGGTCGCTTCCACACCGTTGTCCGAGGCGTCCAAGTGGGCCCGGGTAACCGACGACGGCCATGTGTTCCTGCTGATCGACGGCCAGGAACACCCGGTCGGGCAGTATCCCGACACGAGCAAAGACGAGGCACTGGCCTACTTTGTTCGCAAGTACGACGACGTTGCAGCCCAGGCCGCTCTGCTGGAACAGCGCGTGGAAGCCAAGGCTCCGTCCACCGATATGCACAAGACGCTGAATCACCTCAAGGCGCAGACAGCGGAGCGCCACATGGTGGGCGACATCCCCGCACTGGAGGCCCGGCTGGAGGCACTGGGCACTGCCATCAGCGACCTGCAGAAGGCCGAGAAGGCCGGGCAGGAGGCCCAGCGGGCCGCTGAACTGGCTGCCCGGGAGGCCATCGTCGCCGAGGCCGAGGAGATTGCCGGCAAGGAACCGTCGTCGGTGCAGTGGAAAACCAGCAGCGCACGTATGAACGAGCTCTTCGACGCTTGGAAGTCCGCCCAGAAGAACGGCGTCCGGCTGGGGCGCAGCACTGAAGACGCATTGTGGAAGCGGTTCCGCTCCGCCCGCACGGTCTTCGACCGGCACCGCCGCGCCTTCTTTAGCCAGCTCGACAGCGAGAATGCCGCGGCCAAGGCTGCCAAGGAAGCCTTGATTGCGCGTGCTGAAGAGCTTTCCAGCTCGACTGACTGGGGCCACACCGCCGCCGAGTACCGCAAGCTGATGGACGAGTGGAAGGCTTCCAAGCGCGCCAGCCGCAAGGATGACGACGCCCTGTGGACCAGGTTCCGTGCAGCCCAGGACAAATTCTTCGCTGCGCGTCAGTCCGCCAATGAGGCGATCGATCAGGAGTTCTCCGCAAACCTGGCGGTCAAGGAAGCGCTGTTAGCCGAGGCGCAGGCCCTGCTGCCGGTGACCGATCTGGCCGCGGCTAAGAAGTCCCTGCAGTCGATCCGCGATCGTTGGGAGGAAGCCGGGAAGGTTCCCCGCGGCGACATGCAGCGAATCGACGCCGGCCTGCGCAAGGTTGAGGATGCCGTCAAGTCTGCCGAGGACGACCACTGGCGCCGGACGAACCCGGAAACCAAAGCCCGCACCAACAGTGCCCTATCCCAACTCGAGTCCGCCATTGCCGGGCTTGAGGACGATTTGGCACAGGCCGAACGGGCCGGAGACCAGCGACGGATCAGCGCGGCCCGCGAGGCGCTGGAGGCGCGCCGCCAATGGCTGGACACCCTTAAGCGCTCTGCACAGGACTTCTCCTAGCAGCTAAGCCCTACACAACCGGAGGGGCCGGGAACGCTTTCCACAAAGCGATCCCGGCCCCTTCGGCTGCATGGGGCCGTTTGGCATGCTGGCTGACATGGCCCTTCACCCTCCCCAAGCCTCGACGGCAGCCGCATGGGGTTCGCAGGCGTCGCCGGCGGTCCTGCGACCCGGGCACCCGTTCAGTCGCAGCGAACTCGAGTGCATGCGGCTCGATGGCCTGTTGGTCAACGTCTACGGTACGGGGTTTGCGCTGCCCTGGGATCAGATCACGCCCCGGCACCGCGCGGCCGCCGCGTTCTTCAGCCTGCCCGAGCAGGTCCGCCGGAAGGTGGTGCTGGGGAGGCTGACGGCGGCCTGGGTCTACGGCTGTGCCCCGGAACCCCAGAAGCTCTCGGTCCTGCTGGATCACCGGCACCGGGCAACCTCGCAGGGCCGCTATCGGATGGCCCTGATCCATGAAGTGACGCTGGGCCCCTTGGATACTGTGACAATCGGCGGCGTCCCGGTCAGCACTCCGTTGAGGACCGCTCTTGATGTGGCATTGCACGCTCCGGAACAGGATGCGGTCAGCGTCTTGAGCGCGCTGGCCCGGGCCAAGGGACTCGGCTGCCATTTGGACGTTATCCGGCAGGCAATCGAGGCCAGACCTAGATTGCCGGGGAAAGCCCGGGCGCTGGAGCGAATCGACGCTGCGATGGGCACGGAGCCGTAGCCCGAGCGTCCCTCCCGGCGATGGGCGCGGAGCCGTAGCCCGAACATCCCACCCAGCGAGGGGCGCGGAGCCGCCAGCCGTAATGTCCCCGTCGCACAGCCTCCGCAGCCGCTTCCGAATCGTCCTGCCCTGCGCGGGCTGGTTCCCCTGCGCGGACTGCGCGCAACTGCTGTCCGGAATGGATCAGCGGCGCTGGGAGCCCGAGGTGCGGTAGACGTCGTACACGCCGTCGATGCGCCGGACAGCGCTGAGTACGTGGCTCAGGTACTTCGGGTCGCCCATCTCGAAAGAGAACCGCGATATTGCCAGCCGGTCGCTTGAAGTGTGCACGGTCGCGGACAGGATGTTGACATGGTTCTCGGCCAGCACGCGGGTCACGTCGGACAGCAGGCTCTTACGGTCCAACGCCTCCACCTGGATCTCCACCAGGAACACGCTGGACTGGGTGGGCGCCCACGCGACGTTGACGATCCGGTCTGGGCTTTCCCGCAGCTCGGCCACGTTGCGGCAGTCGGAACGGTGCACCGAGACACCCGAACCTCGAGTAACGAACCCGACGATCGGATCCGGTGGAACCGGAGTACAACACCGCGCCAGCTTGACCCAGACATCGCCCACGCCTACAACAGTGACGCCGGAGTCCGGATGCTTCGGCCGCTTGACCCCAGTCGAGATGGCCGGTTCGGATTCCTCGACAGCCTCCTGTCCGCCGAGCAGGCCAACAAGGTGCTCGATGACGTTCTGCGCGGAGGTATGGCCGTCACCCACCGCGGCGTACAGCGCGGATACGTCGGCGTGGTGGAGCTCCTGCGCCACCGACATCAACGCGTCGTGCGTCATCATCTTCTGCAGCGGCAGGTTCTGCTTCCGCATGGCGCGGGTGAGATGTTCCTTGCCCTTTTCGATCGCCTCTTCGCGGCGTTCCTTGGTGAACCACTGCCGGATCTTGTTCCGGGCCCGCGGGCTCTTGACGAAGCCCTGCCAGTCCTGGCTCGGCCCGGCGCCCTCCGCCTTGGAGGTGAAAATCTCCACCCAGTCGCCGTGATTGAGCTCGCTGTTGAGCGGTACCAGTTTGCCGTTGACGCGGGCGCCGATGGTGCGGTGGCCCACCTCGGTGTGCACCGCGTAGGCGAAGTCCACCGGCGTCGATCCGGCCGGCAGCGCCATCACCTCGCCCTTGGGCGTGAAAACGAACACTTCCTTGGCGTTGATTTCAAACCGGAGGGAGTCCAGGAACTCGGCCGGATCACTGGTTTCCTGCTGCCAGTCGATCAGGCTCCGCAGCCAACCCATATCTCCGCCGTCGGCTGTGCCGCCGCGGGCGATGTCCTTGTACTTCCAGTGCGCCGCAACACCGTACTCGGCGCGACGGTGCATCTCGTGGGTCCGGATCTGGATTTCTACCGGCTTGCCGCCCGGGCCGATCACCGTGGTGTGCAGCGACTGGTACATATTGAACTTGGGCATGGCGATGTAGTCTTTGAACCGGCCGGGCAGCGGGTTCCACCGCGAATGCAGGGCGCCCAGCGCTGCATAGCAGTCCCGGACGGTGTCCACCAGCACGCGGATGCCCATCAGGTCGTGGATGTCGTCGAAGTCCTTACCCCGCACAATCATCTTCTGATAGATGGAGTAGTAGTGCTTCGGCCGGCCGGTGATCGTAGCCTTGATCTTCACCGCGCGCAGATCGTCGCCGATCTTGGTGCGCAGCGTGGTCAGGTACTTCTCGCGTTCGGGGGTGCGCTCCCCCACCATCCGCACGATTTCCTCGTACACCTTGGGATGCAGGGCTGCGAACGAAAGATCTTCCAACTCCCACTTGATGGTGTTCATGCCCAGCCGGTGGGCCAGCGGCGCAAAAATCTCCAAGGTCTCGCGGGCCTTCTTGGCCGAAGACTCCGGGGACACGAAACGCCAGGTACGGGCATTGTGCAGCCGGTCGGCCAGTTTGATCACCAGGACGCGGATGTCCTTGGCCATTGCCACAACCATCTTGCGCACAGTCTCAGACTGCGCCGCGTCACCAAACTGCACCTTGTCCAGCTTGGTGACACCGTCGACCAGCATGGCGACTTCGGGCCCGAACTCCCTCTTCAGATTCTCGAGGGTGTACTCCGTATCCTCGACCGTGTCGTGGAGCAGCGCTGCAGCCAGAGTCGTACCGGTCATGCCCAGTTCGGCCAAGATGGTGGCCACCGCCACCGGGTGCGTGATGTAAGGATCGCCGCTCTTGCGCTTCTGGCCGCGGTGGCTGCGCTCGGCCACCACGAAGGCCCGCTGGATCAGGTCGAAGTCCTCGCGGGGGTTGTTCGCCCGCACGGTGCGCAACAACGGCTCGAGGATGGGCGAATAGCCGGAACCTCCCCTGCCGGCCAACCGGGCCAGCCGGGACATGGTGCGTTCCCGGCGGCCTGGGAAGGCATGGCGGACCGGTGCAGTGGCCGAAGCATCCTTGGCCGCAGGCATCACAGAGGAGCCAGGATCCGGCTTTGCGCCGCTATCACTGGCTTGCTCAGTCGACCTGAGGTTCTCGGCCAATCCTGCCCACCTTTCCGACTTGTCCTAGAGCTCCCGCCGGCGCCGGTTATTTCGGCCGTCGGTTGAAGCACCAACTCAATGGAGTTCCCGCAAGGTCCAGTCTATGCCCGCTGCTGGGCCCCGGCATCCGGAGCCGCGTCAGGCAGTGACGGCACCAGGAGCCGCGTCAGGCAGCGACGGGTACCGCGAGCCGCGTCAGACGGTGACGGCTTCGTTCCGGCGTCGTTCTTCCACCCGCTGGGCCTGCTTGACCAGCGCGGGTTCCTTTGCCCGGATCCGTGCGTACATCGGTGCCGCGATGAAGATGGTGGTGGCGGCGCCGATGATGATGCCGATGAACAGAGCCAGCGACAGGTCCTTCAGCGTTCCGGCGCCCAACACGAACGCGCCGATGAACAGGATGGCGGCCACGGGCAGGACGGCCACGACCGAGGTGTTGATCGACCGGACCAGGGTCTGGTTCACGGCGAGATTGACCTCTTCCGCGAATGTCCTCCTGGTGGACGTGTCCAGGTCCTTGGTGTTCTCACGGATCTTGTCGAAGACCACCACGGTGTCGTACAGCGAGTAGCCCAGAATGGTCAGGAAGCCGATAATCGCCGAGGGCGTTACCTCAAAATCGCTGAGCGAGTAGATGCCGGCAGTCACGACCAGCACCACCACCAGCCCGCTGAGCGCTGAGACCGACATCTTCCAGGTCCGGAAGTACAGCGCCATCATGAAGGCCGCCAGCACAACGAACACCACCAGGCCCCAGAGCGCCTGCCGGGTCACGTCTGCGCCCCAGGTGGGACCGACGTACGAGGAGGTCACTTCGTTGGCTTGGACGCCGTAAGCGCCAACCAGTTCATCGCGCAATTGAAGAGTCTGGTCGTCGTTCAGCCGTTCGGTCTGAATCCGCATGGTGCCCGGCGCGATGTTGGTCACCCGGGGGTCAGCCTCCGAGGCTACTTTGGCCACGGCAGCCTCGCCGGGCCCGGCGTCGGTGTTCTGAACGTTGGAAACGGTGAACTCGGAACCGCCGCGGAAGTCGATGCCCAGGTTGAAGCCGCCCTTGACGAACGGCACCACGATGGACAGGAGTATCGCGACGACAGCGATGCCAAACCAGATCTTGTACTTGCCGACAAAGTCATAGGAGCGCTTGCCGGTGTAGAGGTCGTTACCCCACTTAGCAAAATTGGCCATTAGTTGCTCTCCTTGTTGGCGCCGCGGCCTGCACCGCTGGTCGCCTGCTGCCTCTCGGCCGCGCGGCGTTCGGCAATGGTCTGGCGGCGGCCCGCTTCGGCGGCCGCCGCGGTGTTCTTGGCACGGACCGGCACTTTGCGTTCGTCCGGCTGGCGAATACGCCCAGCACCCCGGTACAGCGGAACCGCGCCCAGCAACCGCGGATCGAGGCCGGAGAACCGGTGACCCTCGCCGAAGAATTTGGTCTTGGCCAGCAGCACCATGGTCGGGTGGGTGAACAGGAAGACCACCAGAAGGTCGGCCACCGCGGTCAGGCCCAGCGTGAAGGCAAAACCTCGCACGTTGCCCACTGCCACGAAGTACAGCACGACGGCGGCCAGCAGGTTCACTGCCTTAGAGGCCAACACGGTCTGCCGCGCACGCTTCCAGCCGTTGTCCACCGCGGACACCAGGCCCCGGCCCTCGCGTAACTCATCGCGGATACGTTCGAAGTAGACGATGAACGAGTCGGCTGTCTGGCCGATTGCCACGATCAGGCCGGCCACGCCGGCCAGTGAAAGGCGGTAGTTCTCGGTCCAGCCCAATATCGCAATCGCCAGATAGGTGATGAGACCCGCCACTACCAGTGAGGCGATCGTGACGAAGCCAAGCGCCCGGTATTGGAAGAGTGAATAGCCAGCGACCAGGACCAGGCCGATGACGCCGGCGATCAGGCCCATCCGCAGCTGGTCGGCGCCAAGCGTGGCGGAAATCTGCTGCTCACTCTGGATCTCGAAGCTGATCGGCAGCGCGCCGTACTTCAGCTGTTCGGAAAGGCCGCGCGCCGATTCTTCGGTGAAGTTGCCGGTGATCTGCGGTTTGCCATCCGGGATGACGGCGTTGGTCTGCGGTGCGGAAATCACCTTTCCGTCCAGCACAATAGCGAACTGGTTCCGGGCGCCGGAGAGTCCGAACAGCCGCTCGGTGACATCCTTGAAGGTCCGGGTGCCTTCGCTATTAAACTCGATGTTGACTGCCCATTGGTTCAGCGTCTGTCCCTGCTGGCCGCGGGTTTGGCCGAAGCTGGAGCCGGCGATGTCGGTGCCAGGTACTTCCACCGGACCCAAAATGTACTTCATTCCGGTATCCGGTTCACAGGCAACTACGGGCTTGGCCGGGTCTGCAGGCTGGGCCTCCTTTTCCGCGGCGGCCGGGCTAAGGCAGTCGAGCGCCTCAAATTCCTGGTAAAGCTTGGGCGTGATCCAATTCGGGTCGCTGGCGTTCTCCGGCTTGGCCGTCGGTTTCGGAATATCCTTCGCCGGTGTCCGTTCTGCTTCAGGAACAGCTGCACCCGTCGCAGAGGTCAGGACGGGGCGGAATTCCATGTCGGCCGACGCCTGGATCAGTTCCCGGGTGCGCTGGTCCGGAATGCCAGGCAGGCTGACCACCACATTGCGCCCGGACTGCGTGGTGATCTCCGCTTCCGCCACGCCCGAGCCATCGACGCGCTGGCGAATGATTTCCACGGCCTGGTTCAGTTGATCGCCGGTGATCTCACCCCCGGCGCCCTGGACCTTCGGGGCCAGGATCATCTGGGTGCCGCCCTCAAGGTCGAGCGCGAGCTTCGGCGCCCAGCTCGCCTGGTTGGTGAAGACACCGCTGCCGAGGATGACGGTACCGGCGGCAAGCAGCACACCGAGCCAAATAAGTGTCCGCCGTGCAATGCTGGTGGAACCGGATCGTGCCATGGAAGATCTTTCTCTTATCGGGCTCAGGTGGCCGGCGAAACCGGCCGGTACACGGCGAAGTGGCGGGGCATGCCCCGCCACTGCATGCCGATGCGGCTAAGCCGTCGCTGGCCTACTTGGTGTCTTTGTTCTGCTGTTCGTTGAGGCGCTTCAGGGTCTCCTCGGCGGTTTCTTCCGGCCGGTCCGCCTGCTCCGTGGTCAGCGAGGAGGCATCGTCCGGCACCTCGGGGGTCTCCGGCGTCACGACTTCGTTCACTGCCTGCGTGTGCACCGTGGCGGTGTTGCCGGGAGACAGTTCCAGGACCACCTTGTTGTTGTCGGCGTCGACGGACACGACCGTGCCGAAGAGACCGAACTGCGTCATGACCTCGGTGCCAGGCACCATCTGTTCCTTGAGCCGTTCGGTCTTTTCGCGCATCTGGGCCTGGACCTTCTTCTGCTTGCGGAACATGAAGAAGATCAGCAGCGCGAACACGGCGAACAGCCCGATGGTCATCACATCGATGCCACCGCCGGACTGCTGCTGGGTATTGGTAGCAGCGAGGAGATTTACGAACACAGGAAGATTCCGTCCTAGAAGTCTGGGGCGGACCGGCAGGAGATTCCGGACCGTGTACGCAGCCTGCCAGGTTCCTCACGGAACGGCGCACTCCGCACGTTCCTACCATTCTACGCGGTGACGGCGCTTACACGGTCACTTCAGTTGTCGGCGAAATCCGTGTCCGGCTCCAGCAGTTCCGCGAGCAGGTCCCCGGTCTGCCCGGCGGCCAGGTGGTCCGGCACCGCCAGCCCCAGGTGCTGCCAGGCGGCTGCAGTGGCAATCCGCCCGCGCGGCGTCCGGCCGAGCAGCCCTTCCCGGACCAGGTACGGTTCGGCCACGGTCTCCACCGTCTCCGTTTCCTCACCCACAGCAATGGCCAGCGTGGACAGTCCCACCGGCCCGCCGCCGAACTTGGTGATCAGCGCGGTCAGCACCGAGCGGTCCAGCCGGTCCAGACCGCGCTCGTCGACCTCGTACATGTCCAGTGCGGCCGCTGCGGCCCGCGAGTCGATTTCGTCAATCTTGTGCACCAAGGCCCAGTCCCGGACCCGACGGAGCAAACGGTTGGCGATCCGGGGGGTGCCGCGGGAGCGGCCGGCGATCTCGGCGAACCCTGCGGAACTCACCTTCAGGTCCAGCAGCATCGCCGAGCGGCGAAGCACCAGTTCCAACTCTTCGACGGCGTAGAACTCCAAATGCCCGGTGAACCCGAAGCGGTCGCGCAGCGGTCCCGGGAGCAAACCGGCCCGGGTGGTGGCCCCCACCAGCGTGAACGGCGGCAGATCAAGCGGGATGGCCGTGGCGCCGGCACCCTTGCCCACCACGATGTCCACCCGGAAGTCTTCCATCGCCATGTACAGCATTTCCTCCGCCGGACGGGACATCCGGTGGATCTCATCGAGGAAGAGGATTTCCCCTTCAGTCAACGAGGACAGGATTGCCGCCAAGTCGCCCGCGTGCTGGATTGCCGGTCCGGAACTGATGCGCAGCGGCGCGTTCATTTCTGCGGCGATGATCATGGCCAGCGTGGTCTTACCCAGCCCGGGCGGACCGGACAACAGCACGTGGTCGGCCGTTCGCTCGCGGATCCGGGAGGCTTCAAGCACCAGCGACAACTGCTGCCGGACGCGCGCCTGGCCCACGAAGTCATCCAGGTTCTTTGGCCGCAGCGCCGATTCGATGGCTCGTTCTTCGGCCTCCGACCCAGTGGAGACCAGCCGCCCCTCCCCGGCGTCCTCGGCCACGCTACTTCACTCCCGCGGTGCGCCGGCCCGAGCCGGTCCGGGCACCGTCCTGGCCCAGCCGCCGCAAGGTCAGCCGCAGCAGATCGCCCACGTGGCCGGCGGCCGCTGCCTCCGGATGTTCGTCGGCGGTGGTGTCCACGGCCGCCGCAGCGTCCTTGTCCGACCAGCCCAGACCCGAGAGCGCCTGCTGCACCTGCGCTTTCCAACCGCTCGCCTGCTGCGGAGCCACCTCGCCGGTGGGTACTAGCTTGCCTGCCAGTTCCAGCACGATCCTGCCGGCGAGCTTCGGCCCGATGCCGGGCACCTTGCTGAAGGCTTTATTGTCGCCGTCTGCGGCGGCAATGCGAAGGGCCTCGGGAGAATGCACCGACAGTGCCGCCAGGCCCAGCCTCGGGCCGACGCCGCTGACCGAGATCAGGGTTTCGAACACTTCCCGCTGCGCCGCGTCCTCGAACCCGTACAGAGTCATGGAGTCTTCGCGCACGATCATGGTGGTGGCCAACTGGGCTTCGCGTCCGACGAACAGCGTGCCGAGGGTCTGCGGCGTGGCCTGGACCAGCATGCCGAAGCCGTTAACGTCGATCACGGCCGAATTCAACCCCACATGGGCGACGACGCCGCGCAACGAGCTAATCATGGTCCAACTCCCAATCCCGGCAATGGCTGCGGTCCTCCTCCCGGGCCGAAGCGCGGGACGGATTGTCCGAACGTATCTACGAATAGCTTACGGGGCGCCGCGGACATTGCCGGCAACCGCCACACCGAGGGCACCAGTCCCCCGGCCGCACGCCCGGCAGCTCAACGGCGGTTGCGCTTGGCCTTCGCTTCGGCTTCCGCCCAGAGCTTTTGGGCGGCGGTCATGCCGCCGCCAGCCGTCGGCTTGGTTGCGCCGCCGCGCCACGCATGGGTGATCGCCAACGCCAGGGCATCCGCGGCGTCGGCCGGACGCGGCGGCGTGTCCAGCCGGAGAATCCGGGTCACCATCTTGGTCACCGCCGCTTTGTCCGCCTGCCCGTTGCCGGTCACCGCGGCCTTCACCTCGGTGGGAGTGTGCAACGCGACGACGATCCCCCGCCGCGCTGCGGCAGTCATCACCACACCGGACGCCTGCGCCGTCCCCATCACGGTGCTGACATTCGTCTGGCTGAAGACGCGTTCGACGGCGAGGACGTCCGGGGCATGCGCATCAAGCCACTCGTCGATGGTCTCGGCGATCTTCAGCAGGCGCAGTTCCAGCGGCATGTCCGGAGTGGTCCCCACCACGCCCACTTCCACCAGGGTGGAGCGGCGGTTCGGCTCGACGTCGACGACGCCCAGGCCGCACCGGGTCAGGCCGGGGTCCACGCCCAGTACGCGCAAGGCTGCTCCCGGCCGTCCGACCGGCGTCAGTCGTTCTCGAGTTCAGCGAGAACATCCTGGCTGATATCGGCATTGGAGTAGACGTTCTGCACGTCGTCCAGGTCCTCCAGGGCGTCCACCAGCTTCAAGAACTTCCGCGCGGCGTCGGCGTCGAGCTCCACGGCCATCGAGGAGACGAACTCGATTTCATCCGTTTCGTACTCGATGCCCGACTCTTCCAGCCCAGCCACCACGGTCCGCAGGTCGGTGGGATCGGAGTGGACCTCGAAGTTCTCGCCTTGATCCTTGACTTCCTCCGCGCCGGCATCCAGCACGGCCATCAGCAGATCGTCCTCGGTGAGCCCGTTCTTGGGCAACGACACCACGCCCTTCCGGGCGAACATGTAGGAGACCGAGCCCGGGTCTGCCACGGTGCCGCCGTTGCGGGTAATGGCCAGGCGCACCTCAGAGGCTGCGCGGTTCTTGTTGTCCGTCAGGCACTCAATCAGCACGGCCGAGCCCTGCGGTCCGCGGGCTTCGTAGATGATTTCGGTGTAGTCGATGGTTTCGCCGGTCAGGCCGGCGCCGCGCTTGATGGCGCGGTCGATGTTGTCGTTGGGCACCGAGGTCTTCTTGGCCTTCTGCACGGCCAGTTCCAGAGCCGGGTTGCCCGCCACGTCGGCGCCGCCGTTGCGGGCCGCCACTTCAATGTTCTTGATCAGTTTGGCGAACGACTTGGCACGGCGGGCATCAATGACTGCCTTCTTGTGCTTGGTCGTGGCCCACTTGGAGTGTCCGGCCATTCCTACGCTTCTCCTCTGACGATGCGGATGAATAGTTCGTGGATCCGGCGCTCCCCCGTCACTTCCGGGTGGAAAGAAGTCGCCAGCAAATGCCGCGAACGCACTGCCACAATTCTAGCTGTCCCGTGCAAAGTCCCCGTGTGGGACGCTTCTGAAGGTTCCACCGTGGCCAGGACTTCCACCCCCTCGCCCACCCGTTCCACCCATGGCGCGCGAATGAAGACGGCGTGCACGGGTGCGGGAGGCTGGTCCGGGGACGGGGCACTGAACTCCAGACCGTGGAAGTCCAGATCCGTTTCGAACGACTCTCGCTGCCGGCCGAAGGCGTTCCGCCGCACCGTGATGTCCAGGCCGCCCAGCGTCTGCTGCGGCTCGCCCTTGAGATTGGTGGCGGGGTCCGTGAGCTCCTGGGCCAGCATGATCATTCCGGCGCAGGAACCGTAGACCGGCATGCCGGCCGCGATCCGCTTCTTCAACGGATCGGCTAGTTCGAAGATCCGCGTGAGTTTGTCGATCGTTGTCGATTCCCCGCCGGGGATGACCAGGCCGTCCACGGCATCCAGTTCGTCTGGCCGCCGCACCGGCATTGCTGCGGCGCCGCTGTGTTCCAGGGCGGATATGTGTTCGCGGACATCGCCCTGCAGGGCAAGCACACCAATCGTGACCACGGTGAGATTCCTCGGATCGGGCCGCGCGTGCGGCGGCCGTACAGAAAAACACTAATACCATCCGGTCCTGCGGTGTTAAGCCGCGCTACGAGCGTCCAGGCCGCGGCTGTGGGGCAGGCCACTGTCCCGCGGGATCCGTCACCGCGCCGGTGCCGGCGGCTTGTATAGTCTCTACTCATGCGACACCTCCTTGCGACCGTTGCCGGAAAGGCCGTGAAGGCGGTAGCCAGGCTCCGCGGCGGCGGCTCTGCGCTGCCGGGCCTCGTGGCCGAGAAAATCGATCCGCAGTTCCTGCCCCGCACGCTCGGCAAACTGCCGCGCGGCGTCGTCGTGATCAGCGGGACGAACGGCAAGACCACCACCACCAAGATGGTGGTGGAGCTGCTGCAGGGCCAGGGCCTCAAAGTGTTCACCAACCGCACCGGCAGCAACTTCACCCGCGGAGTAGTGGCTTCCGTGTTGGGCGATTCGGACGCCCGCGGCCGGCTGGACGCGGACATTGCGGTGCTGGAACTGGACGAAGCCCACGCCGTGCACTTCGTCAAACTGGTTCAGCCGCGCTACAGCCTGCTGCTCAACGTCATGCGTGACCAGTTGGACCGCTTCGGCGAGATTGAGACGACCGCGGGATTCCTCCGGCAGATCGCCGCCGCCACCACCGACGCTGTGGTGCTCAACCGTGAGGACCCGCGCATCCTGGCCTTGGCCAACGCGGTGACGGCACCCCGGGTCGAATACTTTGGCCTGGCCCAGCAGTTGCGCCACATGTTCCCGCACGACGATGAGATGCGCAACGCCGTGGCCGCCGAGGTTCCCGGCGCCACCCCCGCCGGAACTGTCGGGGGCCAGCCGCAGGGGCCGCACGCCGACGTCGTGCTGGCCGCCTGCGAAGGTTCCGCCGCCACGTTCCAAGCGGACGGACGCGAAATCGAGGTGGAGCTGAAGCTGACCGGCGTCTATAACGTGTTCAACGCCGCCGCGGCGCTGGTGCTGGCGCGCACCGTGCTCGGTCCCGGCGTAGACGAACCGGCGCTGCTGGCCTCGCTGGAAAACGTCACCCCGGCGTTCGGACGCGGCGAATCGCTCACCGTCAACGGACAGCCGCTGGATCTGGTGCTGGTCAAGAACCCAGCCGGCTTCCGGCTCGCGCTCAAGTCGTTCCCGGCGGCGGGATCGCGGACCATGATTGCGATCAATGACAACTACGCCGATGGCCGGGACATGTCCTGGCTCTGGGACGTGGACTTCGATTCGCTGCGCGAAACCGGCGTGGCCGAGGTGAGCGGTGTCCGCGCCCAGGACATGGGGTTGCGACTGTTCTACGAGGACGTGCCGGTAGGCCGCGTCGATACGGACCTGAACGCTTCGCTGCACCGGTTCATCGCCGACGCCCCTGATACGCCCAAGCGCATCTACTGCACCTACACCGCCATGCTGGCGCTGCGCCGCGAGCTGGGCAAACTGACCGAAGTGGAAGTGGTCTCCTGATGGACGCACCCGTGATCGACCTGCTCCAGCTGTACCCGCGGGACATGAACATCTACGGCGACTGGGGCAACGTCCTGGTTCTCCGCAAGCGGCTGGCCCTGCGTAGCTACGACGTGCGGCTGCATGAGTACAACCCCGGAGACACCTTCCCTGAGCAGGTGGATTTGGTGGTGGGCGGCGGCGGGCAGGACTCGGGCCAGAACAAAATCCAGGCCGACCTGCTTGCCCAGGGCGGCAGGTTGCGCGAGCTGGCCGACGACGGCCTGCCCATGCTCGCCGTGTGCGGCCTCTACCAGTTGTTCGGCCACCGGTTCACCACCCACACCGGCGAAGTCATCACCGGCATCGGACTGCTGGACGCCGAAACCATCGGCGGTCCCACCCGGTTGATCGGCAATACCGTGCTGGAAAGCGACGAGTTCGGCACCGTCATCGGGTATGAGAACCATAGCGGCCTGACCACGCTCGGCGCCGGGGTCCAGCCGTTCGGCCGGGTCACCAAGGGCGAGGGCAACAACGGCACGGACGGCACCGAAGGCGCCCGCTACCGCAACGTCATCGCCACCTACCTGCATGGGTCCCTGCTGCCCAAGAACCCTGCGGTGGCGGATTATTTGATCCGGCACGCGGCCGAGCGGCGCTATGGAAGCTTCAACGATGTGCCGCTGAACATCCCGCACGAGGCAGCCGCCAGGACCGACGCGGCTGCCCGGCCCCGCTGAGCTGCCCGGGTCCTTACTCGTCGCCCAGCAGCCACTCGCGGGCGGCGTCCGCGGCGGCGCCCATCGACTCCACGGTCGCCTTGGTCCGTTCCCGGCTGGCCGCATCTGCTTCTTCGGAGACGCACCAGTTCCCTGATTCCGCCGCTGCGGCCAACGCCTCGGCCGACACGGGACACCAGCGGTGCTCGGGGCCGGCAAAGGTGGCAGGCAGCCAGTCAAGCCGCGCCACTTTCCAGGCGCCGCCGTCGTCGTGCTGGGCAAACTGCGCGCGGACCATCAGGCCCTCGGTGTTGCGGATGTTGGGCGTTGCATGGGCCGCGATGGCGTTGCCCAGCCCGTAGACAATCCAGGTGCCGTTGTAGCGTTCCATCGGCTGGACCGAGTGGCTGTGGTGACCGTAAATCAGCGAGAACTCGCCACTGTCAGCCAAGGCATGGGCAGTCCGCTGCTGCTGCGGGTTGGCATAGTCCGTGTATTCGTCGCCGGCATGGATGGCGCCCAACACAATGTCCGCCCCGTCAGCCCGCGCCTGTTTGGCCTTGGCGATCATGGCCTGCGGATCGAGCATGTCCACCTGCCAGGGTGCGTCCGGCACCAGTCCGTTCAGCGAGAACGCGCCGGTGATGACGGCGATACGCGCGGCCGGCGTGGCCAGGATCAGCGCCTCTCCGGACTCGGCTTCGCTGCGGTAGGACCCGGTGTGCTCCAGGCCGCGGGCGTCTAGCGCGGCCAGGGTCCGTTCCAGCCCGGCGGTGCCGTGGTCGAAGCTGTGGTTGCTGGCGGTCGTGCAAGCGTCGTAACCCACGGCGGTGACCGCATCGAGGATCTGCGGCGGAGCATTGAACGCCGGGTAGCCGGAATATGGGCCGTCTTCGCCTGCCAGCGCCGTTTCCAACTGACAGATCGCAAGGTCGGCGGTGTCCAGGTATTGCTGCTGCGCGGCCAGGATGGGTTCGAAATCCAGGCTCCCGTTGCCGGTCCGCCGGGCATCTGCGGCCGCCTGCGCCCAGAGCGCTTCATGCAGCAGCAGATCGCCGGTCATCGCCACCGTGGCGCAGCGTCTTGCCGGACACTGCGGACCTGCGCCGGCTGTCACCTCCGGGGCGGGGTCCGTTGTGGAGGACGACGGCGGTGCCTCCCCTGCAGCGGCGCTCCCCTCTGCGCCGGTTCCCTCTGTGCCGCTCCCGTCTGGTCCGGTCCGCTCTGCGCCGGTCTTCTGCGCGCCCGGTTCGGTATGCTCCGCTGTGGTTTCGGTTCCCGAAGCGCCGCTCTCCCCCGGGCCTCCGCCGTCCAACCCGCTGGTACAGCCGGCAAGGAGCAGCACCGCCACCGCCAGGGTGGCGGCCTTCCTGGCACCCGCCCTCCTGGCCAGCGGCAACGTGGGCTGCGGGTTCAGGCCGCTCCCCTGTGCCTCCCGTCCGGTCATGCCGCCAGTGTATTGCGGCGTCTGGCCCGGACCAGGCCGACACGGCGGCGCGCCAAGCTGCGGCGCATAGAGGGTCAGCTCGCGACTTCTTCAACCGGCGACGGAATCGTTCTTGGGCTAAAAACCGTCGCCGCTCGTGTTCGCGGTTTCCGGGCGGCCACGACAAACGCCCGGTACCGCACCTTCGTGCGGGACCGGGCGTTCGCGGTCGTTGGTTCTTACCAGCCGCGCTCTGCGAGGCGGTGCGGCTGCGGGATTTCGTCCACGTTGATGCCGACCATTGCTTCGCCCAGGCCGCGGGAGACCTTGGCAATGACATCCGGATCGTCGTGGAAAGTGGTGGCCTTGACGATCGCGGCGGCGCGCTCGGCAGGGTTGCCAGATTTGAAGATGCCGGAGCCAACGAACACGCCGTCGGCGCCCAGCTGCATCATCATCGCGGCGTCGGCCGGAGTGGCGATGCCGCCAGCGGTGAACAGCACCACCGGCAACTTGCCGGTCTGGGCGATTTCCTTGACCAGTTCGTACGGGGCCTGCAGTTCCTTGGCTGCCACGTAGAGCTCGTCTTCGGGCATTGCGGACAGGCGCTTGATCTCGGCGCGGATCTGCCGCATGTGGCCGGTGGCGTTGGAGACGTCGCCGGTGCCGGCTTCGCCCTTGGAACGGATCATCGCGGCGCCTTCGTTGATCCGGCGCAGCGCCTCGCCCAGGTTGGTGGCACCGCAGACGAAGGGAACGGTGAAGTTCCACTTGTCGATGTGGTTGGTGTAGTCGGCCGGGGTCAACACCTCGGACTCGTCGATGTAGTCCACACCGAGCGACTGCAGCACCTGCGCCTCGACGAAGTGGCCGATGCGGGCCTTGGCCATGACCGGGATGGAGACGGCTTCGATGATGCCGTCCACCATATCCGGATCGCTCATCCGGGACACGCCGCCCTGCGCGCGGATGTCCGCCGGAACCCGTTCAAGGGCCATCACGGCCACGGCACCGGCGTCTTCGGCGATGCGGGCCTGTTCGGGCGTTACGACGTCCATGATGACGCCGCCCTTCAACATCTCGGCCATGCCCCGCTTTACCCGGCTGCTGCCGGTCACGGGGGCTTGGGTTGAGGTTGCTTCACTGCTGGACACTAAAAGCCCCTAGGAGTCGGTCGAAAGCGTACATCTCATCATACGTCCGGGGCAGTGAACCGGCTCACCGGTGACGTAACCTTCGTCAACGCCCGACGGCGGCCGCTCGCCTCCCGTCCTCGTACCGCCTTCCTGCGTCCTCCGGTAGATCGAGTGGTCAGCCGATCAGGCGGTCAGCCGGGTCTGTCGGTAGACAGTCATGATCCGCTGGATCACGGTTAACAGGCTGGCAGCGGCCAGCAGCACCAGGACCACCAGCAGAACCACTTCCGGCAGGCCCAGCCCGGTCAGGCCGGTGAATACCAGGACGGCCACCAGGCGCTCGGATCGTTCGGCAAAGCCGACGGCGGCGGTGCAGCCGAGCGACTCGGCCTTGGCCCGGGCGTAGGAGACCAGGGAGCCCAGCAACAGGCACACGAGCGCAGAGACCGCAATCGCCGGGTTCTCTCCCCCGGTAAAGAACCAAATGGCCACACCGGCGAACACCGCGCCGTCGGCCAGCCGGTCAAGGGTGGAGTCCAGGAAGCTGCCCCAGCGGCTGCTGCGCTCCAGCATGCGGGCCATCAGGCCGTCCACCATGTCGGAAAAAACGAACGCGGTGATAAATACCGTGCCCCAGAACAGCTCCCCCAGCGGGTAGAACACCAGCGCCCCGGCGCAGACCCCGAGCGTCCCGATGATCGTGACGGCGTCGGGTGAGACGCCCATCCGGATCAGGACGCGGGCCAGCGGGGTGAAGAGCTTGCCGAAGAATCCGCGCGCGTACTTGTTCAGCATCGCCGCGTTACCGTGCAGGCCAGGCGTCGGCTACCTGCTTGCGGACCTCGTCCAGGGTCTGGGTGATGGCTTTGGTCTGCGCGATGATCGGGAAGAAATTCCCGTCACCGCCCCACCGCGGCACCACGTGCTGGTGCAGGTGCGCCGCGACGCCCGCCCCGCCGGCTTCCCCCTGGTTCATGCCCAGGTTGAAGCCGCTGGGGTTCGCCACCTTCCGCAGCACGCGCATCGCCGTCTGGGTCAGCTCGGCGAACTCCGCGGTCTCCGCCGGGGTGATGTCCGTGTAGTCGGGGACATGGCGGTACGGGCAGACCAGCAAGTGGCCTGGATTGTACGGAAACAGGTTCAGCACCACGTAAGCGGTCTCGCCGCGGTGGACGATCAGCGATTCCTCGTCCGGCCGGGCGGGCGCCACGCAGAACGGACACTCGTCCTTGTTCTTGAACTGCCCCTGGCCGCCTTTGACGTAGGCCATCCGGTGCGGCGTCCAGAGCCGCTGGAAGGCATCCGGGACGCCGGGCAGCTCGAAACTGTCCGTTGCCTCATCATCCGCCCGGCCCATCATTGCTTCCCTGGTCGTCCCTGCCATCGTCAGTTGCCGCGCCTCGCGACGGCCTGAACGATCCGCGCTACTGCCTCATCGACCGGAATGCCGTTGTCCTGGCTGCCGTCACGGAAGCGGAAGGAAACCGCTCCGGCTTCGGCATCCTCGCCGCCGGCGATTAGCACGAACGGTATCTTGTCCTTGCTGGCGGTACGGATCTTCTTCGGGAAGCGGTCGGAACCCAGATCCGCCTCAGCGCGGATGCCCTGGGCCCGCAGCTTCGCCACGATCTCCAGCATGTAGTCGTTGAAGGTCTCCGCCACCGGAATGCCGACCACCTGGACTGGAGCGAGCCAAGCCGGGAACGCACCGGCGTAGTGCTCAATCAGCAGGCCCATGAACCGCTCCACCGATCCGAACAGCGCACGGTGGATCATCACCGGCCGCTGACGGGAACCGTCGGCGGCCTGGTACTCCAGCTCGAAGCGTTCCGGCAGGTTGAAGTCCAACTGGATGGTGGACATCTGCCAGGTCCGGCCGATCGCGTCCCGCGCCTGGACCGAGATCTTCGGCCCATAGAAGGCGGCTCCGCCCGGATCCGGCACCAGTTCCAGACCGGATGCTTCGGCTACCTCGGCCAGGGTGCGGGTGGCTTCGTCCCACACTTCGTCGGAGCCGACGAACTTTTCCGGATCCTTGGTGGACAGTTCCAGGAAGAAGTCGTCCAGCCCGTAGTCCTTGAGCAGGTCCAGCACGAAGTTCAGCGTGGTGGTCAGCTCGTTCTTCATCTGCTCGCGGGTGCAGTAGATGTGCGCGTCGTCCTGGGTCATGCCGCGTACCCGGGTCAACCCGTGTACCACGCCGGACTTCTCGTACCGGTAGACCGAACCGAACTCGAACATCCTCAGCGGCAATTCACGGTAGGATCGTCCGCGCGAGCGGAAGATCAGGTTGTGCATCGGGCAGTTCATCGGCTTCAGGTAGTAGTCCTGGCCGGGCTTGACCACCTCGCCGGTCTCCGGGTCGCGGGTCTCGTCCACGTGCATCGGAGGGAACATGCCGTCCCGGTACCAATCAAGGTGTCCGGACACTTCATACAGGTTGCTCTTGGTGATGTGCGGGGTGTAGACGAATTCGTAGCCGGCCTCGGTGTGACGCTGCCGCGAGTAGTCTTCCATCGCCTTACGGACAATGCCGCCCTTGGGGTGGAAAACGGGCAGGCCGGAACCCAGTTCGTCCGGGAAGGAGAACAGGTCCAGTTCGGCGCCCAGTCGACGGTGGTCGCGGCGCTCGGCCTCCGCCAGCCGCTCCTGGTAGGCCTTCAGGTCCTCCTTGGTGGGCCACGCGGTGCCGTAGATGCGCTGCAGCTGCTTGTTCTTCTCGTTGCCGCGCCAGTACGCTGCGGCCGAACGGGTTAACGCGTAGGCGTTGGAGATCAGCTTGGTGTTCGGCAAGTGCGGGCCGCGGCAGAGATCCTTCCAGACCACTTCGCCGCTCTTGGCGTCCACGTTGTCGTAGATGGTCAACTCGCCGGAGCCAACCTCGATGCTGGCGCCCTCGCCGGCCTCATCGGAGTGGCCCTTGAGCCCGATCAGCTCTTCCTTGTACGGCTCCCCGGCCATTTCGGCCAAGGCCTCGGTCTCTGAGACCGAGCGGCGGACGAAACGCTGGTTGGAATTGACGATCTTGAGCATCATCTTTTCCAGCTGCTTCAGGTCCTCCGGGGTGAAGGGCTCATCGACGTCGAAATCGAAGTAGAAACCGTCGGTGATGTACGGACCGATGCCAAGCTTGGAGTCCTTGCGCAACTGCTGCACGGCCTGGGCCATCACGTGGGCGGTGGAATGGCGCAGCACATTCAGCCCGTCGGGCGAATCAATGGTGACGGCCTCGACCTTGGCACCGGCCGGGATGGGCTGATCCAGGTCCTTCAGCTCGCCGTCCACGCGCACGACGACGACCTCCCGCCGGGTGCCGTAAAGGTCGGCTCCCGTCGTGCCCTCGGTCACCTGGTTCTCTTCGCCGTCGACGATGAGGGTGATGTTCTGGGGCGCTGACACAGAGGTCTCCTAATTGTTGGCTGCGGCCGTTACTGCAGCGACATACGTGGGCGCTGCAAGCCTCTACGATCGTATCCGCTGACGAGTAGCCGGACCAACACCGGCGCGGCCCGATCCGGCGCGACCACCGCTGAACCGGGGGCCGTGGATGATCGCTGCCTTGGTCTGCGCAGACAGGCTCCGAACGTCCGGCCCTGCAGAACCGAACCACGAGCCCGCCTCACCCCGCGGCGAGATCCGTTCACCCTTGCCGCGGAGCACTCCGCCGCACCGCTGGGCATCCTTAGAACGGCGGACTCTGCGGCTGCTCGGGCCAACCGTCAAAGGGGCTGGAATTCCTGCCCGTGCGGGTGGTTTCGGTTGTGCGCACCAGCCCCGTCTCGAGTTCTTCCTGCTGTGGCGCCGGCGGCAGATTCGCGGCGTGAGCCGAGGGATTCAGGGCATTCGTCTCCTGAACAGCGGACGCTGTATCCGGTGTGGGACCACCGGATTGCCGGGAGTTGGTGCCCAGCAGGGCCGTCTCGGGTAGTCGTTCGGGCAGTTGGGCGTCCTTGAGCCAGACGTGGTTGCGTAGGGGTTTTTGCGCCGGATCCATGTGGGGCGGCGGGAAGAACCAGGGGACGCCGTTGATGACCTCGATCCGCCAGTCTCCTTCGTGGATGAGGTGGTGGTGGTGGCTGCACAGCATTACGCCGTTGTCGGTGGATGTTGGGCCGCCTTTTTCAAACCACTGGATGTGGTGCACTTCCGTCCAGGGCGACGGGGCGGTGCAGCCGGGGAAGGCGCAGCCGCCGTCCCTGGCGATGATTGCCAGCCGCATGTACTTCGGAAACAGCCGCTGCGACTGGCCGACGTCGAGGATCACGCCCATGCCGGCGAGGACCACCGGGATGATGTCCGCATCGCAGGCTATCCGGCGGATGGTCTTCGCGCTCAGCGGTCCGGAGAAAGTGCTGGTTCCCGGGCGGCCGAGGTCGGAGGCCAGGTCTTTGTAGTCGATGGTGGCCAGCAGCTGGGGACGGCGTCCGCCGGCTGCCGGCAACAGATCCGTGGTCAGCGCGACCTTGCAGGCACCGATAAGCCCGTCCAGTTGCTTCTGCTGCCGGGTGCGCCCGTCCAACTCATGGCCGGGTTCGGCGGCGGCAACGTCCTCGCCGGATGCGTCGTCGCTGGTGGCAGGGGCGGCAGCGGGCGTGCCGGCCCCGTCGAACCCGACCGTGCCAGCCGTGGCTGTCCCGTCCCGCAACCTAGGGTTGGTAGCCGTGTTGTAGACCGTTGCCAAGACCTCGTTCTGCTCATCGGTGGCGTTGATCTCGTAGCAGTGCAGTCCGTTGCGCCGGCCGCGGTAAAACAGTCCCTGGCGTGCTTTCAGTTCGGCCGCAGTCGGGTCCGTTCCGGCAGGGTCGAGGCCGCCTTCCCACTGCCGAATCAGCAGCCGCAGCGAATCGGCGTCGTATTCCGAGGCATGCTTGACCAGCGCCTCTTCCATCTGACGCAGCCGGTCCGAATCGGCCACCCGGCGCATACCGTCGACAGCCTTACGGATCAGGTTTGCGGCTTGGCCGGATACCTGTCCTTCGTCCAAGGCCCGGGCGAGCACCGGCATACGTGGCGGTGCGCTCGGTTTGCCTTCACGGGCTTGCCGTGGCTCGGTGGCGTCGGCGAGTTGGAACCGGCGTGCTGCTTCCTGCCGCCCGATGCCGAGTTTCGCCCGGAGGTAGTCTTCATTCGACTTAAAGGCGCCGCGCTTTTGCAGGTTTGGGTCGTCCGGGTTGTGGGGCTTGTCGGTCTCTCCGACGGCAGCGATGTTCTGCTCTCTGACCAGCCGGGCCACGATCAGCTGAGTCTGGGCAGCCGTATTGGCCAGCTCCTCAGCCTGCGCTGCCGTTTGCGCCACATATTTGGTGCTGCGGGCCAGGCCATCTGCCCGAAGACGGTCATTGAAATCGGCGAGCTCGGAGCGTAACCGGGCCAGCAAAGCGGAATCATCCTGTTCTGCTTCCGGTGCTACATCCACTGCCTCGATCGCCATGTATCAAGCCTATGAAGGACTCGAAAGCGGCAGGAGAAGTGGAAACACCTATGTGGGCAAGGCACGGCAAGGGACGCCTGTGTAGAGGTGCTTAGCGCGGGGCAGTGCCACCGCAGGGCAGTGCGTGCCTTCACCTGGCCCGGGACGAACGGCTTCCGGCCAGCCAGGGTTCTGCCGGGACGCGGTGGTCCAGGCCTTCCTCGGCCATGCGACGGGCGAGCTCGGCGGTACCCAGTGGTCCGGCACCGGGAGCGGCAGGGGACGCCGCAGGCGGAGCGGCAGGCGATGTGGAAGGGGATCCGGCACGCGATGTGGCAGGGGTACGAACCTGCGGCGGTTCGGGGCGGACTGTGTTTCCCGGCAGCGGCAGACTGGCAGCGTTGGACAGGTCCCAGGCCTCGAGCGCCTGCAACCCGATTCCCTGAGGGCCGGTCCTGCGGGTCAGTCCCCGGATGAGCAGCAGCTCGGTCCCGAACAGCAGCGAGCCGGAGCGCTCCTGTGCCTCCTGGAAGAAGGTGGCGTCTACGCAGCCGGTCCCGTCGTCCACGCTGATGAAAACCACCCGGCGGCCGCCGCGCATGGGCGGGGTTTGGGTGGCGACCCGGATACCGGCCACCATCACCTCGCTTCCGTTGCGCAGGCCCAGCAGATCCTTAGCCGGGGTGACACCTAGTTTTGCCAGCAGCGGCGCATAGCTTTCCATCAAGTGGGAGCTGGCGTCGATCGAGAGCAAGTCCAGTTCGGTGCGCACCATGTCTACCGCCGTCGGTTCTGGGAAGACCGGAACGAGATGGCGCAGCTCCAGGTCCCCCAGCGGCAGGGACAGCTGGCCTTCGGTGGGCTGGTAGCGTTTGGGCACCGGGCGTGCAGCTGGCTGGTCCAGGTGATAAACAAGATCCGTCCGGCTGGCTGCACGGCCGTCGCGTTGGCCGGTTGCCCGGTTTAGTTCGTCGAAGGCTCCCAGCTGGGCCAGGCGTTTCAGCACGGGTTTGCTGACCTTGCCCCTGGCCCGGAGGTCGGCCAGCGATTCGTACGGCTGTCCGGCGACAATGCGCTTGAGCTCGGAAGCTGAGAGCCCGTAGATGCCGGCAAGGCTGAGCCGGATGCCCAGCTTTTCTTCTGCGCCGGAAGAAACACGTTCCACCCGGTAGCGGTCAGTGCTGCGGTTGATGTCCAACGGCAGGATCGGGATGCCGAGCCGCCGTGCCTCCGCCACCAGCAGGCGCCGCGGATACATCCCCGGGTCATGCTCCCAGAGCCCGGCGAGGAACGCCTCAGGATGGTGGGCTTTCAACCACGCAGTCTGGTAGGTGGGGACGGCGAAAGCGGCACCGTGGGCCTTGCAGAAGCCGAAGCTGCCAAAGGACTTCAAGGTAGTCCACACCGTATCCACGACATCCGGCGCATACCCCCGGTCAAGCGAAGCCTTGCGGAAATAACCCTCCACTGCGGGTTCGGCTTCCTCATTGCCCAGCAGCCGACGGAATTCGTCGGCCTTGGCCAGCCCGCATCCGGTGAAGACATCGAAGGTCCGCAGGACTTGTTCATGGAAGACAGTCACGCCGTGGGTTTCCTTCAAAACCGGGATCAGATCCGGGTGAGGAAATCGCTCCGGAGCCCAACCGTGGCGCTGCTCCAGGAAGGGACGGACCATGTCCGATTGCATGGGACCGGGCCGGAACAGCGAAATATCAATGATCAGGTCGTTGAAGTCCCGCGGAGCCATCTTGCCCACCAGTTCGCGTTGGCCCGGCGATTCAATCTGGAAGCACCCCAGAGTGTGGGTGCTGCGGATCAGTTCATAGGTCGGTTCGTCGTCCAGCGGGACCTGCTCCAAGTTGATTGCCCCATTCGCGGCAATGTATCCGGGTCCCTCTCCGTCCTCGTCCACCGGGTGCTTTCCGGCTGCAGTTACCGCTTCCTTGTTGGGATGGATGCGGGCGATTTCGGCGAGCGCGTAAGCCATCGAGCTCTGCATCCGCACACCCAACACGTCCAGTTTGAGCATGCCCATTGGATCCATATCGTGTTTATCGAACTGACTCATCGGCAGTCCCAATCCGCTGGGCTGGGTGGGGGTGCGGTCCAGCAACGAGGTGTCGCCCAGGATCACCCCGCAAGGATGCATGGAGATATGCCGGGGCAGCCGGTCCAGCCGTTCGGTCAGGTCCACCAGCAGATCCAGTTGCTGGTTCTGCTCCACCTGGGCCGAAAACGCGCGCAGCTCCGGCTTCTCGGCCATCGCCTCTCGGAATTTGCGCGCGGAGAACCGCCAAAGCTGCTTGGCGATACCGGAGATCTCATCCTCCGGCAGGCCAAGTGCCAGGCCGGCGTCGCGGACCGCGCCGCGGGCCCGGTAGCCGTTTTGCATGCTCATCAGAGTGACCCGCTCGCTGCCGAATCGGTCGAAGATCTTCTGGTAAACGTTGTGCCGCTCTGCGCTTTCCACATCTATGTCTATGTCCGGCAGGGTGGAGCGGTCCTGGGAGAGGAAGCGTTCGAAGATCAGCCCGTGGGCCAGCGGGTTGACGTGGCTGATGTAGAGCAGATAGTTCACCAGACTGGAGGCACCGGAGCCTCGCGCCGAAGCCCGCACGCCCATGCCGGTAATCATTCGCGATACTTCGGCCACGGTCAGGAAGTAGGAGGCGAAGCCCAGCCGGGAGATGATGCCCAGCTCATGCGCCAACCGGTCCCGCAGCTCCTGTTCTGCCCGTCCGGAAATTCCACCAAACCGTTCGGAGATGCCGGTTTCACAGCGCTGAAGCAGCTCGGTCATCGGTTCCCCGTCGATCCCGATGACCGAGGCTTCCGGGACCACGGGATGTTTGAAGCCCATGTCCTGGTAAGGGTCCATCCGGCACCGGTCCGCCACGGCTTCCGTCATGGACAGCAGTCGGTGCACGTCCCGGCTTCCGCCCCCGGCTGCCTGAACGATTTCCCGGGCCAGCGCCTGCATCTGGGCAGGGGATTTCAGCCAACCCTGGGCACTGGGCTGCAAGTCAGGCAGTTTGGACAAGGCGGTCAATGCCCTAGCCGAGTCCAGTACATCGGCGGTGGCTGCGCCGTCCTCTTCGCAGTAGCGCACCGCATTGGTCAGCACTGCTGGGATCTTCAGTTCCCCGGCGAGGTTGAGCATCCGTACGGCGTGGGCGGTGCTCAGGTTCTCGCCGGGGGCGCTGAGGTGGGAAACGATTTCCATTGCCAGCGAGCCGGCTGGCAGCACGGTACGCCAGAGGCCGGCCAGCCGGCGCGCTTCGGCATAGCTGCGGTGGCGCAGCGCCTGACCGACACCGGACATCGGACCCAACAGCACCGTTAAGGTTGGCCCGCCGTCCGGAGTGCCGGCATACCGGGCAATTTGTTCCAGCGTCACCCCTGGCGTCCGGTGCCTACTCCCCCGCCCGCTGCCGGCCGTACCGTGATGAGCTGCCGAAATCAGGCGGCAGAGCGCATGGTAGCCGCTGCCCTGGTTCCCGCCATGCGCCAGCACCACAACGCGCCCGGTGTCCCGGCCGCCGTCGTCCTGGACCGCCAGGTCCACGCCGACTATTGGATCAATCCCCGCTGCCAGGCAGGCCTTAAGGTGCTTGACCGTTCCGTAGAGTCCATCCCGGTCTGTGCAGGCCAATGCGTCCGCTCCGAAGGAAGCGGCCGCGTCGGCCAACTCATCAGGCCAGGAGACACCGTAGTGGGCGCTGAACGCCGTGGATACATGCAGATGGGTAAAGCTCATTGGTCATTCCAAACGCCTTATCAAGGCACAGGATCGTTATCCGGCAAGAAGCTGCGGAACCGAGGCGAAAAAATATTGCATGCTCAGGCGCTCAGTTCCCGGACGGCATCATGGACACGGATCAGTCGCCAGCGATCGGCATCCACCTGGTGAGAAAGATCCAAAGTGCGGATCTGGGACCTACCGTTCAGCCGTGCCTGAACACGCCAGATTTCATGGTCCACCAACCCGGGCCCCCTGCCCCGCTCTGCACGCAGTTCCTCCGCCCACCACTTGCGACGTTCGTACCAACGCACGGGCTCTGCGACAATTCGGTAGCTCCTGCCCTGCCACCGCAGCCGTAGCGGCTGTCCGGCAGGGGAACAAACAACTTCGACAGCTTCACTGAAAACACCCATGTTCCAGTCACCTTTCATCTGGACAACGGGTCAGAGTCCGCAGCACGCGCCCCTGCGCCAACACGCCTGCCGAAGAACTTGACCCTCTTATTCTATTCGAATATGTGTTCGAATCCAAGATCAAGCGTAGGCATGGGCACTGACAAAATCAGGGTGAGTAAATGACGCCGGAGCGTTCCAGCCAATGCTTGTTCCAGCCGATGCTTCTGGATGTGGTCCTATGTGGACGGACGCGGCCCTGCTCTAGCCTTGCTCGGCCAGGTACTTCACATCGCCGACCAGTTTGTCCCACATCAATTTGGAGTGTTCGGCATCTTCGGCACTGGCGTTGTTGTCCTGGGACAGCGTGAACTCGGTCCCGCCGGGAACTTCCTCCAGCGTCCAGACGAGGCGGTGGTAGTTCTCCGGCACATCCTCTAGCCCGCTCAACGGGCTGAAGTGTGTGACGACCAGCCGCCTGCCGGGCTCGAACTCCTGCACCTGGCCCCTGTCTTCGTAGGCCTTGCCGTCCCATTCGCCGCGCCAACGGATAGGCCCCCCGACGCTCCAGTCCGTCTGGACCTCGGTGCCGAACATGAACCCCTTGATGGCTTCGGGGTCGGTAATTACCGACCAGACACGATCGGGCGGTGCCGCGATGGTCGTCGTCGAACTGGCAACAAATTTTCCCGTCATGGGTTCCTCCCCCGCAGACAGCCCCGAAGCGGCGCGGTCCGGCTACACCCCTAGCTTCCAGCAGCAAGGGCCGGGGCACAATACGCTCGGCGGAATTGTCGTGGAAGGCCGACTGGGAAGGCGGACCCCAGTGAAACCGGAGAAATCATTCCTCCGAACGGCCCAGCCGGTACTCAGGCCGCTTCGTCGATGAGCTCAGGCCCGTTATTGCGCACATTGTTGACCTTGGAGCTGACCCGCCGCGGAACCAGATGCGGTTCGGGCATGGCAGCCAGCAACTGTTGTACATCCGCCTCGGCTGTTGTCTCCGGGTCCAGCCAGTCCGAATACAGGTCAGTCGGGACGATCAGCGGCGTCCGGTCATGGATGTGTCCCAGCGCATCGGAGGCTTGGGTGGTGATGATGGTGCAGGTCCGCAGCCACTTGTCCGGATGGTCGTCGGGCAAGGCTGGGTCCGGCCAGTTCTCGAAGAGTGCTGCGAATGCCAACATCTCTTCGCGTTGGCCGTGCAGATAGGTCGGTATTTTGCCGTCCGGGGTCTTTTGCCATTCAAAATACCCATCGGCTACGAGCAGTCCGCGCTTTCTCGCCGCAGCCTTGCGGAACGAGGGTTTTTCCGTGACGGTCTCCATCCGGGCGTTGATCAGGCGTGCGCCGGAGCGAGGATCCTTGGCCCATGGGGGCACCAGGCCCCACCGGGCCGTGATGAGCTTCCTGGAAACCCCGTCGCCGTCGTGCCCCATGCGGTCGATGATCAGGGGGACTTCGTCAGTCGGTGCAATGTTGTACGAAGGCTGGATCTCATCAACATAGGATTCATCGACGTCGAATGAAGCCACCAGGTCGCCGGTGCTCCGCGCCATGACGTATCTGCCACACATGCCTCCATTATGGTGCACGTGCCGCGGAGCCAGACCGGGCAGGGCAGGCACCTCCGCGGCAACACCGAGCACCGGGAATGACCGCGGCCGGTGCGACGTTGACATGTACACAAGCTTTCACACCAGAAGGAGCCACCTTGGATTACACACCTGCTGCCGGAACCGTCACCATGTTCTCCACCACCTGGTGCGGCTACTGCCGTCGCCTGAAGACCCAGTTCGATGCGCAGGGCATCGGCTACACCGAGATCAACATCGAAGAGGTTCCAGGCACCGCCGAGCTGGTCGAGAAGCTCAACGACGGCAACCAGACGGTCCCCACGCTGCTCTTCCCGGATGGCAGCAGCGCGACGAACCCGCCGCTGTCGCTGGTCAAGGAGCGCTTGGGCGTCTAGCAGCGCAGGCTCCGCCCGCCGGTTTCCAAACCGCGGGCAACCGGGCGCCACAGTTTCCATAACAATCGTTTTGGAAATTGTGGCGCCCCTGTTTTCTTCCTAGGATGGGCAGAGGTGGCCGACGACGGCCTCGCCAGACTTCGCTAGGAAGGAATCACTCCCGCATGGTTCACAAGGTACGGGCAGTAGTGGCCCTGGAAAAGAATGCGCCGGTCTCCATCGAAACCATCCTGGTGCCGGATCCGGGTCCGGGCGAGGCGCTGGTGGACATCCTCACCTGCGGCGTCTGCCATACGGACCTGCACTACAAGCAGGGCGGGATCAACGATGACTTCCCGTTCTTGCTCGGCCACGAAGCCACCGGCGTGGTCAGCGCCGTCGGCCCGGACGTGACCAACCTCGCCCCCGGCGACCGCGTGATCCTGAACTGGCGCGCCGTCTGCGGTGAATGCCGGGCCTGCCAGCGCGGCCAGGCACAGTACTGCTTCAACACCCACAACGCCACGCAGAAGATGACGCTGGAGGACGGCACCGAACTCTCCCCCGCCCTGGGCATCGGCGCCTTTGCGGAAAAGACCCTGGTGGCCGCCGGCCAGTGCACCAAGGTGGACGACGACGTCGATCCGGCCGCGGTGGGCCTGCTCGGTTGCGGCGTCATGGCCGGCATTGGCGCGGCGATTAACACCGGTGAGGTCAAGCGCGGCGAGTCCGTGGCCGTGATCGGCTGCGGCGGTGTTGGCATTGCCGCCATCGCCGGCGCCAAGTTGGCCGGAGCCACCACGATCATCGCCGTAGATATCGACGACAACAAGGTGGAACTGGCCAAGTCGCTGGGTGCCACGCACGGCATCAACTCCAAGGAACAGGACCCGGTGGAGGCCATCCGGGCACTCACCGGCGGCAACGGCGCCGACGTCGTGATTGAAGCCGTGGGCCGCCCGGAAACCTACAAGCAGGCGTTCTACGCCCGCGACCTGGCCGGCCGGGTAGTGCTGGTGGGCGTGCCCACCCCGGAGATGAAGCTCGAACTGCCGCTGCTGGACGTGTTCGGCCGCGGTGGCTCGCTGAAGTCCTCGTGGTACGGCGACTGCCTGCCTTCCCGCGACTTCCCCATGCTGGTCAGCCACTACAAGCAGGGGAACCTGGACCTGGACGCCTTCGTCACCGAGCGGATCAAACTGGAAGACGTGGAAGCCGCATTCGACAAGATGCACGAAGGCAAGGTCCTGCGTTCGGTGGTGGAGGTCGCATGAGCGTCGCCATCGAAAACCTGGTCACGTCGGGTACCTTCTCGCTCGACGGCGGCACTTGGGATGTGGACAACAACGTCTGGATTGTCGGTGACGACGCCGAGGTCTTCGTCATCGACCCGGCACACGACCCGCAGGCCATCGCCGCCGCGGTCGGCTCCCGGACGGTGAAGGCGATCCTGCTGACCCACGGCCACGACGACCACATCCGCGCCGTCGGCGAATTCCGGGACCTGGTGAAGGCACCGGTCTACCTGCACGACGCCGACCGGATGCTCTGGGACACGGTCTTCCCGGACAGCACCCCGGACCACGCCATAAAGGACGGCGATACGTTCGAGGTCGCCGGCGCACAGCTGAAGGCCATCCACACCCCAGGCCACTCCCCCGGATCGGTCTGCTTCCACCTGGCGTCGGAGAACGTGCTGTTCAGCGGCGACACACTGTTCAACGGCGGCCCCGGCGCCACCGGCCGCAGCTACTCAAGCTTCGAGACGATCATCGAGTCGATCAAGGACAAGCTGCTGACGCTGCCGGCGGACACCAGGGTGAACACCGGGCACGGCGATTCCACCAGCATCGGTGCCGAGGCGCCGCACCTGGATGAATGGATCGCCCGCGGCCACTGAGTCGCGCGTATCCAGCACCCAAGCACCGCCCGTGCTCACGTCGGTTTCGGCTTGAGCACGGGCGGTGTTCCGTAGAGGGGCTGCGTCAGCACGTCCGGAACGTCCTGCTGCCAGGGAAACAGCCCTTCCTCGTCGGCCCAGATAGCCTGCAGGCCGCGCAGCCGGCCCTTGTAGAGGTCCGCGGCGACCAGCAGCACCTCCTGCGGCCGCTCGATCCGGGCCAGCACCGCTCTCCGTGGCCGCAGCGCCACCTCCATACCGGCCACCAGCGTGCGGCCATGATGGAGCACCCGGTGCACCAGCAGGCTGAGGATGGCGTGGGTTTCCGCCTGGGTCCGTCCCGTGACCAGTAGCTCGGGGTGCTGCTGCTGCGTCAGCCCGATGGTGTAGCCAAAAGCAGTGTTATCCGCATCCCCTTCGACGATCATGCACTGCCAGCCATACTTGTGAATGGTTCGCAGCGTCTTCTCCCTGGCCTCCCGATGGGTCATGCCGTTGCACATCTCGCACACCATAGGCTCCTTCTGCCGACGGGTCAGATCGTCCAGCCAGTCTGCATCCGGACTCGCAGCAAGGGCACCGGAGATTGCGCCGATGTGGATAAGTGCGCCCTAGCCGCCAATGTAGTGCATCTCCACCTTGCGCCCCGGCCATCCGGCGGCCGGCGGGGCCTGCCCCGGAGCGCTCACGGAAGGGTGAACGCCAGCGGTAGCGGCGCTGCGCAGCTCCGAATAACGGTCAGAGCGGCGGCGCCACACACCGGCGAGCACGCCGGCCAGTTCGTCGTCGTCAGCGCCGCCGCGCAGCAGAGCCCTCAGATCGGTGCCTCGGGTTCCGAACAGGCAGGTGAACAGCTTCCCGTCGGTACTCAGCCGGGCCCTGGTGCAGCCATGGCAGAACGCCTGCGTGACGCTGGAAATCATGCCGATCTCGCCGCCGCCGTCACGGTACCGGAAGCGCGTCGCGGTCTCGCCGGCGTAGCGGGGAGCCAGCGGCTCCAGCGGGAACTCAGCATCGATTCGGCGCACCACCTCCGCCGAGGGGACCACCTGCTCCAGGTTCCAACCATTGGTGGATCCCACATCCATGTATTCGATGAACCGCACGATGTGCCCAGTTCCCCGGAAGTGGCGCGCCATCGCGAGGATGCCGTCGTCGTTCATGCCGCGCTTGACCACCATGTTCACCTTGACCGGGCCAAGCCGGGCGGCGGCCGCCGCCTCGATGGCCTCCAGTACCGTGGCCACGGGGTAGTCAACGTCGTTCATCTGGCGGAACGTCGCGTCATCGACGGAGTCCAGCGAGACCGTGACCCGGGAGAGGCCGGCCGCTTTGAGCGCCTCCGCCTTGCGCGCCAGCACCGAGCCGTTCGTGGTCATCGCCAGATCCAGCGGGCGGCCGTCGGGCGTGCGCAGTTCGGCCAGCCCGGCCACCAGGTTTTCGATTCCCCGCCGCAGCAGCGGTTCGCCGCCGGTCAGCCGGACCTTTTCCACGCCCAGTGCGGCCCCCAGCCGGGCCACCCGGGTGATTTCTTCGAAGCTGAGCAGCTGGTCTTTCGGCAGAAAAACGAAGTCACGACCGAAGATTTCCTTGGGCATGCAGTAGACGCAGCGGAAGTTGCACCGGTCGGTCACCGAGATCCGCAGATCCCGCAGTGGCCGGCCCAGTGCGTCGTTCAGAGGGTGCGGACCGTGCTGCGCTGGCCCGTCCATGGTGCGCCTCCACCCTATCGGGGCTTGAAGTCCCTTCCAGACTAGGCTGGCTGCACCCGGACTACAACGGGCGGCGGCACCCGTTCCATCAGGTCGGCGGACGCCCCGTCCCGTACCTCGGCGTGACCGGAGTAGGCCGCCCGCAGCGACTGTTCCACCGTGGCGACGGTCAGCCCGGGGACCAGGTCTTCCGCCGAACCGGCGGTCGCCGGGTCCCAGTCCAGGCCGAGCGCGTCGTAACTGGCCATGAGTACCTCGCGCAGCGGAGTGGAATCCTGCACCACCACCACTGAGGAAAACAGCCAGGCGCCGGCCACGACCCGTTGGGCCGTTCCCACCAGCTTGACCCGGTGCAGCGGATCGCCGGCGTGCGCCCCGTGAATGCTGAACTCGCCGGGGCAGTACTCCCCCGGAATTTCGCCGACGGCGGCAAGCAGCCCCGCGTCCCGCAGGCCCCCGGCGATGAGTTCGCCGAACTGGCTGAAACGCTTCTTCGCGCCGGCAATGGCATCGGCCAGCGGCTCCACGTGGTCCAGCACCAAGCAGCCCTCGTGGTACGCCGCGGCGCGGCCGCCGGCCTTGCGCACCAGCGGTTCGAAGCCCAGCTCGCGGCAACGCCGTGCTGCCTCCTCAAAGCCGGGCAAGTGTGCATCGCGTTGGCCAAACGCCACCGTCGGCGCTGGACGGTAGACGCGCAGCGTGGGGCCGAGCCGTCCCTGCTTGGCGGCGGCCAGCAGGTCCAGCCCGTACTGCAGATCCGCTTCGGCACCGAACGTTTCGGGCTGCTGGACCCATTCCAGCCTGCCGGCGCTTTGCGGTGACTGCTCCAACGTTATGCCTGCTTCCTCAACGTACCCTTCCGCGCTGCCGGAAGGCGCGGATACCCTTGCCATCTTACGGCGCAGCCGGCCGCCCGTGCCGTCGGGCTGCGCCGTCCTGCCCACGTTCTGGCAGGGGTGGAGCGGGCCACGGCTTTGGACACGGAATAATAGCGGTGTGCCTTCTCCCCAAACTCCGCTCATTCTGCTCGGCGGCGCCTCCGGTTCCGGCAAGTCCTATCTGGCGGCCCGGTTCGGCCGCCCGCACGTGGAGCTCGACGGGTTCTACCGGGAGATCAGCGAGCACACCGCCGCCTCGCCGCTGCCGCAGACATCCTACGGAGAGATCGACTGGGACCATCCGGGCACCTGGAACAGCGACGCCGCGGCCCGAGCGATGGTGCAGTTGCTGCAGACCGGGCGCACCGAGATCCCCAATTACTCCATCGCCTCTTCCAGCTACACCGGTTACCGGACCGTGGGGCTCGCCGAAGGCCCGGTGATCGCCGAGGGCATTTTCGCCGATACCGTGCTGGCCCCGTTGCGCGGCCTCGGCGTGGAGGTGGACGCCGTCTTCATTCAGGTCCCTCCCATCACGACGGCGGTGCGCCGGCTGGTCCGTGACCTGCGCGAGCACCGCAAACCGCTGCCGTTCCTGCTCAAGCGCGGCTGGGCGCTCTTCCGCTCCGAACGCAGCGTGCGCGAACGCTACCTGGACGCAGGGTTCCGCGCCGTCGCCAAGCGGCAGGTGAAGAAGGAACTGGCCGGGTTGCAGCCGCTGTCGGTCGGCGGGCGAGGGTAGCGTTCCGAACTATTCGGTGACATCCCACATCCGGCGCCACCAGGGACGCTTCGGCTCCGGCTCCGGCACTTCGGCTGCCGCTGCGGCGGCCCTCACAGCCCGGCGTTCGCGCCAGCGTTCCACTTCATACTCAACGTCGCGGGTCTTGGTGATCACCGGCGGGCCGCCCTGCAGCTGGCGCCGTGCGTTCACCACTCTGGCGTTAAAGTCCTCCAAGATCTCGCGGACCTGCCGTTCCGCAAGCTGTTGGTCCAGCCGGCCGTCCAGCTCCGCGTCCTCGGTGCGCAACAGCAGGGCTTCCGGGCCCAGCCCGGTCAGGTGCTCCCGCTCGATCAACCCCTTAAGCCACCAGTCAGGGTCGTATCCGTTGCCCAGGTTCGGGATCGGTTTGCCCGCATACTTCAGATCGTCGAACTCGCCGCGCGCCATGGCCTCCCGGACCAGGTAATCAGCACGCCTGGAGGTGTCCAGCTCCCGAATCTTCCGCTGCTTCTCCTCCTCCGCCTTGGTCTGTTCGGTATCCTCCGCGCCGGTTGGGCCGTGTTCCCGGGCGGCGCGCAATTCGGCGGCGCGTTCCAACCGCCGGCTGTTGTCCTCCGCTGCCCTGCCCATTTGTCCTCACCGCCTCCGTAGAACCTGTGCAAGTATTTTCCCAGCCCGTTCTGCACGCGGCAATGCACCCCGGCCGGTCACGGGCGGTCGCGCACGTCGCCGAACGCGCAAGCCTGGCGGTGGCAGACCGTGAAGGCGCGGTGGCAGACTCGGAGCCATGCGCGAATTCGTTGTCCTCGGCACCGCCTCCCAGATTCCCACCCGGACCCGAAACCACAACGGCTATCTGTTGCGCTGGGACGGCGAGGGACTGCTGTTTGATCCGGGCGAGGGCACGCAGCGGCAAATGATCCTGGCTGGTGTATCCGCCAGCCGAATCACCCGCATCTGCCTCACGCATGTGCACGGCGACCACTGCTACGGTTTGCCCGGCGTGCTTTCGCGCATGGTGCTGGATGGCGTTGAACATCCGGTGCACCTGCACTACCCCGCCTCCGGCGAGGACATGGTCCGGGCGCTGGTCTCGCTCGCTTCCCCGGGACTGGACCTGCACCTGCACCCGCACGGCGCGGCCGGTCCGGTTGCGGATGGGCTGGACGTGCGCCCGCTGGACCACCGGATTGAGGCCTACGGCTACCGGCTGACGGAGCCTGACGGCCGCACCCTGCTGCCCGAACGGCTCGCTGCCGCCGGGATTACCGGCCCCGACGTCGGACGCCTGCAGCACCAGCGCACGCTGGACGGGGTGCGGCTGGAAGACGTCAGCGTGCCGCGGCCAGGCCAGCGATTCGCCTTCGTCATGGACACAGCGGTATGCGCCGGCGCCGAGGAGCTCGCGGACGGAGCGGACCTTCTGGTGGCGGAGTCGACCTTCAGCGACGACGACGGCGCGCTGGCAGCGCAGTACCGCCACCTCACCGCGGGACAGGCAGGCGGCCTCGCGGCCGGCGGCAATGTGGGCATGCTGGTGCTCACGCACTTCTCATCGCGCTACGCCGACTTGTCCCCGCTCGGCGAGCAGGCCGTCGCCCGTGCCGGGGACACCGCCGTCGTCATGGCGCAGGACTTGGACGTGATTCCCTTTCCCAAGCGCCGGCAGACCGCCGCGACGTGAGGACACTGGCCGCAGCGAGGTCCGTGTCCCTGCCGTCTGGACATCGGGGTGCCAGCGCAGATTTCGCCATCCGGCCTCTTCCCGCACCGGCGGCAGTTTCCGGCCCCCTGCCTATTTCCCTTGGCGCAGCTTCCGGCTAAGTTGGCACACTAACCGCTCCATGCGTCAACGTTCCAAGGAGGCCTCGATGAGCGAACAGAACCGTCCGGAGGGCGAGCAGAATCTCCCGGATCCGGAGTTGACCATTCAAGGTGAAGATCCGGTCATTCCCGATGAAGGCGTCGATGCGGTCCCGCCGGAATTGGTCGATGCAGGAGTTGACACGGAGTCCGAGCTGCCGGTGGACGGATCCGTGTCTGACCCGCTCGAAGGCGGCGTGCCGGACGACCGCCCGGGAGCGTCGCTGGACGAGTTCGACCCCGACGACCCGCGCGACTAAACACGGAGAGTCCGGGATTCCACCATCGGAGGGACCCAAACATGGCACCATCCTCGCGGTATCCCACGTCTCATACCCCGGGCAGTCCATGGCGGGATCCGCTCGGACGCGCGGGCAGCCGCAGCGCGCAGATCCTGCTGATCCTGGCTCTGGTCAGTTTGGCGGTCTACGCGTTGTTGCAAATCCGCCTGCTGCTCATACCGGTATTGATCGCCCTGATTCTGTCCGCGGCGATCGGCCCGGCGGTGAACATGCTCCGCCGGGCAGGCTTACCCGACGTACCGGCAACGCTGCTGGCCTTTTTGGGCTTATTGGTGGTTTTGGCGGCGACGGGAACCCTGATTGTCCTGGCGGTGCGCAGCCAGTGGGAGAAGCTGGTAGCCGCCACCGCCTCCGGGCTCGACCAATTCGATTCCTTCCTGTTGAACGGGCCCTTTCCCGTAAGCCAGGAGCAACTGGCACAGGGGCGCCAGGCCCTAATCGATTTCGCGGCCAGTGCCCAAGCACGCTCCAGCGCATTGTCGGGCCTTTCGGTGGCCACTGAATTTTTTGCCGGCACCGCGCTGATGATTATTGTCCTTTTCTTCTTCCTCAAAGACGGGGCCAGAATCTGGGACTTCCTCTTGCGTCCGTTCAGCGGCCGTCGGGAAGCCAAGCTGCGCCGTGCCGGCAAACGGACGCTCGAGGTGCTGGGCAGCTACGTCCGTGGCACGGCCACCATTGCGCTGATTGACGCGACGGCGATCGGGATCGCACTGCTGGTGCTGCAGGTTCCGCTGGCCGTTCCGCTAGCCATGATCGTCTTCCTGGGTGCCTTCATTCCACTGGTCGGAGCCACAGTTGCGGGCGTGTTGGCCGTACTGGTGGCACTGGTGACCCGGGGACCGATCGTTGCCCTGATCGTGGTCATCGTCGTGATTGCGGTCAACCAATTGGAAAACCATCTGCTGCAGCCGGTCGTCATGGCCAGGTCTCTGAAGCTGCATGCCCTGGTGATCCTCTTCTCGCTGACCGCCGGCACGATCTTGGCCGGCATCATCGGCGCGGTGCTGGCAGTTCCGCTGGCCGCCGTCGCTTGGGCCGTGTTGCAAGTGTGGACCGCGGAGGACCCGCGGCTCGAAGACCTCAATCCAGACCTGCCTCCGGCCGGTTCCGAACCGACTTAGCCTCGCCGAAGCGGGCGTGCCCGCACCCGGAAACCGGCGGGAAAGCGCGTCCCGACCTGTGCCGTCAGGCTGCGGACAACGCATTGACCCCTTCCCGGGGAGACTGCCACACTTTGAGCATCGCACCGTTGGTTCAAAGGAGATCCTCATGGCTGGCATGATCCGCAAGAGTCTAAACGAACCCGAAGAATCCCGGCCCTTCGAAGACGGTAAAGGAAAGCTCGATTTGGTTCATCTGGAGGCCGGCGGCGTCGGGCGGGCCGTTTTCGAACCGGGCTGGCAATGGTCCAAGCACGTGAAGCCAATCGCCAAGACTGACAGCTGCCAAGCTGAACATGCCGGCTACGTGCTGTCCGGACGGATGAAGATCGTCTTGGACGACGGCGAAGAGAACGAGTTCGCGGCCGGTGACTATATGTCGGTCCCGCCCGGTCACGATGCATGGGTTATCGGCGACGAACAGTGCGTAATCATCGACTGGGCGGGATACGTCGACTACGCCAAGCGACACGACTAAGTCTCTTTCCGCTGCGGGTATTCCTCCATGCGCGGCAGCGTCCTGGACCTAGTGGCGCGAGTGGGACCGCCAACGAAGACGCTTCGCGAGGTTCCCGAGACAGCCTTACCGGACCGCCAGTTGACTGCTCATCCCTAAGGGACACCTCCATTTGCTGAGAATGACGCAGAAGCTCCGGTGTCCGGGACTGCGAGGTCCGGCACGTCCGCGAATGAGTAAGGAGGCCACGGGCCTAGAAAGCGAATGAATGCGCTGGGTTCCTCATCCTTGATTGCAGTCAGTTCAGCGCCGATGTCCGGTATCCGCGCACGGTCTACCAAGACCGCCACTGTCAACACCGGTACATAACCTTCGTCCAAGTGCGTTCGGCGGTTCTCGGCCAAGTCCTCACTTTGACGTGCAATCCGGTGTCGGTACCGTGGATACAGCCCGTCGGCAAGCTGGTCCGCTATCCGTCGTTCCACCGCATACAATCGCTTCTGCAGCAGTCGCTGGATACCGGCAGATCGTTGTTGCATCTCTTCGCGCAGGTCGATCACTTCACTGTTCTCTGCGGCAGCAACGTGCTGGTCCAAATAGATCTCAATCCGCAATTCAGCCCGCCCCCGCAGTGCCTCCAAGCGTTGCTTGAGCGGGCCAGCTGATTCGCTGAGCCACTGGGCCAAGCGTTCCTCAGCGGATGTGTGGCCGTCAGGAGCCACGATGACATTGAAGCTCATCGGCAGAACGGTTCCGGCCTGTTCCCAGCTTCGCTCGACCACTTCCCCGTGCTCGGACACCCAGCGCTTTACGTCATCATCTGCGCCTTCGAAGGGAGCTGTTCGATGGCGGTGTACGATCGCTGCGATATCTGCATCTGTGGCAATCAGTTCCAATGGCGCGCCATCAATTCCGGTTCCCAGATCGGCCAGCGAGACGGTTGCCGGAACGACGGCGTACACATAAAGGCCTTCACCGACGAGATCAGCAGATTCGCTCATTTGGTACCTCTGCCCTGTTCTTCAACCGTGAGTTCGGGAGTTATGAACTTTTGCACAAGTTCATCCACAACGTCGTTAAGGGAGCGATGAAGGTCAGCAACCGAGTCTGTGATGCCGTGGTCGTTCTTAATCTGTTCCAAGGCCTCGTCAAGTTCGAGTAACGCCTCACCCAGCCGGTTCTGCTCTTCTTCGGTCAGTTCGCCACCTTCAAGCCGCCGGATTGCCTGAGTCTCCAGTGCTTCTTGAATGATTTCGACCAGGGTGACGACAAGCGTCAATACCCCGTGCTTGAGGTTGTCCTCATCGACTTTGAGTGTCACCGTCTGCCTCCGTGTCGTAGGCTTCACCTTGGCTGACTCCGTGCAGGAGCAGAGCCCATTGGCGGATGTGTTCGCCGGCCAGCCGTACTTTGCCCTGAGCGGATTCCAGAACCAGAACTGATGATTCCCCGACTGGGGTTCTTCCGCCTTCCGCCCTGACGGCAGTGATCTCCCTTGGTTGGAGCCGAACAGCCGGGCGGCGGTCCAACGCAGCCTTCCAGCTAAATCCCTCTTCGCTGTCGTATCTTCCAGTGCCGCCTCGCCAAGTCCGGCTTCCGGATCGTTCTTCCTCGTACCAAAGTTCTCCCTGCAGCAACAAGGTGTCGGGTTCCTCCCGTGCCGGCAGTTTTTCGGCATTGCGGACTGTGGCTGGGCGGCTCTCCGGGCCGTCTTTGGTTTGTGTGTTGTGGATCAGGGCACTCAGGCGCTCCGGGTCGGCTGCTAACAGAAGCCCAGTACTGCCGTCGTTCCTCTCCAAAAGCAACCGGGGCCGGGATTGGCCGCCGCTGGTCGTCTGTCCCTGCAGGTGCACCTTGGCGATGTCCCCTAGCGGTACCTGCCAGAGCACCTCAGGCGGATTCTGCCGGTACACAATCAGTCGCTGGGTGGTGAGGTAGATGTGGCCGGGCAACCATACCGTGGGCGTTTCCTCGGGGCAGTAGCCGCCAACCATTTTTGCCACAATCTCTTCGTCTTGCTCAAGCGCCACGTGTCGGGATGCAGAATCACGTGCCCACGCCCGGGTGCGCGCATCCCAGCTTTGCATCATCCCGTATTCGAGCATGGTCTCAAGACCGGCAATGGTCGCGCGAAGGTTGACCCCGATCAGCGGTATGTCGGCCACGGTGATGATGAGATCGAGGTTCAGAAATACGCCCTTGTTGAGTAGGACTTCGACCAGGTCGGGCAGGGTGGCACCGGGGTCACGGGTAGGCTGCATGGCAGATTTTGGTGTATCAGGGAAAGATCGTGCCCCGGCTGTCCGGGTTCCCGATGCTAGTGCCATTTGTCTACTGCTCCCGGTCGGAACTAGTGCCCGCAGCAGTCGACCCCACGTCGGAGCCAGTGATGTGGCCACGATCCTCACCGCTTTTATCTCCGATGGAGTTTTGGTCCCGGGAGCCTTGCCCGTCCCGCTCAAGTGCCTGCGCGCTTCGCCAACCACACCAGGGACAGAATTCGTTAAGCAGCTGGTGAACAGCTGCTCGCTTGCCGCACTGCGGGCAGGTTTCCTTCTGCTCCAAAGAATTTTGCCATGCGACCGTGTCCTGGTTGGTGCCAGCGGGAAACTCCAGCCCGTACCGGGCCGCCGTGTCGAAGGAAGCCAGTGCCGCACGGATGCGAATGCCCAACAGTTCGACGCCGGCCACCGAGACCATGATGTCCGCGTTGATCACCAACCCCTTGTCCAGCAACGTTTCAATGACGTGCGTCAAGGTACCCTCGCGGTCTCTCTGCGGCTCCATCGCTGCCGTGCGCGTGTGGCTCATAGAACCGGGGGTATTGCTGGTACTCATGGTTGGGTGCTCCCGCCTCGCCGGAGATGTGGGGTCTACGCCTAGTGGATGCATGGCGGACCTGAGCTAGTCGGAGTGCCCTCGTCCGCGTACATAGCGCTTTTGTCTGCTGTATGAGGCCAAACTACCGGCTGCGTCAAGGACCACTTCGTACTCGGCCAGCACATCTGCTGTATCCGGTATCCGCCGTGATTCAACGACTTCCACGGTGATCTGCCAGCCGCCGTCGTCGTTCTTGTCGATCCCTACGACACCCTCAACATCCCTGTTGGTCAGCTCTTGCAACTGCTCCAACGCCCGGCGGGCCGCCTTGCCGGCTGTCAGGCCGTTCTCGCTTTTCCGCGGCGCAGAGGAACGTTCGGTGGAAGGACTGGGCGAAGAGTCCCGCTGTGGACGCTGCTCTCCAGACGAGTTGGACCGTGGCCGCGGCTCCGAAGCGCTGGACGTCCGGGAAGGGCTGGTGCTGGACGTCCGGCTCTGGGATTCGCCGGAGCTTTCCGGTCTTTTCTGAGAGGCACTGCCCTCGGAAGGACGGCGAACCGGCTTTCTCGCTGGACCGTCTCCTTCATTTGCGGGCCGCCTCTTGACCGGTGCCCTCTCCTCGTTCGCCATCATCTTCCCTCCCGGCGCTGACGCTGATTCGCTTGAATAAGCCGGTTTACCAGCTCTTGTTCAAGGGCAGCGGCCTCTTCTTCAGAAACGGAACCGGCGGCCTTCGCCTCGGCTACTTCTTCGAGTTTCCGCCGGATGACGGCGGGGTGAAAGTACTCGCGCTCCGCTTCTTCGAGCACGCGCTCGGCGATCCATACTGTCCCTTTCACAGGCGCAAGCGGCAAGCCGAAGATTGCGGAGAACAGTCCCATATGCCTACAACTCCCCAACAAAATCGTATGGCGCCTGGGGACCCAAGAGCCGGTACCTCAGGCGCTTCGAGGACCGCCGAGCGGAATCTTCCACTGCTTTGACGAAGGCGTCAGCAGCTTTTCGGTCAACAAGCAAGGCAAGGTCAATCACATCGCCGGGTTGATTGGTTTCCCGGTGTCCTGTTTCCCGCGCCAACGGGGCGAGTGCCGCTTCTATCAGGCCTGAATCAAAAGCCGCCTTCCGTTCGAGTCCTTCCACCACAAGTTCTCCAAGACGGATACGTTCATAGTGAAACGCGTTTTCATTTTGATTCGCTGTGACCTGTTGCAGCCGGGCAACCTCAGGGTTTTCGGACACTATTTCTGCTAGAACCGTCTCTTGCTCGTACCGGACACGAACTGTGAATTGCACCGCTCCCTCAATCCGGCGCAACAGGGATGCATACGCTTCCTGCATGCTCGGCAGCACGTCCTCGGTGACAGTGTCCGCGTCGGGGACTACGGTGCCGAACGTCATCGGTAAGACGGAGACGGTGGCGGCCACCTGGTCCAGCACCTGCCCGTGTGCCAACAAGTTCTCCGTTGATGCCAGAGCGTCCGCCTCCTCTACTGGTGTCACGAGCGCGGCATGTGCTCCGCGGACCAATCGATGCACCGGATCCTTGTTGACGCCGGAAAGCCCCGGCGGCATGAGGCTGTCCGCCGGGACGATTCCGTAGACGTATTGCATCATGGGGCGCAGCTCTTTCCCTGGTTAGCGGGAAGACCTGCGCGATGCCTCCTGCTCAGGCTCTCGTTCTTTTCGATCGTTGCCGTCATCCGTCTTGTCCCCCCCTCGGCCGATGGCTTCCTTCACTCCGGAGAGGACGCCACTCGTCTTGCCTTTGGACCCGCTCTGGTTCAACGACTCCATCATCTCCGGCAAGTCCTTGCCGCCCTTTGCTTCCAGGTCGAGCCGATTGACCGCCTCGGCGAACCGCAGGTAGGTATCCACGCTGGCAATCACGATACGAGCATCGATGGTCAGAACTTCAATGCCCACCAATGAGACGCGTACGTAAGCATCAATTACCAGACCTTTGTCCAGAATGATGTCAATGACGTCCGCTAGTGAACTGGATCGGGGACGATCAATGTAGCCGCCTCGGGACTGAGTCATGGTAGTCATGATTGCTGCTACTTCCTTTCGGACGTTTGCGGTTCCGGTTCATAGTCCTCGTCTTCAACGGGTTCTTCGTCGTATTCCTCCCCCGGTTCGCGGTCGGTGTCAGCCGCACGGGCTTCCGGCTCTTCCCCGTATTCTCTTTCCTCTTCTTCGTAGTCCTCATACGAGTCGTCGGGGCCTTCTTCAGGGGCTTCGCCGCCGTCCTCAGGTGAACCGTCTCTTTCAGAGCCCGACTCGTATTCGTCGTACTCGTCCTCTGATTCATCCTGTTCAGCGGCTTCTCCCTGTTCAGCGGCTTCTGCGTCCGCTCGCTCTTGTTCCACGGTTTCTTCGTGCGTACGAACGATTTCTTCGTCCCGAATTTCCCCGCGCCAGCCTTCAACGTCGTCGGGATTGAGAATGGTGTGGGTCATCACCCGGTGTACGTACCGTTTCATCTCCACCCGCACGCGGCGGCCCACGGCCCGCCAGATATTTCCTGTTTTTTCGAAGAAACCCTGCGGGTGATACTCGACAACAATGCAAATCTTCGTCAACCTTGGAGCTGTTTCGTGAAAGGTAACGGAGCCGTTCAGATATCCTTTCTCACCCGTGGAGACCCAGACAATGCGGTCATCGGGCACCATTTCCACGATTGTCGATTCCCATGAGCGGTGTGACCAGAAAACCTGTCCCTTAAACTTGACCTTGCCGTCGTCCTGGCTGTATTTAGCGTTTTCGAGCTTCTTCATGAAGTCCGGCCACTGCTCGAACTCAGTCCACTGGTTATAGGCAACGGTGACCGGCACCCCGACCTCAATCCACTCGACTATGTTGGTGAATTTATGCGGGTTGGTTCCCTTACCGCCGCCGCCAGTGAAAACATCCTTCACTTTGTCCTTCACGCCGCTCAACACGCCACCGACGGCACCCTTGACCGGGCTTTCACCCTCGGCCGCGGCCTTGGCGCCCTCGGCGACGGCCTTCTCCTTGATCCCTGCGGGGCCCTCCGAGCCCTCGGAGCCCTCGGAGCCCTTGGAGGGGTTCATCATCTTCTCTGTCAGACCCGCAATGCTGTCCGCTCTCTTGCCCAGCCAGTTGTTAACCCGCGCCTTGCCATAGCCGATGGCACTCTCTTTTAGCGCGGTCAGTGGAAGTTTGTCGGTTATCGAACCAGTATTAGATTCAGGCATGGCACGGCTCCTTATCTGGTAGATGGCTTGCGGTTACCAGCAGAAGGCGGGCTCTTACGGGCTGGCCTCACCGGCGGTTTGTTTGACTGATTGCCCGGACGGGGCGAACTAGCTTTCGGACGGTCATCCGACCTGCTTTTCTCGCCGGCTGCGACTTGATCCCTAGAGCCGGTCTCGTCCGCCGCTTCCTTGTCAGGAGCGGCTTCTTCGTCCTCAGCTTCGTTGTCAGGACCGGCTTCCTCGTCCTCCGCCTCGCCCTCAGGAGCGGCTTCCTCGTCCTCAGCCTCGCCCTCAGGAGCGGCTTCCTCGTCCTCCGCCTCGCCCTCAGGACCGGCTTCCTCGTCCTCCGCCTCGCCCTCAGGACCGGCTTCCTCGTCCTCCGCCTCGCCCTCAGGACCGGCTTCCTCACCCTCCGCCTCGCCCTCAGAAGCAGCTCCCTCCTGCTGGTCGGCGCGGGTACCCTCATCGCCCTCTTCATGCTGGTCCGCACCTCGACCAGGGCTCTTCTCTGCGGTGGAGTCCGTCTCCTCGCCCTCAGAGGCGGGCTTGTCCTTGCCGGTTCCGGGAACAGCGTCCTTCAAGCGGCTAGTGGCGGCGGCGTTAAGCTTTTCGCTTCGGTCCTGCAGGCTTGAGGTTACTGATTCGATTCCCTTGCTGGCCCCGGCTAGGGCTGCTCCCTTGGCCGCATCCGCCAACTGGCCCGTTAGTTGATGCACCAAACGCTGCGCTTCTGGGTTGGACTGGATCAGTGAGTTGAGCTGGCCCAGCAATTGGGTTCGGTTCCCGCCTAAACGCTGGCCAGCCAAGGTCCCGGCGACGGTCAAAGCCAACTTCATTTTCTTTGTTCTACCAAGCAAATAGCCGCCCAACAGAATGCCAACTAGTTTTCCTTTATTTTCCATCGCTTGCCTCATCTCCGCACAGGATTCTTCTTGGTGATCGCCCCTACCTCAACCACTAAGGGCGCTTAGCACCAACGATGGCACAGCGGATGGAAGCTCGCTAGAAGGACGGATATGGTGAAACGATTACAACTTTGACTGAAAGGTTTTATCTCGATTTGAAACCTTTTAACTCCCCTGCTCGGGAGGCAAAACGGCATTATCGCTACGGGATGATGGTGATTCCCGGGTTGCTGGATGGCGGAGTGATCTTGAGGTGTCGCTTCCAGATCGGGAGCCGTGTCCTTCCTCCTGGGGCGTGAGAAGACTTGCCTCCGGAGGCAGAGGATCCATGAGCGGCCGTTGGCCGCGTCCTTTTACTGCGGAACGAGCAGGGCGCTGCCGAACGCGAGATAATCAGCTAAGTTGAACCTGCAGGCCAGCGGTCAGCAATTAGTCACTCTCACGGCGCGCCTCTTACGGGCACCGGCTCGTAGAAGGAAGTGCCCGGCAGCTGGTCAGAGGTTTGGGCTGGCTATCTGCTCAACGCGTGAAGGCTACTCTGAGAGCCTTGGTTTCCTCAGCACGCGAGAAGGTGCCGTAAGCATCCACTATGTCCGTGAGGCGGAACGTATGGGTGGAGAACTTTTCCGAGGGAATCCGGTGTTGGGCCACCAACTTCAGCGGCATGCGCGTGGTGATGGCATTAACTAATCCCATGCTGGTCAAACCCCCCGCGGAATGCTTGACCTATGACTCGACTCCAAGGTTTACGCTGAATCCATGATCGACGTACAGGAGCGAACAGGGCTCAGGGTTGGGGAACTAGCGCGGAACTGCGGGCTCAGCCCGGATGCGGTTCGCTTCTACGAACGGTCCGGCCTGCTGCCCGCTCCTGAGCGCTCTCCGGCTGGGTACCGCCTGTACCCGCGCAGCACTGCAGAGCGGGTGAAATTTATCCAGGGGTGTCAACGGCTGGGCTTAAGGCTCAATGACATCGTCAATTTGCTGCAGGTTCGCGATACAGGCGAGTGCCCTTGTGAGCCGGCGGGCGTACTGCGTCGGCGGCGAATTGACGAACTGGAAAGGGAGATCGCGCGGCTCAACGCCCTCCACTCGGACTTGAAATCCATGGTCGCTCGACTGCCGGACGATAATTGCCCCGACCCGCTTCCGGGCACCTGGTGTCCCCCAGAGAACGAAGGAGGTGACTCGTGACGCTCGAACCCAACACCTGTCCATGCTGCGACGACCCGGCCTGCGAGGGAAGCTGTTGCACCAACTGCTGCTAGCCGCGGCTCACAAGTCACCGCCGCGAAAGGGGCACCCCTCGGGGTGCCCCTTTGTCATGCTCGTTCGCCTCCCTGAGCCAGCCAGGGTGAACAGAAACCGTGGCGGCTCGACGAGGGGGGGTGAGGTCGGAGGCTAGTTGGCGGTTAGCGCCAGATGCGAATCACCGTGTTTCCGCGGTTTCGGTGGACTACTGCCCATGTCGGCTGACTCACCTATTTGGCGAAACTGATGGGCACTACGAAGTATCACCCTGCTCAAGGCTGAAAGATACACATCTTCGTGGCCCCGTCAGCCGAAAGTTTGGCTTGAACCGAAACTGAGCAATGCCTAGATGCGGCGAACCAGCTCAGGTCATCCATCGCCGGGTTGAACGGCACGGCCAGGCTCTGCACCGGCGCCATACGTACGCTCGTTACTACTGCCAGTGTGGAGAACGATGTCGCCTGAAAGCTGCCCAGCTCAGGACCCGCCCAGCTTCCCGAGGTACTCGGCAAGGGCATCGAGGATCGGCACCTGCCCCTTCGCCAGTTTGCTGCGCGCTTCGGACTCTCTGAACCATCTGGCATCGTCGATTTCGGGGTACTCCCGCACAACACCGGAACCCTTCGGCCATTCCAGCGGGAACGTGTTGCTGGTGATGTGCTCTGGCTGGAAATCCGATTCGGCGGCGAAGGCGGTGATGACCTTCCCCGAAGGCTGGCGGAAAGCGCCCAGCTCAAGGTAGTCCGCCTGAGGCGCCGGCGTCCCGATTTCTTCGGCGAACTCCCGCAGCGCGGCCACCAGGGGGTCCTCCGCGTCGAGGTATATTCCCTTTGGAATTGTCCAGGCGCGGGTGTCCATGCCGGTCCAGTGAGGGCCACCATTATGGGCGATCCAGACCTCCAAGTGCCCTTCCAGGCTCCGCCGGTACAGCAGGATGCCTGCGCTGCGAACTGTCATACGCCCTCCACATCCCTAGGCTATAGAGATTGCCGGTTCTTGTCTTCGAGGTTCAGGAATATTGCTAGGCCCCGCCCAGGTTGATGGTCAGCGTGGGCAGCGGCCAGTTGGCCTGGGCGGGCACAACGTGGCTGACCCCGTACCGCGCCAGCGTGCCGACCACGCCGCCGGCAAAGACCAGCCCGATATAGCTGAACCTCAGGTGCAGGGGCCGCGATGCGCGCCGCGGCCCGCGCGTATCGGCATCCGGTTCAACCATGTTCCGGGCCGGTGCCCGCTTGTCCTCTGTCATCGGTGCCTCTGATCGAAGGGGCGGGGGTTCAGCGGGATGACCAGGACGGGCCGGTGCTGATGATGGGTCAGGTGCACCGCCACCGATCCGGCGAGCATTTCCTCGAGCCTGTGGGGCAGCCGCGCCTCGCGGCTGCCTACCACAATGATGGAGGCATCCAGCGTTTCGGCGGCCCGGGTCAAGGCGTGTGCCGGTTCCCCGGCCAGGTCGCGGAAGGTCCATTCGACCCCTGAGCAGGCCAAGATCCGGGCCAGATGTGCCTTGAGTTATTCTGCTGCCTCGTCTACGTAGTCGTAGTCGTAGTCGATCGGCGGCAGGACATGTGAGCCGTCCTGCCGGACCGCCTCATACGTGCTGGTATCCACGTGGGCGCAGGCCAGCTCCGCGCCCAGACCGGCGGCGAGCCCGGCCGCCCGCCGCACGACGGCGGCGGGCTAGCCCGGCACCACGCCCACCAGGATGGGGCCGATGATCCGCAGCAGCTGACCGCCCTCAGCGTCCCTCGCGTTATCCCATGTCATCATGTTGTTTTTCCTGTCCGTTGAAGGAAGCAAGGGACGAAACACGCCGCACGACGGACACGCTCCCTCCCTCCCGACCCGCCTCGGTTCACCAGTTTGTCGGTGGGAAATTGTATGGCTATCCTTGCTCTTATCCACGGGCCTCCCGGTCTTATCTCAGACCGGTTGTAGATAACGGGTGGACACCTTTTTCCTGAAAAGACTAGGGAGTTCTGTATGCATTTAACGCCCCGTGAGCACGAAAAACTCATGATTGTGGTGGCCGCCGACCTCGCCCGAAGGCGCCAGCAGCGCGGCCTCAAACTCAACCATCCCGAAGCGGTGGCACTCATCACCTACGAGCTCATCGAGGGCGCCCGCGACGGCCGGACGGTCGCGGACCTGATGAGCTACGGCACCACGATCCTCTCCCGCAGCGACGTCATGGACGGCGTGGCCGAGATGATCCCCGACGTGCAGGTCGAGGCCACTTTCCCCGACGGCACCAAGCTGGTCACCGTCCATAACCCGATCCGCTGAGCCTGGAGAGGAATGCCGATGAAACCGGGAGAATACATCCTGCGCGGCGAGCCCATTAAGTGCAATGAGGGCGCCGAGACCCGCATCATGAACGTGACCAACCGGGGCGACCGGCCGGTCCAGGTCGGGTCGCACTACCACTTCGCCGAGGTCAATCCGGCGCTGGACATGGACCGGGTGGCGGCGCGCGGCTTCCGGCTGGACATCCCGGCCGGCACGGCGGTGCGTTTCGAACCGGGCGATGCGCGCAGCGTGCACCTGGTGGAGATCGCTGGGAACCGCGAGGTCCACGGCTTTCGAAACCACGTGAACGGGTCGCTGGGGGCCAGCGTCCCTCCGGCCTACACCGATGCCATCGGAGGCACCGCCGGCATCGATGCCGAGGCCGAGCCCGAACTGGCGGCCGAATACGACATCGACCTGCCCAATGTGGGCGTCGAGTCGGCCGGGTTCCACACTACGTACGGCATGGACCTGGTCGACGAGTCCCGCGGCCCGAAGGCCGGCGCGGGCAAGAAGCCGGCGGGGCGGGACGATACCGCCGAACAAGCTGACGGTAGCGGCGCCGCCGCCAAGACCGACGACGGCGGGGAGGAGCAACGATGAGCTTCGAGATGAACCGCAGGCATTATGCGGAGATGTACGGGCCGACCACCGGCGATGCCATTCGGCTCGCAGATACCGACCTGCTGCTCGAGATCGAGCACGACTACACCCGCTACGGCGAGGAAGTGGTCTTCGGCGGCGGGAAGGTCATCCGGGACGGCATGGGCCAGAACGGACAGCGGACGCGCGACCAGGACATTCCGGACACGGTCATCACGAACGTCGTAGTGCTGGACTACAGCGGAATTTACAAGGCCGACGTCGCACTGCGTGACGGGCACATCTTCAAGATCGGCAAGGCCGGCAACCCGGACATCTCCGACGGCGTCGACATCGCCATTGGTGCCGCGACCGACGTGATCGCCGGGGAGCACAAGATCCTCACCGCGGGCGGCATCGACACGCACGTGCACTTCATCAACCCGGACCAGGTGCCGGTCGCGCTGGCCAACGGGGTCACCACGCTGATCGGCGGCGGCGCCGGTCCCTCGGATGCGTCCAAGGCGACCACCGTGACGCCGGGACCATGGCACATCGGCCGGATGCTGCAGGCGGTTGACGACCTGCCGATCAATATCGGGCTGCTCGCCAAGGGCCACGCCAGCGCACGCGGGCCGCTGGCCGAACAGATCCGGGCCGGTGCCATCGGCTTCAAGGTGCATGAGGACTGGGGCGCCACAACCTCCTCGATCGATATGTCGCTGCGGATCGCCGACGAGTTCGACGTGCAGGTTGCCATCCACGCGGACACGCTCAACGAGTGCGGTTTCGTGGAGGACACCATCCGCGCTATCGACGGCAGGGTGATCCACACCTTCCACACGGAAGGCGCCGGCGGCGGACACGCCCCGGACATTATCCGGGTCGCCGGGCTGCCCAACGTGCTGCCAGCCTCGACCAACCCGACCCTGCCCTACACCACCAACACGATCGACGAGCATCTGGACATGCTCATGGTCGCGCACCACCTGAACCCGGACATCCCTGAGGACGTCGCCTTCGCCGACTCGAGGATCCGCAGAGAGACCATTGCTGCCGAAGACGTGCTGCACGACCTCGGCGTTTTCTCGATCACCAGTTCCGACGCGCAGGCCATGGGCCGCGTCGGCGAGATGGTGCTGCGGACCTGGCAGGTGGCGGATGCCATGAAGCGCCAGCGCGGAAAATTCGAGCTGGACCCGGAAATTGGCGACAACTTCCGGCTCAAGCGCTACGTGGCCAAGTACACCATCAACCCGGCGCTGGCACACGGCATCGCCGACTCCGTCGGCAGCGTTGAGGTGGGCAAGTTCGCCGACCTGGTGCTCTGGGACCCGGCCTTCTTCGGCGTCAAACCGGAGATGGTGATCAAGGGCGGACAGATCGTCCAGTCCATCATGGGCGACGCCAACGGTTCCATCCCAACCCCGCAGCCTCGCTCCCTACGGCACAACTTCGGGGCATTGGGCAAGGCCGTGCACTCGTCCTCGATCACGTTCATGCCGAAGATCGCCATCGACGAAGGCATCCCGGACCGGCTGAACCTGCGCCGGACCGTCCGCGCGGCCCACGGCATCCGCACCCTGACCAAGGCCGACCTGAAGTACAACGGGGAGACCCCGGACATCCAGGTCGACCCGCAAACCTACACCGTCACGGTGAACGGTGAAGTAGCGACCTGCGAGCCCTCGAGCGTGCTGCCGATGGCCCAGCGCTACTTCCTGTTCTAGACCGAGCCATACCCCGAAAGGACGTAGTCGATGATTATTGAGCGCGTCATCGCCAACCGGCACGATCTTCCGCAGACGGAGCTTGCCGGCCTGCACGAGGAGAAGGTAGCGCTTCCCAGCAGCGAACTGGTCAAGCGCGTCCAGCGCGTCACCACCGATCACGGCCGCGAAATCGGCATCCGCTTGGCCGTGCCGGGCGACCTGCGCGACGGCGACATCCTGTTCCGCGACGAGTCGAACGTCATCGTCGTCAGCGTCCTGCCCACGGACGTTCTGGTTATCGCCCCGCGCACCATCCGGGAGATGGGCGTGGTGGCCCACAGCCTGGGCAACCGCCACCTGCAGGCGCAATTTTTCGATGCCGGAAGCGACTACCGTGCGGAGGTCATGGTGGTGCAGTACGACCACACCGTCGAAGATTACCTAAAGCACATGCAGGTGCCCTACTCGCGGCAGGAACGGGTCATGCCCGTGCCGTTTCGATATGCCGAACACACGCACTGAGGCACCCGGCCGCCACCCGTCGTCATACCTGCTGCCCCTGCTGCAGCTGGCCGACTCCGCCCTGCCCACCGGAGCCTTCAGCCACTCGTTCGGTCTCGAGACGTTCCTGGAACGCGGGCTGGTGCGCGACGAGAAGACCTTCGCGCTGTGGCTCGGCCAGTTCATCCACACCCAGCTGACGTACAGCGACGGCCTGGCCATCCGGCTGGCCCTGGAAGCCCGCTCGACGGCGGAACTGCGGGAGCTGGACGCGATGCTGGCAGCGCAGGCCCTGCCGCGGCAAGTGCGCGAGGCCGGCGTGAAAATGGGCGCACGGATGCTCCAGATCGCCTCGGTGATCCTTGACAGCGACGAGATCGAGCAGTACCGCGAGGACGTCGCCAGCGGCGCGAGCTGCGGGCACCCGGCGCTGGCCTTCGCCCTCGCCGGGCGCAGCCTGCAGGTTCCGCTGCCGGAACTGCTGGGCACGTACCTGTTTTCGACGGCGACCTCGCTGACGCAGAACGCCATTCGCGGCATCCCGATCGGCCAAGACGCCGGACAGCGGGTGCTGCGCCAGGTCCATCCGTGGATCACCGCGGCCACGGCCAGGATCTCCGGACTGGACCGCGACGACTTCGGCGCCGCCGCCCCCGGGCTGGAAATCGCCCAAATGCGCCACGAGCGGCAGCGGGCCCGCATGTTCATGTCCTGACCCGCCGCCCACAACAAGACCCGGCCGCCCCGCGGCCGGCCCACGGAACAAGGAGTAAGACAATGGAACCCATCAAGATCGGCATCGGCGGCCCCGTCGGCGCCGGCAAGACCCAGTTGGTCGAACGCCTGACCCGGCACCTGTCGGGCGAAATCTCCATGGCCGCCATCACCAACGACATCTACACGATCGAGGACGCCAAAATCTTGGCAGCAAACGGCGTGCTGCCGCTGGACCGGATCATCGGCATCGAAACCGGCGGCTGCCCGCACACGGCCATCCGCGAGGACACCTCGATGAACTCCGCCGCCGTGGAGGAACTGAAGAACCGGCACCCGGACCTGCAGGTCGTGTTCATCGAAAGCGGGGGTGACAACCTCTCGGCGACGTTCAGCCCGGAACTGGTGGACTTCTCCATCTACATCATCGACGTGGCGCAGGGCGAAAAGATCCCGCGCAAGGCCGGCCAAGGCATGATCAAGTCGGACCTATTCATCATCAACAAAACCGACTTGGCACCGCACGTGGGCGCCGACCTGTCGGTGATGGAGTCCGACTCGAAGGAATTCCGTGGAGACAAGCCGTTCTGCTTCACCAACCTGAAGACGGACGAGGGCCTGGACAAGGTCATCGAATGGCTCCGCCGCGACGTGCTGATGCAGGACCTGGCGCAATGAGCGCGGCCCAACCGGCATGCGTGCAGCTTCCGACCGGTGAGCTGCGCCTGACGGTTGGCCGGCGCGGCGGCCGCGGGATCGCCACCTCGCAATACCACCAGGGCGCGCTGCGGGTCATCCGCCCGCACTACCTGGACGCGTCCGCGCAGGTCGCTTACACGATCGTCAATCCGGGGGGCGGCTACCTTGGAGGGGACGTCTATGAGGTCGACATCCAGGTCGAGGACCAGGCCCGCCTGTTGCTGACCACCCAGTCCGCCACCAAGATCTACCGGACGCCGGGCGCTCCGGCCGTGCAGCACACCCGGTTCCGGCTCGGCCCCGGCGCCAGCCTGGAGTACCTGCCGGACCAGCTCATCGCGTACCGGGACGCTACCTACCGCCAGCAGACCGTCGTCGAACTCGCCGCGGATTCCTCCCTCGTGATGTGTGACGTGGTCACTCCCGGCTGGTCCCCGGACGGCAGGCCCTTCCGGTATGAGGAGGTGCGCATCCGCAACGACATCTACCGCGACGGCCGCCTGCTCGCCCTGGACAACCTGCTGATCCGCCCCGGCGATCCGGACGCGCCGCTGTCCAGCATGCTCTTCCTCGAGGACTATTCGCACCTGGGCTCGATGCTTGTGGTCGACCCCCGGGTGGACGGTGACCTGGTGCGCGAGTTGCAGGACCTGTTGGCCCCGATGGATCCCGGCGGGCAGCTCGGCATGTCGCTGCTGAACGGGCCCGGCTTCGCCCTGCGCGCCCTGTCCCGCAGCACCGACGCGCTGAACGCCATGCTGCACGCCGCCGCCGACCTGCTCCGTCACCGCTGGTTCGGCCAGCAACCACTGAATCTTCGCAAGTATTGACCCGCGCCGTACCTGAGTGCGGCCCGGCCCCGTCCAGGGCAGCTCCACCGGCGGCCGGACCGCAGACCCATTCAGCCCGGGTCCTGTCCAGCCCGGGCGTTGCACGGTGTCAGGCCTCTGGATCCGCCTAGCAGAACTCGTTCCTTTCCCTGGAGGCACTAATTTTCTTTCGGTCTTGGGGCCCGGCCCCACGCGAAGGCGGCATGCTCGCCGAGGCCGCCTGCGGCGCGGACCCGTTGCAGCGGGCACCACTACGCCGTCGTCATCTCTTGTGGGTACTGGTACTGACCGGGCTCCTGGTCGCCGGAATGGTGGTGTCCGTGGGGACCGGGCCGGTCACGCTGGATACCGCGACTGTGGCAGGGGTGATCTGGTCGCATCTGCCGGGCCCGCTGTTCGGGTATCAACCCGATCCGACAGCCGCTGCCATCGTCTGGGAGGTCCGGCTGCCCCGCGTTCTTCTCGGGAGCGCCGTCGGTGCCGGGCTGGCGGTATGTGGGGCAGCGCTGCAGGCCATGGTGCGCAACATGCTCGCCGACCCCCACCTACTGGGGATAAATTCCGGAGCCTCCAGCGGTGCGGCTGCGATAATCCTGTTCGGCGTCGGTTTGGGTCTGGGGGAACACGCGCTGCCTGTGAGCGCCTTCCTCGGGGCGCTGGTTGCGTCGATGCTGGTCTTCCTGATCGCTCGTGCGGCCGGGCGGGTGACCTCAACCCGGCTGCTGCTGGCCGGCGTTGCCATCGGCTACGCACTGACGGCTGTGACCAGCTTCCTAATCTTCGCCTCGGGCTCCGCGGAGGGCGCCCGGTCCGTGATGTTCTGGCTGCTGGGGTCCTTGGCTCTTGCCAAGTGGGGCAGCCCCCTGGCCATAGTCGTCGCGGTGGTCCTGGTGACCAGCTGCCTGCTGACTCTTGCCGGCAGGCGCTTGGACGCCCTGGCTATCGGCGACGAGACCTCGCACATCCTCGGCGTTGCACCCGGCCGGTTCCGCACCCAACTGCTGGTCGTCATCTCCCTGTGCATCGGGGTAGTCGTTGCGGCCGCGGGGTCCATCGGTTTCGTTGGACTGGTCATTCCGCATCTCGCCCGGAGGCTGGTCGGCGCCGCCCACTCCCGGGTCATTCCCGTCTCCGCTCTGCTCGGTGCGATCTTTTTGATCTGGGCCGACCTGCTCGCGCGGATCCTGCTGCAGCCACAGGAACTGCCCCTCGGGATTATCACTGCTTTTATCGGCGCTCCCTTCCTGCTCCACCTCATCCGCAGGACGCGTCAGGCGGACTAAGCAATTCCGCTTCCATGCCACCCACATCCCCGCACATCCACTTACCAGAGGACTAATCATGAAAACCCCCGCCCGTCTGCTGTTCGCCCTCGCACCGGTGGCCTTGGTCATCGGCTTGGCCGGCTGCGCGGGGAGCGCCGTGGGGTCCGCGGGGTCACCGCGGGCGGACGGCTACCCGCTGACCATCATGAATTGCGGCGTCGAGGTCACTCTGGACGCACCGCCGGAACGGATTGTCATGCTGGACAGTTCGCCGGTGGCCTACTTGTCGGCACTCGGGGTCCTGGACAAGGTGGTGGCCCGCGCAGGTATCTACCCGTCCGAATACTTCGATCAAGCCACCCAGGCCGAACTGGCACGCATCCCGCTCCTGACCGACCGTCTGGACACCACGGGCCACCTGCAGATCTCGCAGGAAGTCGTGCTGGCGCAGCAACCCGACCTGGTCCTGGGTTCGGCCGAAAACCTCAACCGTGGAACACTCGCCGCCGCGGGCATACCGGTGCTGCAGGAACCATCCTTTTGCCCCACGGCCCCGGAAACGCCGTCATTTGGCACCATCGGGGATCGGCTGGGCACCTACGGCAAAATCTTCGACGTCGAAGAACGGGCCACGGCGGCAGCCGTCGAGCTCGAGGCCCAGGTGGAGCACATTACCGCCAAAGCGGCCCGCACCGGCCGCACGGCAGCAGTCCTGTACCCGACAGCCGGCGGGGGGAGCACCTACGCGTACGGCACCAAGTCCATGGCCCAACCGCAGTTAAAGGCCGCCGGACTGGACAACGTTTTCGACGACGTCGACCAGCGGGTCTTCGAGGTCACCCGCGAGGAACTCATCGGCCGCAACCCCGATGTCCTGATCCTGCTCCACTCCGCCGGAGACCCGGGGAAGGTTGCCGAAACGGTGACATCGTGGAAGGGCGCGTCCTCCATCACCGCCGTTGAAAACGGCGACATCCTCGTGCAACTATTCAACTTCACGGAGCCGCCCTCGCCGCTGGCTATCAGCGGGCTCGAGCGGATTGTCGAACGGTTCGCCCGATGATTGCCGCCTCAAATATCTCCTTCTCATACGGCGTCCGGGACGTCCTTGACCGTGTTGACCTGCACGCGCGGCATGGCGAAGTCCTCGGTCTGGTGGGACCGAATGGCAGCGGCAAGAGCACCCTGCTGCGGATCCTATACGGGTCGCTGGCCCCACACAGCGGCACAGTCATGCTTGACCACACCACGCTGCACCGGCTCAAGGCCCAAGAGCGCGCCCGGACGGTCGCCGTCGTCGTGCAGGAGACGCCGGGCGACCTGCCGCTGCTGGTTTCCGATATGGTCCTGCTCGGCCGCACGCCGCACCAATCGCGGCTCGGCCGGCCTGACGTGCGGGACGAAAAGGCCGCCGCCCAGGCACTGGAACGGGTCGGCATGCTGGACAGGGCGGACCAGAGCTTCGACCGGCTCTCCGGCGGGGAACGGCAACGCGTGCTGATCGCCCGGGCACTGGCGCAAGAGGCCACGCACCTGCTGCTCGACGAGCCAACCAACCATCTGGACATCCGCTACCAACACGAGATCCTCCAACTGGTCCGCGATCTAGCCAGGACGAACAACCATGCCATCGTCGTGGTTCTGCACGACCTCAACCTCGCAGCAGCCTACTGTGACCGCGTCCTGCTGCTCGACGAAAGCCGGTTGGTCGCAAGCGGCACTCCGTACGAGGTCCTGGTCCCGGAGATTCTGGAGCCGGTGTACAAGATCCGGGTCCGTCGCCTCCACTTCGCCGACGGCATCCAACTAGTCTTCAGTCCAGTTTCCTGACTCATATTGGTTTTGCAGGGCGCCAGCGGTCAAGTCGCGATACTCGAGGGAACCTCGCCCGTCCGCTCAAGGGCCGACACCGCGGGCAAATCCACGGGTAGGACGTTTGCTTTCCGACGAAGGTGACGCACTGTCGCGTGTTCGTCCCCCCCCCCCCGCGACCAAGATGAGGGAGAAGTATTCACCTTCTTGCATAGCCCGAGGCACTGTCGCGTTCCAGCTCCGCGGGGCCCAATACTTCCCGTTTGAGCACGCCGCCTTCTGGTAATGTCCGCGGCCGTGCCGCAAAGGGCATGGGTAGGGCGGCGCAGGACCAAAGAAATTCGAGTCCTGCGAGGATGCGGGAACCGACCGGGCCGGTACGGCGCACTGCATGACGCGAACCGGCCTTTGAACGATAATGGTTCCGTGCCGACGCGACGCCGCGTTCTCATCACGTCAGCCCAGCTTCTGCAGGCGGGGCTACTGGCAGGGTGCGTGGCTGGGCAGGGGCAGCTGGGCCAGAATGCCGCTGCCTTGACTGCTCGCCTGCCCGAAGTGCCCCCGTCCCGGTCTTTGCCTGGATCCGGCAAGCACCGACTGGGGTTGGAGCGAGAGCGCGATTCCGTGCTCCAAATTCCGCCGGAACGCCGGCCGGGCGTCCGCGCCGGTCTCCTGGTCAGCCTCCATGGCGCGGGCGGGGACGCCTCCCGCGGCCTGTCCCTGCTGGCTCCACTAGCGGACCAATTTGGCCTGGTTCTCCTAGCACCGGCTTCCCGCGGATCGACGTGGGACGCCGTCCTCAAAGGCAGTTATGGGCCAGATGTCTCGGTGATAGACCGCGCTCTGGACCAGGTCTTCCGTACGGTCCCGGTCGACCCTGAGCGTATCGGCATCGCCGGCTTTTCAGACGGCGCCTCTTATGCCCTGGGCCTGGGCCTGGCAAACGGCGAAGTCTTCCGCAGGATCATCGCCTTCTCGCCCGGCTTCATCCCGCCCGCCCCGAGAGTGGGGAAACCGGCCGTCTTCGTCTCCCACGGTGAAGCCGACCCCGTCCTGCCGATCGGTTCGACCAGCCGCCGTATCGTCCCGGCCCTCCGCCGGGACGGATACGACGTGGACTACGCGGAATTTTCCGGCAAGCACACCATCCCCGCGGACATTGCCCGGGAAGCGGTTGAATGGCTCCACTAGGACTCGTCGGGGTGGCGCCCACGCCGGGTGGGAGAGCACACCCAGGCCGAGCCGGCAGAGTTGTTCAGCGTTTTCCGCACTACCGTCTACCGCAGCAGCCAGCGCGGCACGCTTGAGCTTCCCAACTGAGGCAGCGAGTCAGAGCACGGGGGGATAGTTGTTGCGCGGTCCGGATTGGTGCTGTGTTCCCGGCGTGCACGTACGGGGTGCTGCGGGCCGTCGCCCCTACGTTCGACCACGGATCCGAGGCGGTGCCGGCACGGGCGCGTGCGCAGGCCAGGGTTCGCTGCCCGTTCACCTGGTCGTGGCGGAACAGGGACCGGCCCGTCATACGCAAGTCCTAGCTTGAGGCGTTGCTTCCGATAGCAATCACTCTGGCGAAAGGATTCTGTATGTCTTCCCCTGTCTCCCGGCGTCGTCGTGCCCTGGTGGGCGGCACCGCCCTGGCTGTGCTGGCACCGATGGCGTTCTTCGGCGTGCAGACCGCTTCGGCGGATCCGCCGAAGCACTCCAGCGCGGGTGGCAACCCGCCGGCCCATGCCCCCGCCAAGGGTCACCGCGGGGACAAGCCCGTCGGTGATGGGGTGGACCCCACGATGTACGTCGGCGGTCCTGAAGTCCTCACCGAGGGCGAGACCGGGGAGGATGCCCTGGACGGTGTGGTCTTCGATGACACCAACCAGAACTCGGTCCGGGATAAGGGCGAGAAGGGCATCTCGGGGGTGACGGTGTCCAACGGTCGCGAAGTGGTCCAGACCGATGCCAAGGGCCGCTACGAGCTGCCGGCGCAGGACAAGGACACCATCTTCGTCACCAAGCCCGCCGGCTGGGACACCCCGGTCGATGAGAACAACATCGCGCAGTTCTCCTACACCCACGCACCCAAGGGCACCACCGAGCAGGAGTTGCGCTTCGGTGGCCTCAAGCCCACCGGGGAACTGCCCGCCGCGGTGAACTTCCCGCTGACCAAGAATCCCACATCGGCCGGCGAGGACATTCGGTGCCTGGTGCTGGCCGATCCGCAGACCTACTCCAACCAGGAGATCTCCCATGCGCGCAATGGTGCCCTGCGCGAAGCCGCGTCCTATGATGCCGCCGACTGCGGCGCCCTGTTGCTGGGCGACATCGCCGGCGATGACCTGGGCATGTACGACCGGGGGAAGGAGGCGCTGGGCCTGATGGGTATGCCCGTGCGCGCGATCCCCGGCAACCACGACTTGGACTTCGACGCCACAGACGCCCGGTGGTCGCTCGATACCTACCGGCAGCACTGGGGACCGGAGAACTACTCCTACGATGTGGGCGAGGTACACGTGCTGGCGCTGAACAACGTGAAATACCCGTGCACGCCCGAGGACGACAACGCCGACGGCAAACGGCCGGCCTGCGAGGACCCGGCCAGCGCCCCGGCGTACAACGGCCGCCTCGGGGAAGATACTCTGGCCTGGATCGAGAAGGATCTGGCCACCGTGCCCAAGGACAAGCGCGTGGTGGTCGCCACGCACATCCCGCTGGTGTCCCACTCCGGCGCGGACAGCGCCCAGCACCAGACCGACGACGTCCGCACACTCTACGAACTCCTCGAAGGACGCGAGGCGTTGTCCCTGTCCGGTCATTCGCACTGGGTCGAGTCGATTACCGAGGGGGATTCCCTCGGGGCGTGGAAGGAGGCCGTGGGGGTGACGGCCGTGCCGTTCGACCACCTCGTCGCCGGCGCCGTGTCGGGAGACTGGTACGCCGGGGACTACGACGTGGACGGCCAGCCGATGAGCTTCCAGGGCGACGGCGCGCTGCCGGGCTTCTGGACCTTCGACTTCTCCGGCACGGACTACCAGCACGCCTTCCATGCCACCGGCCGCGGCGGCGACCAGATGGGCCTGGGCCTGAACTCCCCGCACTACCGCCACTGGGCGCAGACCCTGATCGACTGGCGCGAGGAGCACCCCGTCACCTGGGAGAACAAGCACAAGGACGCGGTGCCCCCGCTCACCCTGGGTGATCTCGGGGATCAGAACATGATCACCCGCGACGACTTGGACGCGGGCACCTACCTGACCGCCAACGTCTGGGCGGGCACCACCGACTCCACCGTCAACGTCTCGATCGACGGTGCCGAACCCGCCACCGCGGAGATCACCCAGCCCGCGGCGGGTGAGGAGGTCCGGCGCGGCGTCGAGTGGTCCGACCCGTCCGCGCTGATCCGCCAGCTCACCGGCGCCCGGATGTCCTACCAGTCAACCTCCGGGAACCCGGAGGCCCAGGGCCTGCACCTGTACAACGGCCAGGTCTACGGACCCTCCGCACCGCGCCCGGTGGAAGGCAACCTCGCCGATGGGTCCCCGCACCTGTGGCGCATTCCGCTGTCGGCCGACCTCGAGAACGGCATGCACCTGGCCGAGGTGGTCTGGACCGACCGCTACGGCAACGACCACACCGAGACCCTCGCCTTCGAGGTCGTCGACGAACGGCCGCAGCAGGGCTTCCGGCTGGACACCTTCGGCGAGGACGTCGTGTGGTGATCCCCTGACCGCCTGTCCAACCGCGACTAGGATCTGCCCTCACGGACGTAGTACAAGACGAACTTCGAGACCATGTGGGCAGCCACGGAATAACATGTCCTCCTGGCGCCTAGAGATCGGATTGAGTTCGGCGTCCCCGTGATGGCCTGCCTGATCGGCATTCAGCGCCTCAAGGAGATCGTCGAGTCCCAAAGTCCTTTCAGGTGTCTCGGATATTTAGCTTCATGAGCCATCCACCACACAGTCCTGGTCTGGTGCTGTAGGGGCGTTCGCGGAATCGCGGCGCAGTGCTCGGTTGCAGACAATGTATAAGCCAAAGGGAACATATCCCGAACCATGCACACAGCCGTCGCATAAGCCGGTCCCCCGACGGACGGGTCGACCCCCGTCGGGGCAGGTTGGCGACTATGGCGGCCGACTCGGCAGCGACCCCGGCCTTAAGACGGTCGCCGGCGGTGCTTGACTTTTGTGGGCGAACGCGATGGCCCCGCGTGTAAGCAAGTGCAGTTCATCAGCCTCAGCCGGGCCGACGCGAGACTTTGCGACCTAGGCATCGAGTCGTGCCTAGGACTTGTCGACGGACGGTCGGGATTGCCCGGCCTGCAGTGAACGTCGTGCTTTTCGAGGTGCTCAGACGGTCCGCCAGCTATCCAGCGAACCGCCAACCATCAACAGGCCTCGCATCTGCCCAGATTGCAGACCTAGTTGGAAGACTTCCAGCTATCCTAGGCATTTCTTCCAACTAGGGTGTGTTTCTTCCAACTAGGCCTGCATCTCACAAGGACCTAGAAGTCCCAGTCTTCGTCTTCGGTGTTGACGGCCTTGCCGATCACGTAGGAGGAGCCGGAGCCGGAGAAGAAGTCATGGTTTTCATCGGCGTTGGGGCTCAGGGCGGAGAGGATGGCCGGGTTCACGTCCGTGACGGTGGACGGGAACATGGCCTCGTAGCCCAAGTTCATCAGCGCCTTGTTGGCGTTGTAGTTCAAAAACTTCTTGACGTCTTCGGCCAGGCCAACCGAGTCGTAGAGGTCGTGGGTGTACTGCACCTCGTTTTCGTACAGCTCATAGAGCAGCTCGAAGGTGTAGTCCTTCAGCTCCTGCTTGCGCGCTTCGGACTCCCCCTCGACGCCCTTCTGGAACTTGTAGCCGATGTAGTACCCATGGACGGCCTCATCCCGGATAATGAGCCGGATCAGGTCCGCAGTGTTCGTCAGCTTCGCCCGCGAGGACCAGTACATCGGCAGGTAGAAGCCGGAGTAGAACAGGAAGGACTCCAGCAAGGTGGAGGCGACCTTGCGCTTGAGCGGGTCGTCGCCGTAGTAGTAGCCCTCAATGATCCGGGCCTTCTTCTGCAGGTTCTCGTTCTCGGTGGACCACCGGAACGCCTCGTCAATCTCCTTGGTGGAGCACAAGGTGGAGAAGATCGAGGAGTAGCTCTTGGCGTGCACCGATTCCATGAACGCGATGTTGGTGTAGACAGCTTCCTCATGCGGGGTCAGGGCATCCGGGATCAGGCTGACCGCACCGACGGTGCCCTGAAGCGTATCCAGCAGGGTCAAACCGGTGAAGACGCGCATGGTGAGCAGCTTTTCGTCTTCGGTCAACGTGCCCCAGGACTGCACATCGTTGGACAGCGGGACCTTCTCGGGCAGCCAGAAGTTGTTGCAGAGCCGGTTCCAGACCTCAACGTCCTTCTCGTCCTCGATCCGGTTCCAGTTGATCGCTTCCACGTGATGCAGAAGCTTGACCTTCTCGGCTGACATCGCGTCCCCTTCTTCCCAAAGTCTGAGTTGTTCCATGGTGCCCGAATGCCTGCCGTGGTGCGGCCGGCGGTCGCCCGCGGGCGGGCCGGATTGCCGGCGTCCCGTCGGTGTAGGTACGACGGCGGGCGGGCACCCGCCGTCGTACTTTTCAGTTGTCTGGGGCTGCTACAGCATGCAGCTGACGCAGCCTTCCACTTCGGTTCCTTCCAGCGCAAGCTGGCGGAGCCGGATGTAGTAGATGGTCTTGATGCCCTTGCGCCAAGCGTAGATCTGCGCCTTGTTGATGTCGCGTGTGGTGGCGGTGTCCTTGAAGAACAGCGTCAGCGACAGGCCCTGGTCCACGTGCTGGGTAGCCGCGGCGTAGGTGTCGATGATCTTCTCGTAGCCGATTTCGTAGGCGTCCTGGTAGTACTCCAGGTTGTCGTTGGTTAGGTACGGCGCCGGGTAGTACACGCGGCCCAGCTTGCCTTCCTTGCGGATCTCGATCTTGGACGCCACCGGGTGGATCGAGGAGGTGGAGTTGTTGATGTAGGAGATCGAACCGGTCGGCGGGACAGCCTGCAGGTTCTGGTTGTAGATGCCGTGCTCCATCACCGAAGCCTTCAGCTCCCGCCAGTCGTCCTGGGTGGGGATTTCCACATTGGCAAACAGTTCCTTGACCCGCTCGGTCTGCGGCAGCCATTCCTGCTCGGTGTACTTGTCGAAGAACTCGCCCGAGGCGTACTTGGACTTTTCGAAGCCGCCGAAGGCCTGGCGGTGTTCAATCGCCAGCTTGTTCGAGGCACGCAGCGCATGGAACAGCACGGTGTAGAAGTAGATGTTGGTGAAGTCCAGGCCCTCTTCGGAACCGTAGTGGACCCGCTCGCGGGCCAGGTAGCCGTGCAGGTTCATCTGGCCCAGGCCGATGGCGTGCGACTGCAGGTTGCCTTCGGCGATCGAGGGCACCGAGTTGATGTAGGACATGTCCGACACGGCGGTGAGCGCGCGGATGGCGGTCTCGATGGACTTGCCGAAGTCGGGCGAGTCCATGGTCTTGGCGATGTTCATCGACCCGAGGTTGCAGGAGATGTCCTTGCCGATCTCGGCGTAGGTCAGGTCCTCGTTGTACAGCGACGGCGACGAAACCTGCAGGATCTCCGAGCACAGGTTGGACATGATGACCTTGCCGTCGATCGGGTTGGCGCGGTTCACCGTGTCCTCGAACATGATGTACGGGTAGCCCGACTCGAACTGGATCTCGGCCAGCGTCTGGAAGAACTCGCGGGAGCTGATCTTGGTCTTCTTGATCCGGCTGTCGTCGACCATCTCGTAGTACTTCTCCGTGACGGAGATGTCCGAGAACGGCACACCGTAGACGCGCTCGACGTCGTACGGCGAGAAGAGGTACATGTCCTCGTTCTTCTTGGCCAGTTCGAAGGTGATGTCCGGGACCACCACGCCGAGCGAGAGCGTCTTGATGCGGATCTTCTCGTCCGCATTCTCGCGCTTGGTGTCCAGGAAGCGGTAGATGTCCGGGTGGTGCGCGTGCAGGTACACCGCACCCGCACCCTGGCGGGCACCGAGCTGGTTGGCGTAGGAGAAGCTGTCTTCGAGCAGCTTCATGACCGGGATGACGCCGGAGGACTGGTTTTCGATCTGCTTGATCGGCGCGCCGTGCTCGCGGATATTGGTCAGCGACAGGGCCACACCGCCGCCGCGCTTGGACAGCTGCAGGGCGGAGTTGATGCCGCGGGCGATCGACTCCATGTTGTCTTCGATGCGCAGCAGGAAGCACGAGACCAGCTCGCCGCGCTGGGCCTTGCCCGCGTTGAGGAACGTGGGGGTGGCCGGCTGGAAGCGGCCGTCGATGATCTCGTCCACCAACTGGGTGGCCATAGCCTCGTTGCCCCGGGCCAGATGCAGGGCCACCATGCAGACGCGGTCTTCGTAGCGCTCCAGGAAACGCTTGCCGTCAAACGTCTTCAGCGTGTACGAGGTATAGAACTTGAACGCGCCTAGGAACGTCTCGAAGCGGAACTTCTTCTTGTAGGCCCGGTCGTAGAGCGAGCGGATGAAGTTCATCGTGTACTGGTCAAGCGTCTCGCGCTCGTAGTACTCGTTCTTGATCAGGTAGTCGAGCTTCTCTTCCAGATCGTGGAAGAAGACGGTGTTGTTGTTAACGTGCTGCAGGAAGTACTGGTGTGCAGCCTCGCGGTCGGCTTCAAACTGGATCTTCCCGTCCGGGCCGTAGAGGTTGAGCATGGCGTTGAGCTCGTGGTAGCCCAGACCCTTGAATGCGGCCGGCAGCTCTGCCTTGGCGTCGGCTAGGGGCGCGTGTGCGACTGTCGTTTCCAAAAGAGTTCCAATCCTTGCTTGACCCGGTCTACGTCCTCGGACGTGCCCATGAGTTCGAATCGATAGAGAAGAGGCACCTGACATTTGGCTGCGATCTTCTCCGCCGCCAGGCAGTAGGTTGTGCCGAAGTTCGTGTTGCCGCCACCGATGACTCCGCGCAGCAGGCGCCGGTTCTCCTCGTTGTTGAGGAATTTAATCACCTGCGGCGGAATCGAGTTCCGGCCGGATTCCCCGCCATAGGTGGGCAGCACCAGCACGAACGGCCGGAGCGCTTGCAGCGTCTCCTGCTGGGTGCGCAATGGGATCCGTGCCGCCGGCAGCCCCAGCTTTTGCATGAATCGGTCCGTGTAGCCAGAGGCGGAAGAGAAGTAGATCAGGTCCGCATCGGCTGTCCCGCCGACCGCCGGACCTGCCTGCTGCGTGCCTTCACTCATCAGCAGCTCGGTCATGACGTGTGGTTCTGGTTTTGCTCGACGCCGGTCAGGCTACGGAGGCGGCAGCCAGGGCCAGTTCCTCGATCTTATCGGGGCGGAACCCGGACCAGTGGTCCTGCTCGGTGACGACCACGGGGGCCTGCATGTAACCAAGGGAACGGACACGCTCCAGCGCTTCCGGATCCTGGGACAGGTCAACGCTCTGGTAAGCGATGCCCTTCTTGTCCAGAGCCCGGTATGTAGCGTTGCATTGCACGCATGCTGGCTTGGTGTAAACCGTTACAGTCATGGTCCTTCTCCCCTAATTATCGTTACGGCGTTTCCGCTGTTTTCTTGGCTGCGCGGCCTCCCGTGGAAGACCCTGACGCACTGCCCAGCAGCTGCTCCAATACTACATCTAGTGGACTCGGCCGATCAGAACCCCAAGATGATGTATTACAAGTATGTCATTCCGTTCCCTGCTTCGTCCACAGCCCGTGGGGATATCTTTCGGCTGTTAAACAGTTGATATTCCGGCCTTCCCGGCTCGCCGTCCACAGCCTGTGGATTCCCTGCCCACAGCTTGGGAAAGTATCGTGTCGGCCCTTCCTCGGCGTGTCGTTCGTAGGGCGGCCATCACTAGATGTTGTGGTCCCCGATCCCGAAGGTGTCCACGCTCACCGCTCGATGGTGATCCGCACAATAGCGTGCATGTCGGACACTTTCGCGGGACCCTACCGCGACCCCGGGCTGATGCAGGCGCTCCGACTCCCATCCCCCACCAAGACCTTTTCGCAGCCCTTAATAGAACACTGCAGGACGCCGGCACATTCCTCCGGCCAGCAGGCAATCGCGCCTGGACAGCTCTCCTAACGAAGAGGCCCACAGCCCGCGCCGCGAAACCTCCGGTGCCCGGCAAGCCCAAGGTAGGCTTGGCACAATCACCAAGATGCGACAGGAGAGCTGATGGTCAATACGGTGCACCTGCGCACGCTGCTGGAAGTGACCCGGCGCGGCTCGTTTGCGGCGGCGGCCGCCAATCTGGGCTATACAGCCTCGGCGGTCTCCCAGCAGATGTCCGCTCTGGAGCGCGAAACGGGCGCCAAGCTGTTCGAGCGGTCCGCTCGCAGCGTCCAGCCGACCGAAACAGCACTGGTGATGTCCCGGCACGCGGCCAAGGTGCTGACGGACATCGATGCCCTGCTGGCTGCCACTGCCCGCAGCCAGGACACCAGCACGCAGGAGATCCGGCTGGGCATCTTCCCCAGCCTGGCCACGTATGTACTCCCCCGCCTGCTGCAAGCGCCCGAATGGCCGGGCCTGGGGATCAATCTCAAAGTATCCGTCGCCGAGCCAGGCCAGACGATCCAAGGGCTTCGGGCCGGCGGCGGACTCGACGTCGCCCTGGTCTTCCAAGTGGGCCAAGGCGGCTTGGCCTGGCCCAACACCGTGAGCCGGCAGTGGATCGGCGACGACAACTTCCGCGTGGTCCTGCCCGCCTCGTGGGGCATCCGTCCCGGCGCCTCGGTGACAGCCTCGCAGCTGGCCGAGATGCCGTGGATCATGCACCACCCCGGCACGGCGGACGCCACGGTGATTGAGCGGCTCTTTGCCAGCTGCAACCTGCATCCCCGCGTGGTGGCCTACTGCGACGACTTCAATGCCAGCCTGGCCATGGCCGGGGCCGGGCTGGGTGCGGCGCTGGTCCCGGAGCTGGCCATGTACAACGGACCGGACGGGATTGTGGTGTTGGACGTCCCGGAAATCCGCTTGGCCCGAAACATTTTCGCGCTGTTGATCAACGACAGGCAGAACGCGCAGCTGGGCCTGTTCATGGACCAACTGTCCGTGATCCTGCGCGATATGAGCATCACTACCCGGCGCGCCTGAAGGAACGCCTGCCGCGCAGGCGCCGGGCACCGCCGTCGTTATGATGCAGCACCCCTTAAACCGCAAGCGCCGCCGGTTCCCGCGCTGAACGGGATCCGGCGGCGCCGCGCTGGTCAGTTGGTGGCCGGCTGCCTTACTTAGTCAGACCGTCCACGTACTCCTGGTTTTCGCCGATCCACTTTTCCACGACGGGGCCGTAGTCGTCGGTATCAGCCTCATTGAACATGGCGTTCTCCAGCGAGTACAGGGTCTCGGAGTCCATCTTGAAGTTCTTCAGCCACCCGGCCAGGGTCGGGAAGTCCTCCGCGAAGCTGGTACTGGAGTAGGCGTAGATGCCCTCGGCGTCGCCGAGCGTTCCCTCGGGATCTTCCAGATCCTTCAGCGGGAAGGCATCGTAGGCCCAGTGCGGGCGCCACAGGGTGACGGCAATATTCTCACCGGCGGCGGTGGCCGACTTCAGCTCGGAGAGCATGGCGGGCGTCGAGGAGGTCAGGTACTCCATCTTGTCCAGGCCGTACGTCGGGATGACGTTCTTGGTGGTGGCCTCGGTCAGGCCGGCCCCGGGCTCGATGCCTACCAGACGGTTGTCGAACTTGTCGGCGTTGGCCGCGAGGTCCTTGAGCGAATCGATCGGCGCGTCCTCGTTCACCGCGATGGTCAGCTTGGCCTCGTCGTTCCACTGCCCCAGCTCGGTGATCTTGTCGCCGTATTCCTCCAGATAGCTGGCGTGCGTGACCGGCAGCCAGGTATCCAGCGTCAGGTCGTAGTCGCCGGTAGACAGACCCGCAAAAACCGGGGCCGGGTCGGCATATTCCAGCGTGACCTTGTAGCCCTTCTCCTCCAGGATGGCCTTCCACAGTTCCGACGCGGCGATGCCCTCATCCCAGCCGTTGAAGACCGCGATGGTGACGTCCTGCTTATCCCCGTTGTCCAGACCGCTGGTTGCCTGGCCGCCGGTCTCGCCGCCACCGCCGCCACACGCCGTCAGCCCGAGGGCTGCGACGGCGGCCAGGGCCGCGAGCTTGCTGTAATGCTTCATGTTGTTCCTTTCGTTATGCCCGCTGTGGGCACGTTGATTGGTCTAAAAGCCACAGGTGTCAGGCGTTCTGCATGCTTTGCTTCGCCCGCCGGCCGGCGCGCTGGCGCTGTCCGGGTTGGGAGGCCTTGCCCACGCTGGCGGTCACGCGGTCCAGGAAGATGGCCAGGATGACCACGGCCAGTCCGGCTTCGAAACCTAGGCCGGCGTCGATCCGGTTCAGGCTGGCAACCACTTCGCCGCCCAGCCCGCCGGCGCCGACCATGCCGGCGATAACCACCATCGACAGGGCCAGCATGATCACCTGGTTGATGCCGGCCATGATCGTTGGCATCGCCAGCGGCAGCTGGATTTTGCGCAGGATGCTGCCGGGACTGGAGCCGAAGGCGTAGCCTGCCTCCACCACTTCCTTGTCCACGCCGCGGATGCCCAGCTCGGTGAACCGCACGCCGGGTGCCATCGAGAAGATGATGGTCGCGATGATGCCCGGCACCACGCCCACCCGGAACATCACCAGGGCCGGAATCAGGTACACCATGGCGGGCATGGTCTGCATGAAATCCAGGATCGGCCTGATGATCGCCGAGGCCGTGGCAGACCTGGCGGCCAGGATGCCGGCCGGGACGCTGAGCGCGATCGCCACTACCGTGGCCACAATGACCAGCGCGAACGACTCCATCGCGTGCTCCCACTGGTTGACCCCGACGATCAGCAGGAAGCCGACCGCGGTGCCCAGCGCCAGCTTCCAGCCTCTGGCCGCGTAGGCGATGGCGGCGAACACGATGATCATCACCCAGGAAGGAGGGGTGATGAGCAGCCACTCCAGGCTGTCGTAGGCGCCGAGGAAGACGGTGCGGATGAAGGAAAAGACGGCGGCGAAGGTGGCCAGCAGCCAGTCGAGGCCGACGTCGACCCAGTCACCCAGTGGGATGCGGAATTCCAGGTCCATTAGCGGTTTCCTCCTTCGGCCGACGTCTTGTTGCCCGCCGACGTCCGGTTGAGCGTCCGGGTGATTTCTTGTTCGGGGATCGGCGCCGGGGCGCTCTCGACGATCGGAAGGTCGGTGGTGCTGGAGGGTACGTTGCCAAGCGCAGCCAGCAGCGTCACCCGGGGTATCGCGCCCACCAACCGACCCTCGGCGTCGACCACCGGCAGCGGAATGGGACTCTCCACCGCCAGTCCAAAAAGTTCCGAGAGCGGGGTTTCGGCACGAACCGGCCCGTTGCCGTTGCGCACGGCGGCGGTCAGGTCGGGCGCCCGTGATTCGACCAGTTGCATCACGTCGCGGTCGCGCACCGTGCCGAAGAAGGTCCGGCGCCGGTCCACCACGAAGGCTGCGGACGTCTGCAGGTCGCGCATGGTGCGCAGCGCGTTGCGCGGACCTCCGGAGAGATTGACGACGGCGCGGGCCGGCTCCATCACGGAGCCTGCGGTCAACACCCGGGTCCGGTCCACGTCCTGGACGAACTTCGCCACGTAGTCGTTCGCGGGGTGGGTCAGGATGTCGTCGGGGGTGCCGATCTGCACAATCCGGCCGTCCCGCATCACGGCGATCCGGTCTCCCAAAAACATGGCCTCGTTCAGATCGTGGGTGATGAAGACAATGGTCTTGCCCAGATCCGCTTGCAGCGCGACCAACTGCTCCTGCATTTCGCGGCGGATCAGCGGGTCCAGGGCAGAGAAGGCCTCGTCCATCAGCAGGATGTCGGTTTCCGCGCACAGCGCCCGGGCCAGCCCGACGCGCTGCTGCATGCCGCCGGAGAGTTCGGCCGGGAACTTGTCGCCCCAGCCTTCCAGCCCCACCAGCTTCAGCACCTTGTCTGCGCGGGCCAACCGCTCAGCCTTGGCCACGCCCTGAACCTCGAGGGCATAGGCAGCGTTGTCCGCCACGGTGCGGTGGGGCATCAGCGCAAAGTGCTGGAAGACCATCGAAATCTTTTGTTGCCGGACTTTCCGAAGCTCTCCGTCGGAGATCGTTGAAATATCCGTCCCGCCGACCACCACGCTGCCCGCGGTCTGCGGCTGGAGGCCGTTGAGGGTGCGGATCAGCGTTGACTTCCCGGAGCCGGAAAGTCCCATCACGACGAAGATTTCGCCGGCCCGAACATCGAACGACGCGTCGATCACCGCGGCAGTGCCCAGCGCGGAGACTTCCTCGCGCGTCTTCCCGGCCTGCAGGCGCTTGACGGCTTCGGCCGGTCGCTTGCCGAAGACCTTGTAGACATTCTGTACGCTCAGTGCAATTTGTTCGTTCACTACGGCCCATCTACGCTGCCGCGCCCCCAGGAGCAGGCAGTTTGGCAACGATTGGTGCTTGGTCTTTGCGGACAAATACACGCGTCAAACTGATAAAGCTCCTGGGTTGCCGCGGTCGCGGCGCCCAGAACGACGGTTTCGCCGAAGCGATGACGGGAGCTCCCCCAACCGCCAGTTCGACGTCCAGCACATGTGGACTCTGCCACGGATCTGCATGGCCTTGGCCACATGCTGTTCGTATTACTGGTTGTACGTCCCCACCGTAACAATCCGTTATTCACTGTGAGCTGAATATCGGACGGAAATCGGTAAAGTCATTGCAGGCTAGCAGCGCTTTGGCCCCGAAATCCCGCGGCTGCCAAGGAGTTATGTCATCGTGACCAGCGGCGCACCAAACTGGCTGGTTTCGCAAGCAGATGCGTCCTGCGCAACAGATTCTGCCCGACGAGTCGTGGCTGATCCCGGTTCGACCGGAAAGCCCGCTTGGCAAGTGACGCCGGGGGTGTCACGCTCGACACACGCGAGGAGGTCGCGCACAGCGAACTAAGGAGAAGCATGACGTTCGACGTTTCCGCCCTACGCACAGAGTTCCCGTCTCTGACATCGGGACTGGCGCATTTTGACGGCCCCGGAGGCACGCAAACGCCGGCCGTGGTGGGACAGGCGATTGCCCGCACCTTGACCGGTCCGTTGTCCAACCGCGGCACATTGGTCGCCAGTGAACTCAACGCCGAGAACGCCGTCGCAGGTTTCCGTACCGCCGTAGCCGACCTGCTTGGCGCCTCGCCCGAGGGGATCGTCTACGGGCGCAGCGCCACCCAGATCGCCTACGACTTCTCCCGCACGCTGGCCAAAACCTGGACACCTGATGACCAGATCGTCGTCTCCGGGCTCGACCACGACTCCAACATCCGGCCCTGGCTCCAGGCCGCCCAGACGGTCGGTGCCACCGTCCGCTGGATTCCGTTGGATCCTGCCACCGCGGAACTTGACCTGTCCGCCGTCGACGAGATCATCAATGAGCGCACCCGCCTGGTCGCCGTCACTGCCGCTTCCAACCTGCTGGGCACCAAGCCCCCCGTCGCACGAATCGCGGCGCGCGCGCACGAAGTCGGTGCCCTCGTCTATGTCGATGGCGTCCATTACACCGCCCACGCCGCAGTCGACATCAAGGCACTGGGAGCGGACTTCTTCACCTGTTCGCCGTATAAATTCTTCGGACCGCACTGCGCCGCCCTCGCCGCCGACCCCGATCTGCTGGAAACCCTGACACCCGACAAGCTGCTCCCGTCGACCAACAACGTCCCCGAGCGGTTCGAGCTCGGCACCTTGCCCTACGAGATCATGAACGGCACGACCGCGGCCGTGGACTTCATCGCCGGCCTCGCGCCGGGCGACGGCCCACGCCGCGAACGGCTCATTGCCGCCCACCACCTCATCGAGCAGCACGAAGTGCGGCTACGTCAGCGCATCGAAGAAGGTATCGCCGGTCTCGGGGACCGCATCACCGTCCACTCGACCGCCGCTGATCGCACCCCGACACTGTTTTTCACCTTCCGCGACAAGGACGCCACCAAGGCCGCCCAGTTCCTTGCAGACCGCGCCATCCTCGCTCCTGCCGGCAGCTTCTACGCCCACGAGCCCTTCCAGGCGCTCCAACTCTCCGTCGATGCCGGCATGCGCGTCGGACTCGCCCCCTACAACGACGACACTGAGATCGACCGGCTTATTTCGGCGCTGTCGGACTTCCTCTAAGGACGGTCCACCAGACAAAAGAAAACACCCCGGTCCGAGGACCGGGGTGTTGACGGTGAGCGAAACATCCGTGAAGGATGTCTTACTCAGTTCCCAAGTGGAGCTGAGGGGACTCGAACCCCTGACCCCCTGCATGCCATGCAGGTGCGCTACCAGCTGCGCCACAGCCCCTTGGAATGGAAGTATGCCCACGCGTCGCGTGTATTCCACAGCGTGAATATCACTGAACGTGTCTTCACGAGTGGAGCTGAGGGGACTCGAACCCCTGACCCCCTGCATGCCATGCAGGTGCGCTACCAGCTGCGCCACAGCCCCGTTATCCTTGCGGATTCCGTGCCGCTTCCTTCGAAGCAACTTGAATATTCTATGCAGACACCGGCACGGATTCCAAATCAGCAGACCGCCCCCCGGAACGTGCCACCGGCGCCGCGCAGGGCGGAACCAAGCGGCAGGTGCCACGCTCCGCCTCGGCTACTCAGTCCCCGTGGGCGCCGGCTTATCGTCCAACTGCAGGTCGATGGGCGGGCAATCCTTCCACAACCGTTCCAAGGCGTAGAAGACCCGGTCTTCCTGGTGCTGCACGTGGATGACTACCCCGGCGTAGTCCAGCAGTACCCAGCGGCCTTCGGAGCGCCCTTCCCTGCGGACCGGACGCAGGTCCTGCTTGTGCAGTTCCTCTTCGATGCCGTCGACGATCGCGTTGACTTGCCGCTCGGTCGGCGCAGAGGCGATGAGGAACACATCGGTGATGGCCAGCCGCTCACTGACGTCGATGGCGACGATGTCTTCGGCGATTTTGTCGCTGGCTGCCTTGGCGGCGGTACGCGCGATGGCGATAGAGCTTTCGAGTGCGGTCATGTGTCTCCTTGAATGTTAACCAGCTATTGATTGGCGGCTTCAGCCGCCGAAAAGTCCCAGCATCATGGCGATACCCGCTGCGAAGGCGGCGGCGCCAAGCACCAGAGCGGAACCGACCGCAAGCCGCATCCGGTGGGCGCGGGCCAGCCCTGCGGTCCGGGCGTCCAGTGGATCAAGTCCGTGGGCGCTGGTGGCCTTCAGCGGGTGGATGGCAGTGCCGCGTCCTCCAGCCAGCGCTTCTGCTTCGGCCAGGATCTTCGACCGTGGTGCAGCACCGTTTGTCTGGGCTGCCCGGGGTGCGGGGTTCTCTTCCCGCAGCGCAGGAACAGCCTGGGTGGCGGCGGAAGCTTCAGTCTTCGTGGCCTGCCCGGACGGCCGCCGCCGTGCCGGGACCGGTTCCCGGGCAGGAGCCGGCCGGGCAGGAGCCGGCCGGGCAGGAGCCGGCTGGGCCGGAGCCTTCGACACCGGCGTCGTCACCACAGGAACATAGGACGTCGAGGACGGCCGGAGCACATGCTGGTCGGAACCCGGGACGGCCACAAACTCCATCGGCGACGACACAATGTCCGCGACCGGTCGATCCGAGGCCGAGTGCCGGCGCTGTTCGTTCTCGTCGCTCAGCCGCTTCTTGTCAGCAGCCCGTCGATTGAGGACTGCGGCACGCTCGGCCAGAGCCTTCTGCTGTGCCAGCAGTTCCAAGTCCACCTCATGTGGAGACTGTTCCTGCCTGGACTCCATCGTGGCGACCATGTTCTTGGCCTGGCCCATCAGCAGGTCGCGGGCGGCCAAGGCCTGCTCCACGCTCATCTCGCCGGCGTCGACTGCCTCGCGGCCGGCGGCGGAAAGCAGGTGATCCTGCCCGTCGCCCGGCGGCTGGACCGGTTGCCGGCCGGTGTCGCCGTTGCGCCGGGCGCGGCGGCCGCCTTCGATCGGCGGACGCTGCGGCTGATACGGAGCATCGGCCGGAGCAGCCGAGGTGCGGGCCCGGCCGTCGGCCGGCTTGGCCGAGGTGTTGGAAGAGTCGGCCGAGGTGCTGGAAGGGCCGGTCGGCTTGGCCGAGGTGCTGGAAGGGTCGGCAGCCGGAGCGCCGGTGCCACCGGACCGGCCGCCCGCCGGCTGGGTACGGTCAGGGCCAACAACCGGGGTGTCCGGGGCAAGCCCGCGGTTTTCACGCTGCAATTGCTGTTGGCGCAACTGGCGCCGGGTCGGCACCTGTTCGCTCTCCGGCGCGGGGATCTGCGGCAGCGCGGCGGTCAGGGTCTTGAGCGCACGGCGTGCCTCACGCTCGCGGGCTCGGGTCTGCGAGGTCCGTTCGCCCTGGCGTTCGCGGGAAGCTGCGGGAGTTGCTCCCCCGCCGTCGACCGGGGCGCTTGCGTGGGCATCCGGTTTCTGCGGGACGATCCCGGAGGCAGACTCCGGGCCCGTACCGGCGCCGTCGCGCTGCCTCCGGATGTCCCGGCGGCTGGGCGGCGGCTGGGATTGATTGCTCATGCTTTGCTGATCACCCAGTAGTAAACGACTAATTTCATTGGCTCGGTTCAAGTTGGCTCGTCACCGCGGCACCGTGCGACGAGTGCCGGTAGAGACCGTACTTGGCTATGTACTGTACTACGCCGTCCGGAACCAAGTACCAAACGGGCTGGTCCTCGGCCACGCGCTCCCGGCAGTCCGTGGAGGAAATGGCCATGGCCGGAACCTCCAGCAGGCTGACGTCCTTGCGGCCCAGGTTGTGCAGTTCGTGCCCGGGCCGGGTCACGCCAACGAAGTGGGCCAGCGACCACAGCTCGTCGATGTCCTTCCAGGACATGATCTGCGCCAGCGCGTCCGCGCCGGTGATGAAGAACAGTTCCGCGTCGGGACGCGCCGCGCGCAGGTCCCGCAGCGTATCAATGGTGTAGGTCAGCCCAGGCCGTTCGATGTCCACCCGGCTGACCGTGAACCGCGGGTTTGACGCCGTGGCGATCACTGTCATCAGGTACCGGTGTTCGGCCGGGCTGACGTCGCGCCCGGTCTTCTGCCACGGCTGGCCGGTGGGCACAAAGACCACCTCGTCCAGGCCAAACACGGACGCTACCTCGCTGGCTGCCACCAAGTGGCCATGGTGGATCGGATCAAACGTTCCGCCCATGACGCCAAGCCGAAGCTTGCGCCCCGGGTAAGTGAGGTGCAGTGCTCCGGCTTGCGGGGCTTTGACAGGCAGCGCGGGCACGAACGGCTAGTGGCGCGGTGCGGCTTGGCCGTGGTCGTGCTTGTTCGGGAACTGGCGGTGCGGGTCCACCTGCTCCTCGACCGCCGAGTGGCGCTGACCAACGCTGGTAAAAGCGATTGTGGCAAACATCAGGAGCACGAACAGCGTCATGAATCCGACGCCGACGGCCCATGCGGGGACCGGAAGTTCGACGTGGGCGGCTTCGCTAGCCACGAGTGCGGCGTCGAGGACCTGAGACAGCATGATTCTCCCTTGATGTTTTTCAGTCCGGCCGCGCTCAGGCGGACGGGATATGGCTTCCTACCCATGGTACGCGTTCCGCCAGCGGAACCGTGATTCAGCCCCGAGCGGTGCCGGCTGGCTACAGGTTCAGTCGCGGACCTGGCCGTCGCCCTGGACAATCCATTTGGTGGTGGTCAGCTCGCGCAGCCCCATCGGCCCGCGGGCATGCATCTTTTGGGTGGAAATACCCACCTCCGCACCCAGGCCCAGTTCGCCGCCGTCGGTAAAGCGGGTGGACGCGTTGACAATCACTGCCGCCGAATCGATCTCGGCGATGAACCGCTCCGCGTTGCGCAGGTCGTTGGTAATGATCGCCTCGGTGTGTCCCGTGGTCCAGGCCCGGATGTGCCGCAGTGCGTCGTCCATCGAGTCCACCATGCCCACCGCCAGGTCCAGGTCCATGTACTCGCGGGCCCAATCATCGTCCGTGGCGGTTGTGGCCTCGACGCCGGACGGCAGGATGCCGGCCACCCGCTGGTCCACGTGCAGCCGCACCCCCGCGCCGGACAGGGCAGCGAGGACGTCGGCCGTGGCGGCCGCATCGCGGTGCACCAGCAGGGTCTCCACCGTGTTGCATACCGACGGCCGCTGCGTCTTGGCGTTGAGCAGGATGTCCACGGCCATCTCCGTGCCCGCCGACTCGTCCAGGAAGATATGGACGTTGCCTTCGCCGGTCTCGATCACCGGGACCTTCGCGTTGGTGACCACGGACTGGATCAGGTCGCGGCCGCCGCGCGGAATCAGCACGTCCACCAGCCCGCGCGCCTGCATCAGGGCGTTGGCGCCGTCGCGGCCGTAGTCGTCCACGCTTTGCACCGCGTCGGCGGGCAGGCCCACCCGGTCCAGCGCGTCCCGGATGATGCCCAGCAGCGCAACGTTGGAGTGCCGGGCCGCGCTGCCGCCGCGCAGGATCACGGCGTTGCCGCTCTTGAGCGCCAGGCCGGCGATGTCCACGGTGACGTTCGGGCGGGCCTCGTAGATGGCGGCCACCACGCCCATCGGCACATGCACCTGGCGGAGCCGCAGTCCGTTCGGCAGGGTCTGCCCGCGCATCACGGTTCCCACCGGATCCGGCAGCGCGGCCAGGTTCTCCAGCGCCGCCGCCAGTCCGTCGATCCGCTTGGTGTCCAGCCTCAGCCGGTCCAGCAGCGCGGCGCTGGTGCCGTTCGCCTTGCCCTCGTCCAGGTCCTGGCGGTTGGCCTGCAGTACCACGTCCCGCTTGGCGACCAGTGACTCGGCGATCTCCCGCAGCGCCTTGTCCTTCCACGCCCGGTTGGCGCGTGCCATCCGGCGCGCAGCGTTCCGGGACCGGATGGCGATGGACTCAACGGCGGCGGCGGCATCCGGCTTCTGGCTGTCCTGGGACGTTTCGGCCGTGGACTGGGAAGAGGCTGTCTGGGTCATACTGCCGATTTTAGCCGGTGGGCCTAGCGAAGCACGACGACGAAGGTCACGTTACGCTTGCGCCCCCGGCCGGCGGGTGGTTCAGAGCACCACCAGATCGTCGACGTGGATGATTTCGCGTTCGTACTGCCGGCCCAGCGACGCCGCAAGTTCCTTGGTGGAGCGGCCGAGCATCCGCGGCAGTTCATAGGAGGAGAAGTTGACCAGTCCGCGCGCTACCACACGGCCGTCGCCGTCGGCCAGTTCCACCGGATCGCCCGGTTCGAAGTCGCCCTTGACCGAGACGATGCCGGCCGGCAGCAGCGAGCGGTGCTTGTCCCGCACGGCTTGCACGGCGCCGTCGTCGAGCACCAGCCGGCCCTGCACGGAGGCCAGATGCGCCAGCCACAGCAGCCGCGGCGGCCGGCGGGTGCCGCTGACCGCGAACCACGTTCCCACGTCGTCGCCGGCCAGCGCGCGGGCCGCGTTCGGCGTGGACGTGACCAGCGCCGGGATGCCCGAGCCGGCCGCGATTGCGGCGGCCTCGACCTTGGTCATCATGCCGCCGGTGCCGACGCCCGCGGCACCGCTGCGGCCAATGTTAACGCCGTCCAAATCCTCCGGCCCGGCCACCAGGGGAATCCGCTGCGCGCCGTCCTTGGGCGGACCGTCGTAGAGCGCATCGACGTCGGACAGCAGCAGCAGCGCGTCCGCCTTGACCAGGTGGGCCACCAGCGCGGCCAGCCGGTCGTTGTCGCCGAAGCGGATTTCGTGAGTGGCCACGGTGTCGTTCTCGTTGACCACGGGCACGACGCCGAGGTGCAGCAGCCGGTGCATGGCCCGGTAGGCGTTGGCATAGTGCTGGCGGCGCATCAGATCCTCGGCGGTCAGCAGCACCTGGCTGACCGTGATGCCGCGGGCGCCGAAGGCCTGCGTGTAGCGGGCCATCAGCAGGCCCTGGCCCACGCTCGCGGCGGCCTGTTGGGTGGCCAGGTCCCGCGGCCGGCGGCTGAGGCCCAGCGGGGCCAGTCCGGCGGAGATGGCACCGGAGGACACCAGGATGACTTCGGTGCCGGCGTTGCGGCGGGCCGCCAGCACTTCCACCAGAGACAGCAGCGCCTCTTCGGAGATGCCGCCGGCCACCGAGGTCAATGAGGACGAGCCGACCTTGACCACCAGACGCTCGGCCGTGGCCAGCAGCGTCCGGTCCGCCGCCGTCGCCGGCTCAGAGCTCATCGTCGTCGTCATGGTCTTCCTTCTCGGTCCAGACGCCTGACTTGCGCTCGGCTTCGAGCTCGGCGCGGGTGGCAGCCCGGGCCTCCTTGCGCTCCTGGTACTGCTCGCGCTTCTCCTCACGGGTGGGCCGGATGTATTCCATCAGGCGCAGGTCAGTGCCGCGCGGGGAGGACAGCAGCTCGGCGCCGGCCGCCATGGTCGGCTCCCAGTCGAAGACCACTGCGTCGTCCTCGCCGATCACCACGGTGTCTCCCGGGCGGGCACCCGACTTGAACAGCTGGTCTTCAACCCCAAGCTTGGCCAGCCGGTCGGAGAGGTAGCCCACCGCTTCGTCGTTGTTGAAGTCGGTCTGCTTGACCCAGCGTTCCGGCTTCTCGCCCAGCACCCGGAACAGCGGTTCCAGGTTCTTTTCTTCGCGGCGGATGATGAAACCACGGTTGTTCACCGACCGCGGGCGCAGCACGGCAGGTGCGACCTTCGGCGGGGCAGCCTTCACTTCGGCCCGCGCGGCGCTGACGATCTCGGCCATGGCAAAGCCCAACTGGCGCAGCCCCTCGTGGCTGGACGCCGACACTTCGAAGACGCGGTATCCGCGCTTTTCCAGCTCGGGCCGGACGAACTCGGCCATGTCGCGGCCGTCCGGCACATCTACCTTGTTCAGGGCCACCAGCTTGGGCCGCTGGTTCAGCGGGACCACATCGCCGTCGGCACCGGCGTAGCTCATGTCCACCGCGTACTGTTCCAGTTCGCGCTCGATGATCGCCAGGTCGGAGAGCGGGTCGCGGTCGGCTTCCAGAGCGGCGCAGTCCAGCACATGCACCAGCGCGGCGCAGCGCTCCACATGGCGCAGGAAGTTGTGGCCCAGGCCTTTACCCTCGCTGGCGCCTTCGATCAGTCCGGGCACGTCGGCGATGGTGAACCGGGTGTCCCCGGCCTGCACCACGCCAAGGTTCGGCACCAGCGTAGTGAACGGGTAGTCGGCGATCTTCGGCCGGGCCGCGGACATCGCCGCAATCAGGCTGGATTTGCCCGCGGAGGGGAAGCCGACCAGCGCCACATCGGCAATGGACTTCAACTCCAGGACGATGTCCCGCTCGTCGCCGGGAATGCCCAGCAGGGCAAACCCCGGGGCCTTGCGCTTGGCCGATGCCAGCGCGGAGTTGCCCAGGCCGCCCTGCCCACCGGCGGCGGCGACGAATTCGGTTCCCTCGCCCACCAGGTCGGCGAGCACGTCGCCGTTCTTGGTCTTGACTACTGTGCCGTCGGGCACGGGCAGCACCAACGTGGCGCCGTTCTTGCCGTCCCGCCAGTCGCCCATCCCGGGACCGCCGTTGGTGGCGTGCCGGTGCGGCGCATGGTGGTAGTCCAGCAGTGTGGTGGTCTGGGAGTCCACGCGCAGGATGACGTCGCCGCCATTGCCGCCGTTGCCGCCGTCGGGGCCGCCCAAGGGCTTGAATTTCTCGCGCTTGACGGAGACGCAACCGTGGCCACCGGATCCGCCGGATACATGCAGGACTACCCGGTCAACGAATGTTGCCACGTGATCGATCTCCTCTTTGCCGATGGGCCAGAACTGAAACGGCCCACCAGTGATTCTAGTCGGGTTAAAACACCAGTGAGGCGGACCGTCGGCCCGCCTCACTGGAAAGCTGTTTACTGCTGGAGGTTACTCCGCAGCGGCAGCCACGATGTTTACGACGCGGCGTCCGCGGCGCGTGCCGAACTCAACGGCGCCGGCCTCGAGGGCGAACAGCGTGTCGTCGCCGCCACGGCCGACGTTGGCGCCGGGGTGGAAGTGGGTACCGCGCTGGCGGACGATGATCTCGCCGGCGGAAACTACCTGGCCACCGAAGCGCTTGACGCCAAGGCGCTGTGCGTTGGAATCGCGACCATTGCGAGTGGAGCTCGCACCCTTCTTATGTGCCATTTGTTTTGCCTACCTTTGTGTCTGAAGGAACGTTTGAAAAGTCAGCGGACCGCTTAGGCGATTCCGGTGACCTTGACCTTGGTCAGTGCAGAGCGGTAGCCCTGGCGCTTCTTGTAGCCGGTCTTGTTCTTGTACTTCTGGATGACAATCTTCGGACCGCGGAGATTCTCGACGATCTCGGCCGTTACCTTGACGTTGGCCAGGGCATCGGCTGCGGAGGTGACCTTGTCGCCGTCGACCAGGAGCAGAGCAGGCAGCTCGATGGTGCTACCGGCCTCGCCGGGGACGCGGTCAAGGGTCACGAGGTCTCCAACGGAAACCTTTTCTTGGCGGCCGCCGGCGCGGACAATCGCGTACACCACTTGGGAACTCACTTCTCTAGACGTTTATTACAGTTGTTGCTCGAATACGCAGGCACGCTATGACGGCCTGGAAAGCACTGTGCATCCGCGCCTGCGGGTGGAAACCCTTCGAAGGCGTACGCACCGAAGATCTAGATTACGCTATTGCGGCTATTCGCCGCAAACCAGCGGCTCCGGGAGTGCCGGAGGGGCTGTGCGTGATCCTTACCTGGCGCGAGCGGACGGGAATCCGCTCGGGCGCACCTAGTAATACTACTGCCGCCAGACCCAGACGCGTGCATTTCCGCTCCGCGACACGGCGGGCAACAGACCTTTTGCCGCCCAGACGCAGCACAGGCCGCGGACCCGAGGAGTCCGCGGCCTGTGCTGATGCAAGTTGCTATAGCTCCGAGGCGGGCACTCCCACACCCAGCACCAGCGGAGCGGCAGCTTCTGTCTTTCCGGCTGCCGCCTCGGCCAAGGCGGGCGCGGCCGGTGCGGACGCGGCGTGCCGGTGGCCGCCGTCGTTCTCCGGGGAAGTGGACACATCCACGGTCTCCACCGGAGCGTCGGCTGCCCCCTGCGGGCTGCTGGCAGCACGACGGCGGCGCGGCTTGCGGACCGGGGTGGTCGCCGCAGCCTGCGGCGCGGGCTCCGGCTGGGCCTGCCCCGCCGCCACCGGCGGCTCGACGGCCTGGGAACGGCCTGCGGCGGCCGGCTCCGGAGCGGCTGCAGGGGCGGCCGGCTCCGGTTTCTCCACCGGCTTCTCAACCGACTGCTCAACCGGCTTCTCCACCGGGGCAACCTTGTTGAAGGCTTCGGTCAGGCTTTCCAAGGTCAGCGACGGTTCTTCCCGGGCAGCCACCGGAGCGGACGTGGCGCGCGGGATGGCCACGGTTTCGCCGTTGATGTTCAGCACTCCGGCTCCGGATTCCTCGGCGCCGGTCGCCGCGGGGGAAGCGGCGGCCGCAGCGATGCCGGAATCGTCGGCACGGCGCGAGCGGCGCTTGCGTCCGGAGACAGCAGGCTGGCCCTGTGCCGGGGCGTTTCCACCGACGGCGTCGGGCTTGCGTGCGGAGGCGGCAGCGGCGGCTGCTTCGCCGTCGTGCTGCTTCGCCTTGGCAGCCTCAGGGTGCTCTTCCGCCTCGTGGGCGGCGTGGGCTGCGGCGGCGATGTTGGCCAGTGCCGCGCGGGCGGCCTCGGCCTTGGCCTTGCGCTCGGCCTCGTCGTCCTGCCCCACGACAGCCGGGGCCTCGACGGTCTGCTCCGGCTGGCCCTGGCCGCGGCTGCGGCGCTTCTCGCTGCGCGACTGCCGTTCCGAGCGCTTCTCGATCCGGACCTGGTGGTGCTCGGTAGCGGCGCCGGTGCGGCGGTGTTCAACCGGTTCGTCATGGGTGATCACGCCGCGGCCGGCGCAGTGCTCGCACTGCTCGCCGAAGACTTCCAGCAGCCCGGTGCCCATCCGCTTGCGGGTCATCTGCACAAGGCCCAGCGAGGTCACCTCGGCCACCTGGTGCTTGGTGCGGTCGCGGCCTAGGCACTCGACCAGCCGACGCAGCACCAGATCCCGGTTGGATTCCAGCACCATGTCGATGAAGTCGATGACGATAATGCCGCCGATGTCCCGCAGCCGCAGCTGGCGGACCACTTCTTCGGCAGCTTCCAGGTTGTTCTTGGTGACGGTTTCTTCGAGGTTGCCGCCGGAGCCGGTGAACTTGCCGGTGTTGACGTCCACCACGGTCATCGCCTCGGTGCGGTCGATCACCAGCGATCCGCCGGACGGCAGGAACACCTTGCGGTCCAGTGCCTTGTGGATCTGCTCGTCCAGCCGCTGGGCGGCAAAGATGTCAGTCTCCGACGTCCACTTCTCCAGCCGGTCCACCAGGTCCGGGGCCACGTAGGTGACGTAGGCCTCGATGGTGTCCCAGGCTTCCTCGCCGGAAACCACCAGCTTGGAGAAGTCCTCGTTGAACACGTCGCGGACCACCTTGATGGTCAGGTCCGGCTCCGCGTAGAGCATTTCCGGTGCCAGCGTCTTGGTGGAGCCGGCACGCGATTCGATGCCTTCCCACTGCGCGCGCAGCCGGTTGATGTCGTTCATCAGCTCTTGTTCGCTGGCGCCTTCGGCCGCGGTGCGCACAATCACGCCGGCGCCGTCCGGAACATGTTCCTTCAGGATCTTCTTCAGCCGGTTGCGTTCCACGTCCGGAAGCTTGCGGGAGATGCCGGTCATCGAACCGCCCGGCACGTAGACCAGGAAGCGGCCCGGCAGCGAGATCTGGCTGGTCAGCCGGGCGCCCTTGTGGCCCACCGGGTCCTTGGTTACCTGGACCAGCACGGAGTCGCCGGACTTCAACGCCAGCTCGATCCGGCGCGGCTGTCCGTCCAGGTGGGCGGCGTCCCAGTTGACCTCGCCGGCGTAGAGCACGGCGTTGCGCCCGCGGCCGATATCAATGAAGGCCGCTTCCATGCTGGGCAGCACGTTCTGCACCTTGCCCAGGTAAACGTTGCCGATCAGCGAGTCCTGCTGCGTCTTGGACACGAAATGCTCCGCGAGCACGCCGTCTTCGAGCACGCCGATCTGGATCCTGTCGTCGCGCTGGCGAACCACCATCTGCCGGTCCACGGATTCGCGGCGGGCCAGGAACTCGGCCTCGGTGATCACCTGGCGGCGGCGGCCGGACTCGCGGGATTCGCGGCGGCGCTGCTTCTTGGCCTCCAGCCGGGTGGAGCCCTTGACCGATGCCACCTTGTTGCTGGGTGCGGTTTCGGCCACCGGGCGCGGCGCCCGAACCCGGGTGACCGTGTTGGGCGGATCATCCTCCGAGCCGCCGGTCAGTTCCAGATCGGCGTCGCCGCGGCGCCTACGGCGGCGGCGGCGCGACGTCACGCCGTCGGTCTCCCCCGCCGTGCTGTCTTCTGCGGTGTCGGCGGCCTCGTCGTTCCCTTCCGTTCCGCCCGTCTCGGCGTTGCCGGCCTCGACCTCGGCACGGTTGCGGGTGCGGCCGCGGCGGTTCCGGCGGCTGCGCCGGTGCCCGCCGTCTTCGTCTTCCTCCTCCGAGTCCGCTGCCACGGCCGGTTCCTGCTTGGCGGCGGCGACGGCGGACAGATCCGGTGCGTGGAAGAGCAGGGATACCGGCGACGACGGAATGGTGAACGGATCGTGCCCGGCCTCCGCTGCGTCGGTAGTTTCTGCCGTTGTTTCTTCGGCCTGCTCCGCTTCGGCGGCAGGCTTGGCTGCGGCTTCGGCTGCGGGGCCAACCTGCTCCGCGGCGGCTTCCCCTGCTTCCGGGGCGGCGGAGGCCGTGGCTTTGGTGGAACGACGGCGGCGGGAGGGTCCCTTAGCGGGCTGCTCGCCCGCTGCCTCGGTGCCGGCGGCCGGCTCGGTGGTAGCGGCCGGCTCGGTGGTGGCCTCGGCACCGGAAGCGGTCGCTTCCGCGGCCACGGGCTCCTGCCCGCCGGCCGGGGCTTCGCCTTCGGCGGTGGTCAGTTCGGCTGCGGCAGCCTCGGTGCCCTGCGCCGCGGTGCTGCGGCGGGTCCGAGTGGTAGAGGCAGTACGCGTGGTTCCGGCAGTACGACGGCGGCCGGCCGGCTTTTCGGCCGACTCCTCCGCACCTTCGGCTTCCAGGATGCCGTCGGCATTGACGGGCTGCTCAACCGGCTGCTCGGCACGGCTGCGGCGCTTGCGGACCGGCTTGCCCGCAGCTTCGCCATCAACCTGGGTCTCGGTCTGCCCGTTAGCCGGGTCCAGGACACCATCCGGAGCGGCTCCGCCGGCAGAATCGGCCTGCTCCCCGGCCGGCTGAGCGTCGGCACCTTCCTGCAGCGCGGCTTCCTGTGCTGCTGCTTCGGCAGCCTTCTGGGCGGCAGTCTTGCGCGGCTGGCGGGTTCTGGTCTTGGCGGCGGGAGCCGCTTCGGCAACCGGGGCGGCAACGGGCTCGGCGGCGCTAGCGGCAGCAGTCAGCGTTTCCGCGGCAGACCCAGTTTCCGCAGCGGCAGCCGCTTGCGGCTGGGCATTCTGGGTGGCCGCGGCCTCCGCGGCCTTCTCGGCAGCGGTCTTGCGCGGCCGGCGCGTCCGGGTGGTGGCTGCCGGTGCTTGTTCTTCCGGCTGGCTGCCGGCCGTGACCAGCCCGTCCAATTGGTCTCCTGCGGGAGACACATCGGGACCGGGTGCAGCGGCGGAGGCACCGCCGTCGTTGGTGGAATCAGCGGGCGCGGAGGGCAGTTGAACGTCCAACTGGTCCTGCGGCGGTGCGGACACAGCGGGTTTGCGGCGGGGCCGCGGCGGTTTTTTGGCTGTTCCCTCGGGCAACTCGGCCGGAGTGGAGGTAGCGGGCATTACCTGTTCATTGTCCATTTATAGTTATGCTCCAACCCTTGCGGCACCGGCCACATCCCGGTGCCCTCGGGGGCATGTAGCCGGGTATCCGGGTGCCTTGGGCTGCCCGTCACCGAAAGTCGTCTTGGTATCACCCGAGCTCGCGCCATCACGTGGGGCGCGGCACACCCGGGGACCAGCGGCGCTTTTCCGTCTGCCGTAACGTTCTCTTCACCGGCAGGGCCGCCTGGCGGATTCCCAGCGCCCATCCGGATTGATGGGCTGCTTATTCGGGAAGCATCGCCGACGGACCTGGAAGCCTGTCGCTGGACCAATAGCAGCATGTGGGGCCGCTATCAGCCACGATCATTCTCTCACACCGGGTCCGTTTTGGTGAGTATTAGCTGATCGCTCCGGCGTAGAATCGAGCCAATTGCCCCCGAGCTCGAGGAACACGGTGCATACCGACGCGCAACGCTCCACATCCCTGGCCGCTACCGCCTCCGGACACCGTCCGGACAGCGAGGTTCCCGGCATTGCCCGGGAAAAACCATTCGCCTGGTTGTTGCTGGCTACCGGTGTGTTCGGCTGGATCATGTCCGGCATCCTGGTGCTCGAGCGGCTGGCCACCTACGCAGATCCGGGCCATGTGACCAGTTGCGACATCAACCCGTGGGTCTCCTGCGGCAAGGTGTTCCAGCACTGGCAGGCCTCGCTCTTCGGCTTCCCGAACCCGCTGATCGGCATCGTCGCCTTTGCCGTTCCGATCACGACGGCGGTGGCGATCCTTGCCGGGGCACGGTTCCACCGCTGGTTTTGGATTGGACTGCAAAGCGGCGTCACATTGGGCTTCATCTTCGTCGTCTGGCTGTGGAGCCAGGCGCTCTACGACATCCACATCCTGTGCCTGTACTGCATGGGAGTGTGGGCTGCGATGATCCCGATGATGGCCCACACCACGGCGCGGAACCTGGCGCATGGAGTCATCAAGGCGCCCGCAGGTGTGGTCCGGTTCGCCGGTAGTTGGGCCTGGACCATCACGGCGCTGCTGTGGATCGTGGCCGCCGGAACCATTTTCCTGGCGTTCCTCGAAGCCTTCCTGGGCTGACCAGCTCACGCACCGTCTTAAACGCACAGAGGCCGCGTCCCGTCCAGGGTCGCGGCCTCTGTGCGTTGCGCAGGCTAAGAGAACCAGATGCCGATCTCGCGCTCGGCGGACTCCGGCGAGTCCGAACCGTGGACCAGGTTCTGCTGCACCTTCACGCCCCAGTCGCGGCCGAAGTCGCCGCGGATCGTGCCGGGAGCGGCAGTGGTGGGGTCGGTGGTTCCGGCCAAGGACCGGAAGCCTTCGATCACCCGGTGCCCCTCGAACACGGCGGCGGCAACCGGGCCGGAGAGCATGAACTCGACCAGCGGCTCGTAGAACGGCTTGCCCACGTGCTCCTCGTAGTGCTTTTCCAGCAGCTCGCGGGTGGCCTCCACCAGCTTCAGTTCAACCAGGGTGTAACCCTTGGCCTCGATGCGGGCCAAGATGCTGCCGGTGAGACCGCGGGACACCCCGTCGGGCTTGACCAGTACCAGTGTGCGTTCAACGCTCACAATTTCTCCTCTTGCTTCACGATTAGCTCCAAAAACCCCGTTTCATCCTACGGGACGGGCCGGGAGTGCCCGGTTTGGGGCGGAATTTGCCGTCCTTCGCTGGGCGGCGCCTGGCTCCGCCGGGCAACGCGGGTCAGCGCCGCCGTCGCCGTGGGCAGGCGCGCCGCTATACCGGGCGGCGCTTGGTTAGCGGCCGTCGCCGCCGGCAGCCCCTGCGTCCCCGGTCTCCCCTGGTGCCCCGGTTCCCCCTGCTTCCGCGCCGTGCTCGCGTTCCCAGGCCGCCTGCTCCGCATCGCGCTGCGCGTTCTCGCGGTCCAGCCGGCCACCGGTGCGTACCGCGTACCACCAGGACAGGGCGAACAGCACCCCGACGACGAACATCACCGGTTCGACGATCCCACTGGCGATCAGCAGCACTTGCAGTCCCCAGCCGATGGCGTAGCCGGACGGGCGGCGCAGCAGCGCGCAGCACAGCACCAGCACGGCGCTCAGGCCGATCCCGAGTCCCAGGATCAGCGCCGGCGGCACCTCGTCGCGGTAGAGCCCGAACACCACCAGCGTGGCGAAGAAGGCCACAAAGGCTTCCAGCAGCAGCACGGTGGAGGCGAACATGGTCTTGATCGAGCGCCGTTTCTTGGGCGCGTCCGGACGCCATTCACGCTGGGCTTTGGTCAGTTTGGCCATGGATCTTGTTACTTTCCTAGCAGGATTCGGGCGTCGGCCACCAGGGTGATGGACCCGGTGATCAGTACGCCGCCGGAGAGGTCGTTGTTTGCTTCGGCCCGGCCGACGGCCCATTCGATGGCATCGTCCAGCCGGGGAGCAATGTGGACGGCATCTTCCGGGAAGCCGGCGGCCATAGCGTCCTCGGCCAACTGCTCGGCCGGAATGGCACGGGGCGAGTTGGACGTGGTGACGCAGATTTCGTCGGTCAGGTCGATGAGCTGCTCGCGCAACTGCTGGAGCAGGCCGACGGCGTCCTTTTCCTGCAGCACGCCGACCACCGGGACCAGCGTGGTGAAGTTGAACGCCTCCAGGATGGCCTGTGCACTGGCCTTCATCCCGTCAGGGTTGTGGGCGGCGTCCACAATGATGGTGGGCGCAGTCCGGACCACTTCCAGCCGGCCCGGCGAGGTGACCTCCAGGAACGCCTCGCGGAGCACGTCGACGTTGAGCTCTTTCTTCCCGCCGCCAAGGAACGCCTCCAGCGCGGCCACGGCCACGGCGGCGTTTTGGGCCTGGTGCGCACCGTGCAGCGGCAGCAGCAGGTCCTCGTAGCGGCCGGCCAGCCCGTTGATGGTCAACTGCTGGCCGCCGACCGCCACCATGCGCGACTCGACGCCGAATTCCACGCCCTCGAAGCGGAACGGCACCTGCAGGTCCCGAGCCTGTTCGAGCAGCACCTCGGCTGCGTCCAGCGGCTGGGCGGCGCTGATCAGGAAGCCGCCGCTCTTGATGATGCCGGCCTTCTCCCGGGCGATGTCCGCGGTGGTGTCCCCCAGCAGGTCCGTGTGGTCCAGCGAGATCGGGGTGATCACCGAGACCTGGCCGTCCACCACGTTGGTGGCGTCGGTGATGCCGCCCAGGCCGACCTCCACCACTGCCACTTCCACCGGCTCGTCGGCGAAGATCGCGATGGCGAGGATGGTCACGCACTCGAAGTAGGTCAGCCGCGGTTCGCCCTCGGCGTTCAGTTCCTTGTCCACGATGTCCAAGTACGGCCGGATCTCGTCCCAGACCCGCACAAACGTCTCGTCCGCGACGGGCTCGCCGTCAATGCTGATCCGTTCGGTGACCTTGGACAGGTGCGGGCTGGTGTACCGGCCGGTGCGCAGTCCGTGGGCGCGCAGGCCTGCCTCAATGATCCGGGCCGTGGACGTCTTGCCGTTGGTCCCGGTCAGGTGGATGCTGGCGAACGCCTTGTTGGGTTCGCCCAGGATGTCCATCGCACGGAACAGCGGTTCCATCCGCGGTTCCATCTTGTTTTCCGGGGCGCGGCCCAGCAGTTCCGCGTAGACGCTCTCAACGCCGAATTCATCACTCATGGTCGGTGCCCCTTCAGGATCCGGTCTTTTCCACGGACACGGCATCGCCGTCCCCGGCCACCAGGACAAGGTCCACGGTGAGGGTTTCCTGCGAGACCAGCCCCTGGTGCAGGGTGAGGGCGTCGAGCACGGACTGGTCTGCCGTCACCGTGGTGCGGATCCGGTCGCTGACCACCAGTCCGGCGTCCTTGCGGGCCTGCTGGATGGTGCGCACGTAGTCGCGCGCCACCCCCTCGGCCTCCAGTTCCGCGGTCACGGTGGTGTCCAAAACCAGGAACCCGCCGCCGGGCAGCATGGTCACGGCGGCACCCGCCGCGGCGTCCTCGGCGACCACCGTTTCCAGCGAGTATTCCGACGGCTCCAGCACCAGTCCCCCGGCGGTGACCACACCGTCGTCGTCCACCGACCAGTCACCGGACTTGGCCGCCTTAATGGCCTGCTGCACGTTCTTGCCCAGCCGCGGTCCCGCCGCCCGGGCGTTGACCACCAGCTTCTGCGAAATGCCGAACTCCTCCGGCGAAGCGTCGGCGGCGTCGATCAAGCGAACGGACTTGATGTTCAGTTCGTCCTGGATCATCACCGCGTACTGGCCGGAGAGCCGTTCGGCGCCCGGGACCACCACTGTCAGCGAGGCCAGCGGCAGGCGCACCCGTAGGTTCGCGCCCTTGCGCAGGCTCGAGCCGGACGAGCAGATCTGCCGGGTGGTGTCCATCAGTTCCACCAGCTCGGCCAACTGCGGGAACTCACCGGCGTCGGGCAGGTCGGTCAGATGCACCGACCGCCCGCCGGTCAGCCCACGCCAGATCTCCTCGGTCACCAGCGGCAGCAGCGGAGCGGCCACACGGCACACGGTTTCCAGCGCGGTGTAGAGCACATCGAACGCATCGCGGTCCTCGTCGAAGAACCGCTGGCGGGAACGGCGGATGTACCAGTTGGTCAGCGTGTCCAGGTACTCGCGCAGCGCATCGCAAGCACCGGAGACGTCGTAGGCGTCCAGCGCGGCGGTCATGTCGCGGACCAGGTCGCCGGTGTTGGCGAGGATGAACTGGTCCAGCGATTCCATCCCGTCGATCCGGGCGGTGTCGCCGAGGACGGAGACCGCCTCGTAGCCCACGCCGTTGTTCGCGGAGTTGGTGTACAGCTTGAAGAAGTGCCAGACGTTCCACAGCGGGAGCATCACCTGGCGGACACCGTCGCGGATGCCCTGCTCGGTGACGATCAAATTACCGCCACGGAGGATCGGTGACGCCATCAGGAACCAGCGCATGGCGTCGGAACCGTCGCGGTCCAGCACCTCGGACACGTCCGGGTAATTGCGCAGGCTCTTGGACATCTTCTGCCCGTCCGAGCCGAGTACGATGCCGTGGCTGATCACATTGCGGAACGCCGGCCGGTCGAACAGTGCGGTGGCCAGCACGTGCATGGTGTAGAACCAGCCGCGGGTCTGGCCGATGTACTCGACGATGAAGTCCGCCGGGTTGTGGCTGTCGAACCAGTCCTTGTTCTCCATCGGGTAGTGCACCTGGGCGTACGGCATCGACCCGGAGTCAAACCAGACGTCCAGCACGTCCTCCACCCGGCGCATCATCGACTGGCCGGTCGGGTCGTCCGGGTTCGGTCGGACCAGGTCATCGATGTACGGACGGTGCAGGTCCACCTCGCCGTCGTGGTTGCGCGGCAAGGTGCCGAACGCTTCCTCCAGCTCGGCCAGCGATCCGTACACCTCGCGGCGCGGGTAGTCCGGGTTGTCCGATTCCCATACCGGGATGGGCGAACCCCAGAACCGGTTGCGGCTGATGGACCAGTCGCGGGCGTTCTCCAGCCACTTGCCGAACTGACCGTCCTTGACGTTTTCCGGGATCCAGTTGATCTGCTGGTTCAGCTCGACCATCCGGTCCTTGAACTTGGTGACCTCGACATACCAGGAGGAGATGGCGCGGTAGATCAGCGGGGTGCGGCAGCGCCAGCAGTGCGGGTAGCTGTGCTCGAAGCTGGCCTGCCGGACAAGCCGGCCCTCGGCCTTCAGGACCCGGGTGATCGGCTTGTTCGCCTCGAACACCTGCATGCCGGCGATCTCGGCCAGCGGGCCCTCGGCGAAAGTGGACAGGAACTTGGCGCCCTCGTCCACGGACACGATCACCGGGATGCCGTGGTCCTCGCAGATCTTCTGGTCGTCCTCGCCGAACGCCGGCGCCTGGTGGACCAGGCCCGTACCGTCGGTGGTGGTCACGTAGTCGGCCACCACGATCTGCCAGCCGTTGCCGGTGCCCCACTTCTCTGCGTCCGTGTAGTAGTCCCACAGCGGCTCGTAGCGCAGGCCGGCCAGCTGGGTGCCCGTGTACGTGGCGGCGACTGCCTCGGCGGCGGCAGCGGCGTCGTCGTACCCCAGGTCCTTGGCGTAGGCGCCGAGCAGGTCCTGCGCCAGCAGGAACTTCTCCCCCGTAGCCTGCGTACCGTGCGGACCGGCCGGCAGCACCACGTAGCTGATGTCGGGGCCGACGGCGAGCGCTACGTTGGTGGGCAGCGTCCACGGAGTGGTGGTCCAGGCGAGCGCGTTAACGCCGGCCAGCTCTGCGGCCAGGGGGTTCTCCGAGCCTTCGGCAAGGATCGGGAAGGTGACCGTGACCGTCTGGTCCTGGCGCATCTTGTAGACGTCGTCGTCCATCCGCAGTTCATGGTTGGACAGCGGTGTCTCGTCCCGCCAGCAGTACGGCAGCACGCGGAAGCCCTGGTAGGTCAGGCCCTTCTCATGCAGCTGCTTGAACGCCCAGATGACCGACTCCATGTACTCGACATTGAGCGTCTTGTAGTCGTTTTCGAAGTCCACCCAGCGCGCTTGGCGCGTCACGTAGTTCTGCCATTCGTCGGCATACTTCATCACCGAGGTGCGGCAGGCATCGTTGAACTTGTCGATGCCCATGGCAAGGATCTGGTTCTTGTCCGTCATGCCCAGCTGCTTCATCGCCTCCAGCTCGGCGGGCAGGCCGTGGGTGTCCCAGCCGAAGCGGCGCTCCACCTTGTGGCCGCGCTGCGTCTGGTAGCGGGCCACCAGGTCCTTTACATAGCCGGTCAGCAGGTGGCCGTAATGCGGAAGGCCGTTGGCGAAGGGCGGCCCGTCGTAGAAGACAAACTCGTTCCCGCCGTCTTCGCCGGCATCGCGGGCATCCACGGAGGCCTGGAACGTAGCGTCCTGCTGCCAGTATTTGAGCACCAGTTCCTCGATCTCGGGGAACTTGGGCGAGCTCTCGGCAGCGGCAGCGCCGGCAGTGGAGGCCTTGGGATAGATCTGTGGCATTTTCGTCATCCTGGAAAGACAGCTCGGCAAGTGTGGGTACTTCTGCGAGGACGTGTCCTGCTCCGGCGCACCGGTGCGGCTTGAAAAGCCGAACCTGCTGCCGGGCGGAACCCGCGGTACCACCTCACTTGCTGGCCTGATGCGCCGGAACCGGCGCAAAGGGACAGCCACTCGTTCGCTGCTGTGACGGGCTTACCCGTCCGGCTCTACTAAGCCCGCTGTTGCTATCTGGGCCGTTCTTCCGGAAGCTCGCCGGTGATGGCCGGGTCAAAGCTTGTAGCTCAAGTTTAGGGCCACACCGGCGCGACTGTCGAAACGCGGCGCCCTGCCGGCACATCCGGAACTTCGGTGTGCCAATATCGGTTGCGTCTTCTGCGGCGGCGCGGATCGATATAGCCGGGCGGGATGAACCAGGGGATGCCGGCCTGGACCGCGATTTCCCAGTCACCCTGTTCAATCAGGTCGTGGTGGAAAATACAGAGCAGCACCCCGTTGTTGACATTGGTCCGGCCGCCCCGGTACCAGGGCACGATGTGGTGGGCTTCGCACCAAACCGCCGGCATCGTGCAGCCGGGGAACGCGCACCCGCAGTCCCTGACGACGAGCGCCTTGCGAACCCCTGGGGTGAAAACCGTGACGCGCGGCCCAGATCCAGGACCTCGCTCTGCGAACCTAGCACCACCGGAATGATGGACGCGTCGCACGCCAGTCTTCGGACCGTCTTGATCGAGACGGGATGGCCGAACACCGGATGCGCCGGTCCGCTTAACTCGCCGGCCAGTTCCTGGTAGCCGGTGGTGACCATGATTTGTGCCCGGTGCCCGCCGGTGGCCGGCAGCCTTCCGGCAGACAAAGCCACCACGCACCCGGCCACCAAACCGGCCAACTGCTTCTGCGCGAACGACCGCGGATCCAGCGTCTCGGCGTCCAGATCCGTCGACCCATCCTCAAACACGGCGCCTGTTGTCCCGGACACGGGAGCGGGCAAAAAGGCCGCAGTAGCCGGCACCTCACCGTCTGCATCTACGGCGGCAGCTGTGGTCATGCCTGTGCCGTTGCCGGAAGTCACGTTCTCCCCGGTTAGCCGCGGATTGGTCGCTGAATTCATCACCGTCGCCAGCGCCTGGTACTGAGCGTCATCCGCCGCCAGGGTGAAGTAGTGCAAGCCACCGCGCCGCCCGCGATAAAAAACGCCCTGCTTCGCGCGCAGCGCCGCCTCGGATGGCTCCTTCCCGTCGGCGTCGGCGGCCGCCTCCCACGTTTTGGCAATCTTGCCCAAAACGTCCTGGTCGGCTTCCACGGCTTGAAGCACCAACGCCGCCTCCATCTTCGACGCAGTGTCCATCCCGGCAGTCGGACGCACCCGCGCCACCGCATCTGTGATCAGTGACGCTGCCCTGCCCGCAATGCGGCCCTCCGCCAGCGCTTTACCAAGCACCGGTAGCCGGACACTGCCCGGTTCCCCGGAGGGCAGCCGTCCGGCGAGCGCCGCCTGACCGACCCTGATCCGCCGCTTTGCCTCGCCTGCACTAATCCCCAGCCGGGCCCGCAGATACTCTGCATTCGTGCGGAACTCAGTCCCCCGGCCGGCGCTGCTGCCTTTTGCCGCGGCTTCGGCCCCAATTGCCTCCGCGGGATCAGCCCACCCTGGCTCTTGCACGTCCACGTTCGTGTCCGCACCTGCCGCAGAGACTGCGCCAGCATCCGGTAATGAATCGGCGCCGTGGCTCTCGGCAGCCGTGCGTCCGAAGAGTCCGTCCCGCTCCCCGACACTTGCAACATCGGCCCGCTCTACTGCCCAAGCGCCTGCAAGCTGGAAGAACTCCACGATCTTGGAGATGTCCTCTACGGCTGCCACGGTGGCCGCCAGCTCGCTGGTGGACATGGCGTCCATTCCAGCCACGAAGCTGCGGGCCTCGCTGGTCAGTTCGACGCGCACCCGAGCCAGGGAAGCAAGCATCCCTGGTTTCTGTTCGAGCGGTGCGATAGCCATACACCCATTTTTCTTCGAAGATGTATTCGAAGCAATCGGATTCCTCGATTGTGTAGGGGTAGTCGGCCCACCAAGCCGACAGCCCAATTGGTAACGGGTGCCGCCAAGCTGGCGGCGCCAACCGGGGCGGACCCGCCGGTTATGTCACGCTGTGGCCGCCGCCTCGAACGCCTACGTCTCTCCTACTTCCTGATCAGTTTGTGCGCGGCCGCCTGTGCCACAGGGCGCATGACAATCTGGTCAAGGTTTACGTGGTGCGGGAGGTTGAGCGCGTAGGCCACGACGTCGGCGACGTCCTCGGCCAGCAGCGGCTTCTCCACCCCGGAATAGACCTTGTCCGCCGCCGCCTGGTCGCCGCCAAGCCGGTTGAGCGAGAACTCCTCGGTCTGCACCAAGCCCGGCAGGATATCGATCACCCGCACATTGTGTTCGGCCTCTTCCAGCCGCAGCGTGCCGGCCATGGAATGCTGGGCGAACTTGGCAGCCACGTAGCCGCCGCCTCCTTCGTAGGCCACGATGCCTGCTGTGGACGTCAGCAGCACCACGGAGCCTTGGCCGTTCTCTCGCAAGGCGGGCAAGAAAGCCTGGATCATCCGCAACGAGCCGAGCACGTTGACGTCGTACATCTTCTCCCAGTCAGCGAACTTGCCCTCGGCGATCGAGTCCACTCCGAAGGCGCCGCCGGCAATGTTCACTAGCGCGTCGATCCCGCCGTCCGCCAGTACCTCGGCCGCCAACTGGTCGACGGAGTCCTGGTCGGTCACATCGCCGGGCATCGCAACGGCACCGGTTTCTTCGGCGAGCGCGGCAAGCCTATCGGCGCGACGGGCCACCGCCACCACGTCCCAGCCACTGCTCCGCAGTGCCTTTACGGTGGCTGCCCCGATACCCGAACTTGCTCCGGTTACTACTGCGCGCTTGGTCATGAACCCCAGCGTAACGGCAGACACAGAGAGGCCGAAGAACCTTGCAAGCGAACGAAGGGTCAGGAAAGCGCGGCCGGACCGGTAACGGGTGTCTTTTTACCTGTCCGGCCTAGCGGCTGATGATGAGGGGCTTCACGGGCATCGCGCAAGACACCCATTCCATGGTGAGGACAGGGGGTTCTGCGGCGCGGTTGTTCCGGCCCGTGTCATCGCACCAGTCGACGTTGTAGGGCACCGCCGTAACAGTGGCTTCGCCGGCCGCACTTTCGGCGGGGACCGTGAATGTATAGGTGAAGCCCCCGCCGTCGTTCATGGGAGCGGTTTCGCGCAGGACTTCTGCGCCGGAGGCGTCGTTCACCATCACTTCGATCTGGGCGTCGCTGCCGTACCGCGGGTCGCAGCCGGCGTCCGGCGCTGACACCGCCACGGTCTGCCCCGGACTCGCCTCCCCGGGGCTTACCGAATACTCCGGCGGCGAACACGGCGGAGCCGCGAACCCGGTGAAAGCCCCGCAGCCTGACATGGCAGCGCCCAGCACCGCCGCACCCGCCAGTCCCAGGACGCCATGGCCCCGAGTGCAGCGCTGTCTGCCCCCTGTCCGGCTTTTGCCGGCACGGCCCACCCAAGCACGGCTCGCCCAAGCGGACGCGCCCCCTGCGCCAAGCAACCTGGAGACCCGCACCCACCGGGCCATGTCAGCCGGCTTCCCCGAGTTCTTCCAGGATAAGGTCCCGCAACACCGCCGCCTGGTTGTGTGTCTCATCCTTGGCGCCATAAAGCAGGCAAAGCTTCGGATGCTCGCGGGCCAGTTCCAGCAAGCGCTGCAGCGCCTCGGAACCGTCCAGTTCTTTCCGGTACGCCACCGTAAACGCTTCGAACTTCTCGGGCTGGTGGCTGAACTCCTTGCGCAACTCCGCGGATGTTCCCGCTTCCTTCAGCCAGAGGTCCAGCCCTGCCTCGTCCTTCTTGATGCCTCGTGGCCAGATGCGGTCCACCAGCACGCGGTAGCCGTCGCCGTCGTCGGCCGGTTCGTAAACCCGCTTGATCTGCACGTCCGTCATAGCCGCATGCTACGCGAGGCGGGCCGAGGCAGGTAGGTTGCACCGCCGTCGTGAATCTTCATTCCGTGCCCGGCATGAAAGAATGGCCAGCATGGCAGAACATACCCAGGGCACAGACACGCCCGTTTCCGTAAACGTTCCCGACAAGCCCGCCCTCGAAGGCCTCGAGGACGCCCTGTCCCGGCGCTGGCGCGCGGAGGGCACCTACAAGTTCAACCCCGAGACCACGCGGGAGCAGGTCTACTCGATCGACACTCCCCCGCCGACGGCGTCCGGCTCACTGCATGTGGGACACATGTTCTCCTACACACAGACGGACGTTCTGGCCCGCTACCAGCGGATGCGCGGCATGAACGTGTTCTACCCGATGGGCTGGGACGACAACGGCCTGCCCACCGAGCGCCGCGTGCAGAACTTCTACGGTGTGCGCTGCGACCCGTCGGTCCCGTACAACCCGGACTACCAGCCGCCGGCCACGCCGGCGAAGAACCAGCGCGACTTCGACGTGGTCTCGCGCCGGAACTTCATTGAGCTCTGCGAGACCCTGGCTGTGGAGGACGAGAAGGTCTTCGAGAACCTCTTCAGCACGCTGGGCCTGTCCGTGGACTGGGACCTGACCTACCGGACCATCGACGACGTGTCCCGTTCGGTCTCGCAGCGTGCCTTCCTGGCCAACCTGACCGCCGGCGACGCGTACATGGCGGAAGCCCCCACGCTCTGGGACGTCACGTTCCGCACCGCCGTGGCGCAGGCCGAGCTGGAGGACCGGGAGATGCCCGGCGCCTACTACCGCTACGCCTTCGAGACCGCCGACGGCGAGAAGGTCCACATCGAGACCACCCGCCCCGAGCTGCTGCCCGCCTGTGTGGCGCTGGTGGCCCACCCGGACGACGAGCGTTACCAGAAGCTGTTCGGCACCACCGTGAAGTCCCCGCTGTTCGGCGTGGAGGTGGAGGTCAAGGCGCACCCGCTGGCCAAGCCGGAGAAGGGCGCCGGCATTGCCATGGTCTGCACCTTCGGCGACCTGACCGACGTCACCTGGTGGCGAGAGCTGCAGCTGCCCACCCGCTCCATCGTGGGCCGCGACGGCCGGATTATGGCCGAGACGCCGGAGTGGATCACCACCGAGGAAGGCAAGGCGAACTACGCCGAGCTGGCCGGCAAGACCGTGTTCTCCGCCAAGGAGAAGGTGGTGGAGCTGTTGACCGCCGCCGGCGAGCTGGACGGCGAGCCCAAGAAGATGTCCCACCCGGTCAACTTCTACGAAAAGGGCGACAAGCCGCTGGAGGTCGTCACCTCACGCCAGTGGTACATCCGCAACGGCGGACGGGACGAGGACCGGCGCGAACGGCTGATCTCCCGGGGCCGCGAGATCGAGTTCCACCCCGCGTTCATGCGCTCGCGCTACGAAAACTGGATCGAAGGCCTCAACGGCGACTGGCTGGTCTCCCGGCAACGCTTCTTCGGCGTGCCGATCCCCGTCTGGTACCCGCTGGATGCCTCCGGCAACCCGGACTACGACAACCCGGTGCTGCCCAGCGATGACATGCTGCCGGTCGACCCGGCCGCGGAGCCGGCACCGGGCTACGAGGAGTCGCAGCGCAACCAGCCCGGCGGCTTCATCGGCGACGCCGATGTGCTGGACACCTGGGCCACCTCCTCGCTGACCCCGCAGATCGTGGGCAAGTGGAGCCGGGACGAGGCGTTCTTCAACAACGTCTTCCCGTTCGACGTCCGCCCGCAGGGCCACGACATCATCCGCACCTGGCTGTTCTCCACCGCGGTGCGCGCCGACGCGCTGAACGGCTGCGCGCCGTGGAAGCACGCGGCGCTCTCTGGCTGGATTTTGGACCCGGACCGCAAGAAGATGTCCAAGTCCAAGGGCAACGTGGTGGTCCCCACCGACGTGCTGGAGCAGTTCGGCGCGGACGCGGTGCGCTACTGGGCGGCCTCGGCCAAGCTCGGCGCGGACACCGCCTACGAGGTCGCGCAGATGAAGATCGGCCGCCGCCTGGCGATCAAGCTGCTCAACGCCTCCAAGTTCGTGCTGAACCTGGGCGCCACCGAGGCCTCGGTGATTGGCGACGACGCCGCTGTGGTCACCAACCCCTTGGACATTTCGCTGCTGGGCCAGCTGGCCGATGTCGTGGAAACCGCCACGGCGGCGTTCGAGAAGTACGATCACGCCCGGGCGCTGCAGGTCACCGAGAGCTTCTTCTGGTCCTTCACCGACGACTACGTGGAACTGATCAAGGACCGCGCCTACGGTGCCGCCGGCCAGGCGGAGCAGGATTCGGTGCTGGCCACCCTGGCCACCACGCTGGACGCACTGCTGCGCCTGTTCGCACCGTTCCTGCCCTTCGCCACCGAAGAGGTCTGGAGCTGGTGGCGCGCCGGTTCAGTGCACCGCGCCGAATGGCCGACGACGGCGGGGCTCGCCTCGGTGGCCTCGGCCGCCGACAAGGGCCTGCTGGGCACGGTCGGACTGGCGCTGGGCGGTATCCGCAAGGCGAAGTCGGAAGCCAAGGTCAAGCAGCGCACCGAGGTGCTCACCGCGACCATCAGCGGTTCGGCCGCCCAGGTTGCGCAACTGGAGGCCGGGCTCGGAGACCTCAAGGCCGCCGGCAATGCCCGCGAGGTCATGCTGGCCGAGGCCGAGGGCGAACTGACGGTCACCAAGGTGGAACTTGCCGCCGCGGAGGCAACGGCCGAGTAACCCGTCACCTGCCGGTTGACGGAGCCGTTAACGAGGGGAAGCCCCATCAGCGTTTCGCCGTTGGTGGGGCTTCGACTCTTTTGATCCAAAGGTGACGGCTTTGGATCTCGCGAACTCCTCGGAATTTCAGGTCTTCCTAGCCTCGTCACTGGCTGGCAGTTTGTGGAGCTAGTCCACTACTGTCACTGAATCTTTGGTGTTCGGTCCCGCATCTTTTGGTGGATGCGTATAGATATTTATACTCCTGCGCAAGCCGACACGCCATAGCTGTGCGGGAAATAATTTCCGGCTGCTAGGGCGCGTCGGCTCAAGGCAGTGGGCCCCGCCGGGAAGCCTTCCGGCGGAACCGGTCAGTCGAATTCGGGGCTGGTGGTCCGGGAGCGCTTGATCTCGTAGAAGTACGGGAAATCCGCCAGCGCCACCGCGCCGTCGAAAATCTGGCCGGCGGCCTCGCCGCGCGGGATCCGTGTCATCACCGGTCCGAAGAAGGCCGTGCCGTTGAAGGCCACCACCGGGGTTCCGACTTCGTCGCCCACCTTGGAGATGCCTTCCTCGTGGCTGGCGCGCAGCTGCTCGTCGTACTCGTCCGAGGTGGCGAAGCGGGCCAGGTCAGCGGGCAAGCCGACCTCTTCCAGAGCGGCGGCGGTGACGGACTCGTAGTCCTTGTTGCCCTCGTTGTGGATGCGGGTGCCCATGGCGTCGTAGAGCTTCCCCACGTAGGCCTCACCGTGCAGTTCCCGAGCGGCAATAATCACCCGGACCGGCCCCCAGGCCTGCTTCAGGAACTCCTTGTATTCTTCCGGAAGTTCGTCGCGGCCGTCGTTGAGTACGGCCAGGCTCATCACGTGCCAGTCCACCTTCACATCGCGGACCTTTTCGACCTCCAGCATCCAGCGGGAGGTGATCCAGGCGAACGGGCAGGCCGGGTCGAACCAGAAGTCAACGGTGGACGGTGCGGCGTTTTCAGACATATGGCAGTACTCCTTGGTGGGACCGGTTATGGGTGCTGTTGTGCGTAACGGCGCCGCCGGAGGTTTTGTTCCGCCGCAACGCAGTTCGCTGCAGGTGGGTGCGCGGCGTCGGCGGCCGCACGGGATGCTTGGTCAGGCTGAGTCGCGGCGGCGGAGGGCTTCCACATCGTGCGGGATGAGCGTGGGCTCGTCCCCGTCCAGCACCGTCGCCGCGGTGATCACGGCGGTGGCGATGTCGTCGCGGCCAGGCAGGTCGAACATGATCGGTTGCAGCGTCTCTTCCATGATCGCGCGCAGCCCGCGGGCTCCGGTCCCCCGCTCCAGGGCCAGGTCCGCCACGGCATCCAGGGCGTCCTGCTCGAAGACCAGCTCCACACCGTCCAGCTGGAACATCTTCTGGTACTGCCGGATCAGCGCATTCTTCGGTTCGGTGAGGATCTTGATCAGTGCCGGCTTGTCCAGTTCAGCCACCGTGGTGATCACCGGCAGGCGGCCGATGAACTCCGGGATCAGCCCGAACTTGAGCAGGTCCTCGGGCATGACCTCGCCGTAGTTGTCCTGCTGCCGGGCGGCGTCCCTCAGCGGGGCGCCGAAGCCGAGGCCCTTGCGCCCGGCCCGCGAACCGATGATCTCTTCCAGCCCGGCGAAGGCGCCGGCAACAATGAAGAGGATGTTGGTGGTGTCGATCTGGAGGAACTCCTGCTGCGGGTTCTTCCGTCCGCCCTGCGGCGGCACCGAGGCCACGGTTCCTTCCAGGATCTTCAGCAGCGCCTGCTGGACGCCTTCGCCGGACACGTCCCGGGTGATGGACGGGCCGTCGCCCTTGCGGGTCACCTTGTCGATCTCGTCGATGTAGATGATGCCTTGTTCGGCCTTTTTGATGTCATGGTCCGCGGCCTGGATCAGCTTGAGCAGGATGTTCTCCACATCCTCGCCCACATAGCCCGCCTCGGTCAGGGAGGTAGCGTCAGCCACCGCGAACGGCACGTTCAGCTGGCGTGCCAGTGTCTGGGCCAGGTAGGTCTTGCCGCAACCGGTGGGACCAATAAGCAGTACGTTCGACTTGGAGATCTCCACGTCCTGCAGGTCGCCGGTGGCGGACAGCGCGGCATTGCCCGGGGCAGCGTGGCCGGAGCGGATCCGCTTGTAGTGGTTGTAGACCGCCACAGCGAGGGCGCGCTTGGCCGGCTCCTGGCCGATCACGTACTCCTGCAGGAACCCGAAGATCTCCCGCGGCTTGGGCAGCGCACCCAGTTCAGCGGCGGCCGCGCCGGCACCGAATTCTTCCTCGAGCAGCTCGTTGCACAGCCCGACGCATTCGTCACAGATGTAGACGCCGCCGCCGGCGATCAGCTTCTTGACCTGCTTCTGGCTCTTTCCGCAGAACGAGCAGGTGAGAAGCTCCGCGCTTCCGGCGGTGCGGGCCATAGTGTGTCCCCTTGTCTGGTCCTCGTGCGGTCGTCCGTGGTCGTCAGTGGTGCGGCGCGTCAGGCCGACTTGTTCCGCCGCTTGGCCACCACGTCGTGGGAAATCAGCGTCGGTTCCGCCTTGTTGAGCACCACGTCCGCGGTGATCACCACGGAGGCAATATCTTCGCGGCTGGGCAGGTCGAACATCACCGGCTGCAAAGTCTCTTCAATGATCGCCCGCAGCCCGCGGGCGCCGGTCCCCCGCTCCAGCGCGAGGTCCGCCACTGCTTCGAGCGCTTCCTGCTCGAAGTTCAGCTCCACGCCGTCCAGCTGGAACATTTTCTGGTACTGCCGCAGCAGGGCATTCTTCGGCTCGGTCAGAATCTTGATCAGTGCCGGGCGGTCCAGGTTGGATACCGTGGTGATCACCGGCAGGCGGCCGATGAACTCCGGGATCAGGCCGAACTTCAACAAGTCCTCGGGCATGACCTCGCCGTAGCTGTCCTTTTCCGCTGCCGCGTCCTTGAGCGGGGCCCCGAAGCCGATGCCCTTGCGGCCGGCCCGCGACCCGATGATCTCTTCCAGCCCGGCGAAGGCACCTGCCACGATGAACAGCACGTTGGTGGTGTCGATCTGGATGAATTCCTGGTGCGGGTGTTTCCGCCCGCCCTGCGGCGGAACCGAGGCCACGGTCCCTTCCAGGATCTTCAGCAGCGCCTGCTGGACGCCCTCACCGGAGACGTCGCGGGTGATCGACGGGTTTTCGCTCTTGCGCGAGATCTTGTCGATCTCGTCGATGTAGATGATGCCCTGTTCGGCCTTCTTGACGTCATAGTCGGCGGCCTGGATCAGCTTGAGCAGGATGTTCTCCACATCCTCGCCCACGTAGCCGGCCTCGGTCAGCGCGGTGGCATCCGCGACCGCGAAGGGAACATTCAGCCGGCGGGCCAGCGTCTGGGCCAGGTAGGTCTTGCCGCAGCCGGTGGGACCGATCAGCAGGATGTTGGACTTGGAGACTTCCACGTCCTCCAGCGGGCTGGCATCGGACAGGTTGGCCGTCCCCTTGGGGGCATGGCCGGACTGGATCCGCTTGTAGTGGTTGTAGACCGCCACCGCCAGCGCGCGTTTGGCCGGCTCCTGGCCGATCACGTACTCCTGCAGGAAGTCGAAGATTTCGCGCGGCTTGGGCAGTTCGAAGCTGCCCAGGTCCGAAACCTCGGCCAGCTCCTCTTCGATGATCTCGTTGCAGAGCTCGATGCACTCATCGCAGATGTACACGCCGGGGCCGGCGATCAGCTTCCGGACCTGTTTCTGGCTCTTGCCGCAGAAAGAGCACTTGAGCAGGTCAGCGCTCTCACCTATGCGAGCCATATCCGTCCCCTTACTTGGTCCTACGTCGGCCACCTGCCGCGGCAGCGCTGGTGCCCTGACTCTGCTTAAAGCTGCTGCGTTCTTACAGAGCCGGTGCTGCGCTGCCGAGGCTGGCTGACACCAACTCTAATTCACTGCGCCGACAGTTTCAGTAACCACACTGCCCGTGGTGCGATATGACGCGCCACGGGCAGTAAGGCAATCTGAGCAATCTTACCTGTTGTTACTTGGTGATCGCCGGTTTGTGGATCTTGCGGGAGTCGAGCACCTGGTCGATCAGCCCGTATTCCAGGGCACCGTCGGCCGTGAGGATCTTGTCGCGCTCGATGTCCTTATTAACCTGCGCCGCGTCCTTGCCCGAATGCAGGGCCAGCGCGTCCTCCAGCCAGGCGCGCATCCGCATGACTTCGTCCGCCTGGATCTGCAGGTCGGAGGCCTGGCCGCGTTCGCCGCCGCCCAGCGCCGGCTGGTGGATCAGCACGCGGGCGTTCGGCAGCGCCAGCCGCTTGCCGGGCGTACCCGCCGCCAGCAGCACCGCAGCGGCGCTGGCAGCCTGGCCCAGGCACACGGTCTGGATCTCCGGGCGGATGTACTGCATCGTGTCGTAGATCGCGGTCATCGCGGTAAACGAGCCGCCCGGCGAGTTGATGTAGATGGTGATGTCGCGGTCCGGGTCCGTCGACTCAAGCACCAGCAGCTGGGCCATGACGTCGTCGGCCGAGGCATCGTCCACCTGGACACCCAGGAAGATGATGCGGTCCTCGAACAGCTTGGTGTAGGGATCCTGGCGCTTGAAGCCGTACGGCGTGCGCTCCTCGAACTGGGGCAGCACATAGCGGCTCTGCGGCATGTTCGCGGCATAACCGCCGGCAGCGGCACCGAAGTTGTAGTCCATGAGATTCTCCTGCTTGTATTCGGGTCGGTGGCGCGTGGGCTCAGGATTCCGTCGGTTCTGAGCTGGTGTTCTGCGTTCCGCCGCCGCCGGTGACGCCGCCGGCGTGGGCGGAAATCTTGTCGAAGAACCCGTAAGCCAGGCCTTCCTCGGCTGTGAACCACTTGTCGCGGTCGTTGTCGATCAGGATCTGCTCAACCGTCTGCCCGGTCTGCTCGGCGGTCAGTTCGGCCATGACCTGCTTCATGTGCAGGATCAGCTCGGCCTGGATCCGGATGTCGGAGGCCGTGCCGCCGATGCCGCCGGACGGCTGGTGCATCAGAATCCGTGCGTGCGGGGTGGCATAGCGCTTGCCCTTGGTGCCCGAGGACAGCAGGAACTGTCCCATCGACGCCGCCAGGCCGGTGGCCACGGTCACCACGTCGTTCGGAATGAACTTCATCGTGTCGTAGATGGCCATGCCGGCCGTGACCGAACCACCGGGCGAGTTGATGTAGAGGTAGATGTCCTTTTCCGGGTCCTCGGCCGAGAGCAGCAGCAACTGCGAGCAGATGGCGTTGGCGTTATCGTCCCGCACCTCGGAGCCCAGCCAGATGATGCGCTCTTTGAGCAGGCGGTTGTAGATGTAGTCTTCACGGCTGGCGGCCTCGACCGAAGCCATCATCGGAGTGGCGGATTCATTCGACATGCTGAAATACCTCTCGCTTCTTCCCGGGGTCCAACCGTCATCCGGTGGCCCTCGGGTCGTTTACCTACTTGGACAGTAACGTGTTCAGCTGCCCGATTCCTCCCTGACAACGCACTGTTCGCTGACGGCGCATCAGGCCAGTGTTGGCGCGGGAAAACCTCTGCCTGCAGCAGAATGACGACGCCGGAGCTTGCCTTCCGCAGGGCCGTTCGCCGCGCGCTCGGCGGGGTGGTTAAAGCGGCGGACCGCCGGTCCCCCTGTGGGGAGTCCGGCGGTCCGTCGATGCGGCAGTATGCTGCCTACTTCTTCTCTGCTTCGTCGGCCTCTTCGGCAGCGTCGGTGTCATCCATCGAGTCGCTGTCCGCGGCGTCGGCTTCGTCGGCGCCCTCGGCTTCGGTGTCTTCCATCGACTCGATGTCGGCGGCGTCGGCTTCTTCAGCACCCTCAGAGTTGCCGGCCTCGGCTGCCTGGATCATGTCTTCGATGTTCGGCTCTTCGTCGCCGGCGGGGCGGACGAAGTCGCTGAGGTCCACCTCGTTGCCGTTCGAGTCGGTGACCTTGGCCAGCTCCAGCACCTTGGCCAGGGCCTTGCGGCGGCGAACCTCGCCCACCATCATGCCGACCTGGCCGGACTGGTCCAGCAACTGCGCGAACTGGTTCGGGTCCATGCCGTACTGGCCGGCGGAGGAGACGATGTAGTCGATCAGTTCGGCCTGGCTGACGCCCAGCTCTTCCTTATCGGCTACGGCGTCCAGCACGATCTCGTTCTGGAAAGCCTTTGCGGTGTTCTCGCGGACTTCGGCGCGGTGCTCTTCGGTGTCGTGGTCTTCACCGTGGCTGTTCTCCGGGCGGAAGTGCTGTTCCAGCTGCTCCTCGACGACGGATTCCGGCACCGGAACCTCGACCAGCTCCATGAGCTTGTCCAGCACCTTGTCGCGGGCCTCGATGCCCTGCTCCATGACCTTGGCGTCGGCGGCCTGCTTGGCCAGGTCTTCCTTCAGCTCGGCGATGGTGTCGAACTCGCTCGCCAGCTGGGCGAAGTCGTCGTCGGCCTCAGGCAGCTCGCGCTCCTTGACGGCCTTCAGCTTCACCGTGACGGTGGCGTCCTTGCCGGCGTGCTCGCCGCCAGCCAACTTGGTCTCGAACGTGGCGTCCTCGCCGGCGCTCAGCGCGGTGACGGCTTCGTCCAGGCCTTCGAGCATGGTGCCGGCGCCTACCTGGTAGGACAGGTCGGCGGCGGAATCAACCTCTTCGCCGTCCACCTTGGCGGACAGGTCCATGGTGATGAAGTCGTCGGCAGCGGCCGGACGGTCAACGGTCTTCAGGGTGCCGAAGCGGCCGCGCAGGTCGTCCAGTGCCTTCTGCACGTCTTCCTCGGAGGCCTCGGTGGCTTCCACGGTGACCTCAAGGCCGGCGTACTCCGGCAGCTCGATCTCGGGGCGGATGTCAACCTCAACGTGGAAGGCCAGCTGCCCTTCGGTGGCGGCCGGGTCCGGAACCTCGGTGATTTCCACCTCGGGGCGGCTCAGCGGGCGGATCCCGGTCTCTTCGATGGCGCCCTGGTAGAAGCCGTTCAGCCCCTCGTTGATAGCGGTCTCGATCACGTAGCCGCGGCCCACGCGCTGGTCGATCAGCTTGGCCGGAACCTTGCCCTTGCGGAAGCCGGGAACCTGGATCTGACCCGCGATGGTCTTGTACGCCGCGTCGATGCTGGGCTTGAGTTCCTCAAAGGGGACCTCAACGTTGAGCTTGACCCGGGTGGGGGTGAGGGTTTCGACAGCGCTCTTCACAGCGTTAGGACTCCTGATAGCTATAGGGGTTAAATCTGCACCAAGAATACAGAGTCGGGGCGACAGGACTCGAACCTGCGATCTCCTGCTCCCAAAGCAGGCGCGCTAGCCACTACGCTACGCCCCGTAGTGCACACGCAAGTCTACGGGCTATACCGGCCTGCTGCACAATTACGTCACGCGGAGCGGCTGCGCCGATTGAAACCCTGGCACCGCCGCCGCTAACAGAAAAGGCGGCCCCTACCGGACCGCCTCTCTCTGCGAGGGGATGACGGGAATCGAACCCGCGTAATCAGTTTGGAAGACTGAGGCTCTACCATTGAGCTACATCCCCGAGGACGTTGAAACTTTAGCACGACGGCGGCCCCGTTCAACAAATCGGCACGGCCGCCACTGGGGGAAACCGTGCTGCTGCCCGAGCAGTCACGCCGGGCCCGTCCAACTAATCCGCGCAGCTCCTGCGCCGTCTCCCCAGCCCCAGAGCGCAGCGCCCCGGTGGGGACAGGGTTTGCCGCCGAGGACAGGGTTTTGCTGTGAGGGCAGGGTTTTGCTGCGAGGGCAGGGTGCATATCCCCTGCCCTGGCCGATAAACCCCGCCCTCGCCGCATCAGGAAGGGCCGGCAGGTGAGAAAGCCGCGCGAACAGGCGGAACCCTGCCGGAATAAGACCGAGCCACCCGCCGACATCAGGCGGGCTGGCAGGAAGGGCACCAGTAGAGCTTGCGGGCGGCCATGTCCGTCAGCGCCACCGGGTTGCCGCAGACCCGGCATGCCATGCCCTGCCGCTGGTACACGTAGTAGGCGTTGTCCGGCCACACCGGCAGCACCCGGCCGGCGGGGTCGGTGTCCCGGTGTTCGGGCCGGGTGGTGATGATCTTGCCGTCGCGGACGCCGTCGCTCATCACGTCCACGATGTCCGCCCATAACAGCCCGGCCTCCTCCGGGGAGAGCTGCTGGCCGGGCAGCCAGGGGCTCAGCCCGCGGCGGAACAGCGTTTCGGCCCGGTAGATATTGCCGACGCCGGCCACCACGTTCTGGTCCATCAGCAACAGCCCCACGGCCGTGCGCTTGGAGGTCAGCCTCCGGACGAACTCGGCGGCCCCATCGGCGGCCCGGCCGGTTCCATCCAGCGCCGGGTCACCCTCATGCTGCAGCGGGTCAGCCTCATGTTGCAGCGGGTCGGGCCCCAATTTGCCGACGACGGCGGACGCCTCCTCGGGCGTGAGCACCTCGCAGGCGGTGGGGCCGCGGAGGTCCGCCCATCCGTGGTCGGACACCAGCCGGACCCGCACTTGGCCCACCGGCTTAGGCGGGCCGTCGTACTCAACCGGAGCACCGTCGTCGTACGTTTCCCGCTCCCCCACCCGGCGCGGCGCGCCAATGCTGGAGGCGCCGCGGAACGTCGCATCGCCGCCGAAACTCCACGCCCCGTACAGGCCCAGGTGGACCCGGAGGACCAAGCCGTTGTCGAAGTGCAGGAACAGCTGCTTGCCGTGCGCGCGGGCAGTCAGCAGCGTGGCCCCGTCGAGCCGGGCGGCGCCGGCGGCGAACCGGCCCTGCGGGCTGGAGACGGCAAGCTGCGCGCCGGCGAAAACGTCCTGGAACTGGCGGGCCAGGCGGTGGACCGAATGGCCTTCGGGCATGGTTAGGCCGGGACCTCGCCGGTGGTTTCGTAGGAGGCGATCTTGCCGATCCGGCGGGCGTGGCGTTCGGCGTGGGAGAACGGCTCGGCCAGGAACGCCTCGATGATGGCGGTGGCTTCCTCCACGCTGTGCATGCGGCCGCCGACGGCCACCACGTTGGCGTCGTTGTGCTCGCGGGCCAGCTTGGCGGTGTCCAGGTTCCACGCCAGCGCGGCGCGGATGCCCTTGACCTTGTTCGCCGCGATCTGCTCGCCGTTGCCGGAGCCGCCCAGCACGATGGCCAGCGCGTCCACGCCTGCAGCTTGGTCCGCCACCACGGCGAGCGCGGCGTTGATGCAGAACGAGGGGTAGTCGTCCTCGGCGTCGTACGCGGTGGGCCCGTGGTCGATGACCTCGTGGCCCTGCCCGGTCAGGTGCTCGATCAGGTGGTGGCTGAGGTCCAGGCCGGCATGGTCGGTGGCAATGTGAACGCGCATGGGGTCCTTCTGTGGCGTGTGGGGAGGGAGAATGGCGGCTTCCAGCCTACTGGAGCAGGCGCGCCGCCGTCGTCCGCCCCTTTACGCACGCCCGGCTGGCCGTCAGAATAGCGGCATCCGTTCCGACAGGATGCGAGCGTGCCGCGCACTATCCATTTCCCCGTCAACACCCTGGCCCTCAAGCGCGGGGGCCTGGTCAAGGCGGTGCGCACCCGGGCCAACACGCTGGCCAAGAACCGCGCGGCGGAAGAGATCTGGATCGAGGTGCTGGGCCTGCAGTTCCGGCTGGCCCGCGAGGTCGCCGAGCTGAAGGCGGACGGCCATCTGCATCCGGACGTCAAGGTCCGCACCGTCCTGTATGGGCTGGATCCCAGCCCGGAGGCGGACACCCGCCAGCCGGTCCAGCCGCCGCCGGAGGACGACTACGACATTGTTCCGGTGGGCACCTCCGGCTTCGCCTTCGGATACTTCCGCGACGGGATCCAGGAGTATTACGTGCGGTTCCAGCCCGACGGCACCTTGGCCGCCGTCGAACAACTGGCGCCGAACCGCGCGCGGCTGCGCCGGGAGGACATGGACGACCAGGGCCGGCTGGTGCTGGTGCAGCATTTTCTGGAAGCGTCCAAGACCCCCACGGCGCAGCGCCTGATCGGCCGCGACGGCCACTGCTTCCTGACGATCACGCAGCATCCCGGCTCGCCCAAATGGGGACGCAGCTACCTGTTCGACGGCCTGCCGCACGACGACGGCGATGCCCTCACCTTCGCGGATCCGGCCGACCTTTACCGGTACGCCTTCGAGCAACTGCTGGCGGCCGAAGAGGCTCCGGTGCTTACGTCCGAATTCCGCGAGAACCTGAACAACCTCCCAGGGAAGACCTTGGACGACGCCGTCGGCAGCATCCGGCACCCCAACCTGCGGCGCATCGCCGCCGTGCACAGCAACCACTTGGAACCGCCCTACGTAGTGGGTTCGGGCGTCAGCCGCAACTGGCGCAGGCTGCTGGAGCACCTGGACCAGTGGGACGGACTCGTCCTGCACACCGATGCCCAGCGTGAGGACATCGCCGCCGAGTTCGGCCACGCCGACCGGCTGCACACGATCGGGCAACTGGCGCCGCCGGAACAGCCGGCGCCCCCCGAGCGCCCGCCCCCGGCCACCGATCCGGACCACCCCACCGCGACCGCCCCGGCCACCGATCCGGACCACCCCACCGCGGCCGCCCCGGCCACCGATCCGGACCGGCTGGTCATGGTCGCCCGGCTGCACCCCAAGAAGCGGGTGGACGAGGCCATCCGGGTCTTCGCCCTGGTCCGGGACAGCAACCCTCAGGCCCGGCTGGAGCTCTTCGGCTTCGGCTACGGCGACGAGGAAGAAGGAACCATCCGGGCGCTCATCGACGAACTGGGCCTCGGCGCCGCCGTCGACTTCCCGCCCTTCACCAACAATGTGGCGGACATCTACGCCACCGCCTGTGCCACGCTGCTCACCTCGGCCTCCGAGGGTTTCCCGCTGATCCTGCTGGAGAGCATGTCTTTCGGCGTCCCGGTCGCGGCCTACGACGCCAATTACGGTCCGCGGGACGTGATCCGCCACCGCGCCAATGGCTTCCTGGTGCCGTTCGGCGACCGGCAGGCCCTGGCCGACGGCCTCCTCGCGCTGATGCGGGATCCGGAGTTGCGCGCGCGCATGGCGCAGGCCAGCCGTGAAACCCTGAAGCGGTTCGACGAAGCCAGCTACGTGACCGGCTGGACCAAGGCACTGACCGGCTGACGCGCATCGTCCGCAGGGACCCAAACCCGTCCGAAGGGACACAGAACCGAAACTATTCGCCTTTTTTCCACAACTGCTGCGCCGCCGCCCATCGCGGTGAGACAATGACCACATTGTGCAAGGGTTCTTTCAGATCCGGGCACGTCCGACCGGTCCCCCACGGGGACACCAATGTATTACTGGAGGCGATCTTGCCAGGTTTGAATCTCACCCGTGACGAAGCGCGGGCCCGCGCCGAACTGCTCAACGTTGAGTCGTACGACGTCACGCTGGACCTCACCCGCGGCGCCAAGGTTTTCGGCTCGCGCACCGTGGTCACCTTCAGCGCCACCGCTGGCGGCTCCACCTTCATCGACGCCGTCACGGACACCGTCCGCTCGGTCACGCTCAACGGCACCGCGCTGGATCCGGCCGAGGTTTCCGACGGCGTGCGCATCCAGTTGCCGGACCTGGCCGAGCACAACGTGCTGGAGATCGACGCCGACGCGCTCTACATGAACACCGGCGAGGGCCTGCACCGCTTCGTGGACCCGGTGGACAACGAGGTCTACCTGTACAGCCAGTTCGAGGTCCCCGACTCGCGCCGCATGTTCGCCGTGTTCGAGCAGCCGGATTTGAAGGCGGCCTTCCGCTTCACCGTTACCGCGCCGTCGCACTGGGACGTTATCTCCAACTCCCCCACCCCGGCGCCGCAGCACGTGGGTTCCGCGGACGACGGCGCTGCTGCCGCCACCTGGGCGTTCGAGCCCACCCCGCGGATCTCCTCCTACATCACCGCGCTGATCGCCGGCCCGTACCAGTCTGTGCGCAGCGAGCTGACCAGCTCCGACGGCCGCACCATCCCGCTGGGCGTGTTCGCGCGCAAGTCGCTCATGCAGTACCTGGACGCGGAGAACATCTTCACGCTCACCCGGCAGGGCTTCGAGTTCTACGAGAAGCAGTTCGGCACCCCGTACCCGTTCGCCAAGTACGACCAGCTGTTCGTGCCGGAATTCAACGCCGGCGCCATGGAGAACGCCGGCGCGGTCACCTTCCTGGAGAACTACGTGTTCCGCTCCCGGCCCACCAACGCCATGGTGGAGCGCCGCGCAATCACGGTGCTGCACGAACTGGCGCACATGTGGTTCGGCGACCTGGTCACCATGCGCTGGTGGAACGACTTGTGGCTGAACGAGTCCTTCGCCGAGTTCATGTCCACGCTGGCTGCCGCCGAGGCCACCGAGTACACGAACGCCTGGACCACGTTCGCGTCCATGGAGAAGTCCTGGGCCTACCGGCAGGACCAGCTGCCCTCCACGCACCCGATCACCGCGGAGATCAAGGACCTGGAGGACGTGCAGGTCAACTTCGACGGCATCACTTATGCCAAGGGTGCCTCGGTACTGCGCCAGCTGGTGGCCTGGGTGGGCCAGGAGGAGTTCATGGCCGGGGTGCGCGAGTACTTCGGTAAGCATGCCTGGGCCAACACCGAGCTGGCCGACCTGCTGGGTGAGTTGGAGATTTCCAGCGGCCGCGACCTGAAGGACTGGTCGGCCAAGTGGCTGGAAACCGCCGGCGTGAATACCCTCCGCGCCGAGATTTCCACCGACGACGGCGGTGCCATCACCTCGTTTGCCATCCTCCAGTCTGCCCCGGAGGGCCACCCGACCATCCGGCCGCACCGCCTCGCCGTGGGCTTCTACGACCTGGACGGCAACGGCAAGCTGGTGCGCACGCACCGCGAGGAACTGGACGTGGACGGCGAGCGCACCGAGGTGCCGCAGCTGGCCGGGCTGGCGCGTCCCGCCCTGGTGCTGCTCAACGACGACGACCTGGCCTACGCCAAGATCCGCCTGGACGAGGCCTCGCTGGCCACCTCCAAGGCCCACCTGAAGGACTTCACCGCGTCGCTGCCGCGTACCCTGGTGCTGGCCTCGGCTTGGGATGCCACCCGCGACGGCGAGACGCCGGCCCGCGAGTACGTGGCGCTGGTGCTGAACAACATCGCCTACGAGACCGACTCCTCGGTGGTGCTGGTGCTGCTGCGCCAACTGGCCACCACGCTGGCCTTCTACGTGAACCCGGACGACCGCAAGCGGCTAACCATCGCCGCCGCGGACCGGCTCTGGGCCCTGGCCGGCGAAGCTGCCGCCGGATCCGACTCGCAGCTGCAGTTCGCCAAGGCCTTCGCCGTGCACGCGCAGACCGAGGAACAGCTGGACACCGTCGCCGCGCTGCTGGACGGCGGACGCAAGCTGGACGGGCTGACCGTGGACGCGGACCTGCGTTGGGAACTGCTCACCTCGCTGGTGGCCGGCGGCCGCTTCGGCCAGGCCGAGATCGACGCCGAACTGGAGCGCGACCACACTGCCACCGGCCAGCGTGCCGCCGCCTTGGCCCAGGCCGCCATCCCCACCGCGGAGGCGAAGGCAGCGGCGTGGGACGCCGTCGTCGTCAAGGGCGACCTGCCCAACGCCACCCAGCAGTCGGTCATCGCCGGCTTCACCCGAGTGCACGACACCGCTCTGCTGGAGCCGTACGCGGCCAAGTACTTCGACGCCATCGAAGACATTTGGAACACGCGCACGCACGAGCTCTCGCAGCAGATCGTGGTGGGGCTTTACCCGTCGCAGCTGACCACCCAGGCCACCGTGGACGCCACCGACGCATGGCTGGATTCGCTGGCGGAACGCTCCCCCGCGCTGCGCCGCCTGGTGCTGGAAAACCGCGACGCCGTAGTCCGCGCCCTCAAAGCCCAAGCCGCCGACCGGTAATCCCACGCACCGGGCGCGGGACCGCACGCGGCTTAGACACGTCGCTCGTTCCTCGCTCCGCGATGCGCCGCTTAGCGCTCCCGCGCCCGGCCCATCTCAGTGGTCGACCCCAGGCCCCACCGGTGGTCGATGAAGGCGCGCCAGCGCCGAGTAGAGACCCGGCCGCGTGGAGACCCGTCCCGCGCGGAGACCTGCGCCGCATCAACACACTGCCCGCCGGAACAACCGTTCCGGCGGGCAGTCGCCTTTCCGTCCCGTCGGCTTGGTGAACGGGCCGAGCGCTCAGCGCAGAGGTACTGCACCTGCTGCCCGCGGATCTAAAATGCCTCAACAGTGCGGATGGGAAGGAGCCAGATGTCCAGCCGCCAGTCCCGCCAACGCCGGATCGTCCGTGCGCAACGGGACCATCGGCAGCCCCCGGCCGGTGACTGCCGGAGGCCGAAGCTGGCATGGGCCCGCTGACGGTTGCCGGGCAGCTGGCGGTGATGCTGGCCGTTTTCTACCTGCCCGGGTTCCTGGCGCTGCGGGGGCTGCGGCAACCGGCGATCCGCGCCCTGGTGCTCGCCCCGGCCGCCGGCACCGCGCTGGCCGCGGTCGGCACCATGGTCTGCCTGTTCTCCGGCGTGCGCTGCACTCTGCTGTCCGCCGCGGTGCTGGCCGCGCTGGGCATTGGGCTGTGCTGGTTGGCTGGGCGGGCCATCGCCCCGCCCGAAGCCCGCCTCGCAGCCGTGCCGCGCCCGGTGAAGTGGATGATGGCGGCGTCGCTGGCCATCACGGCCGTGATCCTGGGCTGGGTCATGTTCCAGGCCATGGGCTCCATCCACCGGGTGTCGCAGGCGTGGGATCCGACCTACCACGTCAACGTCCTGCAGTGGATCAAGCACAACGGCCAGGCCAGCCCGTGGAGCATCTGGCCGATCTTCGGGGGCGCAGCGCCGTCGTTCTATCCCGCCGGCTGGCACGCCATGGTGTCCCTGGTGCCGGGCGACGTGGTGACGGCGGGCAATTTGTCCTGCCTGGTCATCGGCTGCCTGATCTGGCCGGCCTCGCTCTCGCTGCTCGCCCGCGCCTTGTTCCCGGCACGGCCGCTGGTCTGGATCCTGACACCGCTGCTCGCCTCGTCCATGCTGGCGTTCCCCTTCGTGCAGATGTTCCGCGCCGGCCAGTGGCCCAACTCATTCGCGGTGGCGCTGCTGCCGGGCATCCTCGCGCTCGGCATCGAGTTGCAGTGCCGGCTGCCGGCTCCCTCCGCGGGGCATCGTGCCGCTGAGCGCACTGTCAACGCAGGCACCGGCCCCGGCGCCCGGCAACGCTCCCTGCCGCATGCCGACCGGAGAAGGACGACGGCGGACCTCGCCGCGCTCGCGGTGGTCACCTTTGGTGCCGCCTGGATCCACCCCTCGGCCCTTGCCAGCCTGCTGGTGCTCGGCAGCGTCTATCTGGCCCGCGTCGTTTTCCTCGGGCTGGTTCGCCTGTGGCACAGCCACAGCGGGCGGTTCGTTGCCGCCGTCGTGGTGCTCGCCGCGGCCGTGGCCGCCGTCGTCGTCATTCTGGCCCAGTCGCAACTGCTGGCGGGTGTGATGTCCTATCCGCGCCAGCCCACGGCGGGTTGGGCGGACGCGCTCGTGTGGCTGCTCTTCGACCTGCCGCGCCAGCCGGCCAGCGCCGACGCAGTTCCGCAGAGTTACGCCGTCGCCGTCGGCGTCCTGATGGTCTGCGGCGCGCTGTTGGCCTGCTTCAACCGGAGGACCAGGCCCGCGGTGGCCGGGATGGCGGCCGCCGTCGTGCTGTTCATCCTCGCCGCGGGACCGGAAGACCGGCCGTTCCGCTGGCTGACCGGCGTCTGGTACACCGATCCGCCGCGGATCGCGCCGCTGGTCCACATCTTCGGCGTGGTCTTCGCCGCGCTGGCCCTGGACCAGTCGTGCACGCTGCTGGTGCGGCTGATCCGTCCGCTGCGCGACCGCGCCGACCGCCGCGCTCATGGCCACATGTTGGCGGCCGCGGGACTGGCCTTCGCCATCCTGGCCGCGGTCTTCGTGACCAGCGGCGCCTTCCGGCATGACGTGCGCGTTGACGTGGCCTCCATCCGCTACGGCATCACCGAGCACCGGGACGGCCGGGCGCTGATGGGCGACGAACAGGACTTCATCCGCTCGCTGGGGCCGCTGCTGCCCGACGACGCCATCGTCATCGGTGACCCGTTCAACGGCCTGCCATATATCTACTCCCTCACCGGCCACCAAACCGTCTACTTCCAGAACGTCAGCAGCGCGGGGAACAAGGACAAGGACTACCTGCGCTGGCATTTCCGCAACATCACATCCGATCCCCGCGTCTGCCCGGCGCTGCAGAGCACGGGTGCCACCTACCTCTACGACGACGAGCCGATCCGCGGCTACCAGCACAGCGCCAAGCACCAGTGGCCCGGCTTCCAACACGTCGACTTCTCCCACGGCTTCCGACTCATCGCATCGCACGGCAGCGCAGCGCTTTACGAAATCACCGCCTGCAACTGACCTCGACTGCGGCGGCGAGGGTTGTCTTTCACCTGTATGCGCGGCCTCACAGGATGCCCGTTCCAAACTCTGGAGCTGCCTATACTGGCTTTTGGCCCGGACGCCTGCGGAAAAGGGGCGGCTGGAACCGGTCGATAGCGCCGCAGTGCGAACCGACCCTGTTAGTAAGGAACTCATGTATCCCGCTCTCCCTGACCCGGCCCGAAGCCTCACCGAAGCCGGAGGGAAGAACCCCGACAGGGTATGAGCGCCCTTCACGTTGGCGGCCAGCTCTTGGCCCTCCTCATTGTTTTCTACGTACCGGGATATTTGGGGCTCCGGGGTCTGCGGCTCCCTTCGCTCCCGGCGGCCGTCTTGGCGCCGGCGGCGGGCGCGGCCTTCGCCGCAGCCGGAACCATGTTCTGTCTTGTCTCAGGATTGCGGTGGACTTGGATATCCGCCGGAATGGTGGCCTCGCTGTGCATCGCCGTCTGCGTTCTCCTCGGTCGCCTGATCGCCGCGCCGAGTGATCCTCCGAATCCCCCTGTTTCAAGAATTCTCAGACTGCTGGTCGCGGGCTCTTTGCTTGCCGCGGCCACGATCATCGGTGCCGTGCTTCTCGGCTCCATGCACGAACTGGACCGTGTCGCTCAGGCCTGGGACCCCACCTACCACGTCAACGTCCTGCAATGGATCAAGGACAACGGCCAGGCAAGCCCCTGGAGTATTTGGCCGATCTTTGGAGGTGCGCCGCCGTCGTTCTATCCGTCCGGCTGGCATGCCATGGTCTCGCTGGTACCCGGCAGTGTGGTGGTGGCCGGCAATCTATCCGTCCTCGTTATCGGTGGCCTTGTGTGGCCGACGTCGATGTGCCTCCTCTCCCGGGCGATCTTCCCCGACAGGCCGGTGATGTGGATAGTGACGCCGATCGTTGCAGCCTCGCTCCTGGCCTTTCCCTTCGTCCAGATGGGCCGCAGCGGTCAATGGCCGAACTCGTTCGCCACCGCTCTGCTGCCAGCGGTCCTCGCGTTGGGAATCGAAATGCAATTCCGCAGCAGGGTCAGGTGGACTCCCGATGCGGTGCTTCCGGGGCGCCACATGCCGCACCGCACTATAGCCGATCGTCGGGGAACGGTAGCCAGGCTTGTCGCGCTCATGCTCGTCACCGCCGGCGCAGTGTGGATACATCCTTCCGCGTTGTTTGCCTTGTTGGCCCTGGGCGGGCTCTATATGGTCCGGTTCAGCGTGCTCTGGTGCCGCGGAATCTGGGTCAGAAACCAGAGGCAAGGCGTGCTCGTGACGTCCAGCCTGGTCGCAGCGAGCGTGCTGGCCGCCGTCATGCTCGTCAATTCGGACATTCTTGCGGGGGTAATAAGCTATCCTCGCCGCGCCATAGCGGGGTGGGAAGACGCGCTGGCGTGGGTTCTCTTCGATCTGCCGCGCGCACCCGATCATGAGGACGCCACCGCCGCTAGTTATGGGATCGTGGTCGGCATCCTGATGACTATTGGTACTGCCTTGGCCCTTTTCGTACGAAGAGCAAGGCCTGCCGTGGGCGGGATGGCCATGTCCTGGCTTCTGTTCGTGTTGGCGGCAGGCCCAGAAGGTCCCTTCCGCTGGCTGAGCGGGTTCTGGTACAAGGATCCGCCGAGGCTGGCGCCGCTGGTGTTGATTTTCGGATGTGTCTTCGCCGCCTTCGCCCTGGAGGCGCTCTTTCATGGATTCCTCCGCAGCTTTCGACCGCTGAGGCGGCGCCCCCGCTTGCTTCAGCAGATGACGGCGGCCATTGCGCTGGTTGTACTGGCGATCACCTATATTGCTTCGTCCTCGTTCCGCTACGAGGTCCGCGTGGCGGCTGCCGGCACCCCCTACCTCACCACGCCCGACGCGTCGGGCCGGGGCTTGGTTGGCACCGAGCAGGAATTCATCAAATCCTTCGGCCCTCTGCTGCCCGAAGACGCGATTGTTATCGGGGACCCTTTCAACGGTTTGCCGTACATCTATTCGCTGACCGGACACCAAGTTGTCTTCTTCCAAATGGTGAATAGTTCCGGGAGCGCGGACAAGCACTATCTCCGGTACCACTTCCGGGACATCAACCAAGACCCGAAGGTCTGCGAGGCGCTGGGCAGGCTGGGCGCGACGCACGTCTACGATGATCAACCCATCCGGGCACACCAATTGAACGATCGCCGCCAATGGCCCGGCTTCCAGGACGTTGATTTCTCGTCTGGCTTCTCATTGGTTGCCTCCGAAGGCAGCGCAGCAATCTACGAGATCACGGCCTGCGCTGCTCCTTCTCACGCTGAGTGAGCAAAGGCACTTTCTCACGCGGTTTGCTGACGTTGTTTAATGGCCCCATGGACCTCTCCCAGCACCGCTACTCTGTCTCGCTCCACTGGACCGGCAACCGGGGCGACGGGACCGCCAGCTACCGCGGCTATGGGCGAGACCACGTAGTCCGCGCTGCGGGGCTGCCGGACCTCGCCGGAACCGCCGATCCGACCTTCCACGGCGACAAAGACCGCTGGAACCCGGAACAGCTGCTGCTGACCGCGCTGTCCCAGTGCCACATGCTCTCCTATCTGCACATCGCGGTGAAGAACGGCATCGTGGTGACCGCCTATGACGACGACGCCGAGGGCACCTTGCGCCTGAATCGGGACGGCAGCGGCGAATTCACCTCCGTGACGCTCCGGCCGCGCGTTTCCATCGCGGATGAAGGGCAGTCCGACCTCGCGCAGCGGCTCCATGTGGACGCCAACAAGGTCTGTTTTATTGCGCGCAGTGTGAACTTCCCGGTGCTCCACGAACCGGTGGTTGTCCCCGGCTGAGACAATGGTTGCTGACAGCATCAGCGAATAGAGACCATCGATGACCGAAACACCCCAGCACCCCGCACAGCCCGCCGCCCCCGCCGCCCCGGCACAATCAGCGGAGGGTTCGGCCATTCCGTCCCGTTTCGGCCAGCCGCTGGCCACCCTCGCGCCGGCGCCGGCAGCCGCGAACGCGTTCAAGCAGCCCGAGTACACGGACAACTTCTACAACGCGGTCGGCGGCCACGAGACGTTCGTGAAACTGGTGGACGTGTTCTACGACGGCATCGCCGAGGACGACGTGCTGCGCGAGATGTACCCCGAAGAGGACCTCGGGCCGGCCAAGGTCCGGATGCGGATGTTCCTCGAGCAGTACTGGGGCGGCCCGGGCACCTACAGCGAACAGCGCGGCCACCCGCGGCTGCGGATGCGGCACCAGCCCTTCAAGGTGGACTTCGACGCCCGCGACCGCTGGCTGTCGCACATGCGCAAGGCAGTCGATGCCTTGGAGCTGCCGCCGCTCCACGAGCAGACGCTCTGGGACTACTTCGAACGCGCCGCCCACTCCATGGTCAACAGCGCCTAGCAGCGCTCCCTAAAGCGAGGCGCCGCTGCGCACCAGCACGTGCCCGCGGCCGGTGCTCACCCGCAGCCACCGGCCGTTCCGGTACACGGCCGCCGGGTTCCCATCCAGAAAGCCCAGCGTCAGCGCGGCAAACGCCGCTCCGGAGGGAATGACGACGTCGGCCGGCAGTCCGCCGGTGCTTGGCAGCGGCCTGCTCCAGACGGCGCCGCGGGCATTGTTCACCATCAGCTGCCCCGGGTTCTCCGGCAGCGCCTCGGAGACCTCCCGGATCCCTTCCCGGGCGGCCTCCTCCAATACGGCGGACTCCAGCACGCCGGCGTGTTCCCAGCCGGAGCGCGGCGGCAGCACCCCGGTCCACGACTCGTTCACCGTGGTCGGCGGAACGGTCAGGCCGGTTTCTTGATTTCCCATCCTCGCCAGCCGGTCCCCGACCGCACCCAACGGGACGGTCTCCTCCACGCCGGCCGGTGCGGCCAGCGGCATCACCCGCAGGCCCAGGATCGTTGGCGTCGACTCGCCCAGAATCCGCGGCCGCATCAGACACACATAGGCAGCCAGCACGCTGCCAAACGCCTGCAGGTGGATTGCGCTTTCACCCGCGGCGCGGGCCCGGCTGACATAGGTCTTCAGATCCGCCGCAACCTGGACATCGGCCAGCTGCAGAACGGGCGGCACGGTGGGGGTCACTGGGTGGCCTCCTGTCCGGCGCCGGCGGCCTGGGAGCTGTCGCGGAACGGGACCGGCGGCCCGGCCCATTGCTGCAGGGCGGCACGGTACCCGTCGGGCAGCGGCACCGGCCGTCCCGTCGCGGCAGCTGCCAGCACCATGGTCGATGCGCCCAGCGCATGCACGGTACCGGTCTGGTCCTCATCAACGACGGCGTAGCCCAGGTCGAAGCTGGAGTTGCCGATCCGGGTCACCCATACGCCAACATGCACCGGTTCGGTCCGGAACTCCAGCGGCACGCGGTACTCGATTTCCTGCCGTCCCACCAGCGTCTGATTGTCGGTGCCGCGCAGCTCACGCAGGGTCGCGGTCGGCCCCCTGCCGGCTGTTGCCGGAAGTTCCGGCCGCATCTGGTGCAGCAGCACCCGGGCCGTTTCCAGGTACCCCAGATACGTCACATTGTTCACGTGGCCATAGGAATCAATGTCGCTGAACCGTAGCTGGATCGGAAAACGCGGGGCATGCGGCGGAACAGTAGGCATGCTGCCATCTTCTCAAAGGCCGCCAGCCGCAACTAACCCGCCCGCCGGTCGGGCCTGTTCCTGCCCGCTGCGGCCGCGCCGGAGTTGAGTGGTTGACGGGTGCGAACTAGTGTCGGAGATGTTCGTACCCGCGGGTAACCGGCAAGGAGAGCAGATGACCGCCATAGAGGAACACGCCGATCCGACGGCGGTGTTGCTGGAGCTGTTGGACCTTTCCGACGCCGACGGCGCCAACACGGACGAGGAAATCTTCGTCGGCGTCTCCGACAAGCAGCCGCGTGGGCGGGTCTTCGGCGGCCAGGTGCTGGCCCAGTCGGTCATCGCGGCGCAGAGGACGGTGGAACCGGACCGGCCCATCCACTCCATGCACGGGTACTTCCTCCGCGCCGGGGACGCCGACCTGCCGATCACCTTCGGCGTCGAACGGCTGCGTGACGGCCGGTCCTTCTCCGCCCGCCGCACCCATGCCTACCAAAACGGCGTGCCGATCCTGTCGATGATCGCCTCGTTCCAGACGCCCGCCGAAGGACTGGAGCATCAGGAGGCCTTCCCCGACGGCATCCCGGACCCCGAAACCCTGCCGAGCACCGCCGACCTGCTGGGCAAGGTGGACCACCCGGTGGCCCAGCACATGGCCTACCACCGGCCGTTCGACGTCCGCCACGTCCAGGACGCCCTCTACATCCAGGCCAAGGGTGAGCGCCAGGCGGTCAATGCCGTCTGGATGAAGACCAAGGGACCGCTGCCCGACGACCAGGGCCTGCACCGCGCCGCGCTGGCCTTCGGCAGCGACTACACGCTGCTGGAACCCATCCTCCGCCAGCACGGCGTCAGCTGGGTGACGCCCGGCATGAGCGTCGCCAGCTTGGACCACGCCATGTGGTGGCACCGCCCGGTGCGGGTGGACGACTGGCTGCTCTACGTCCAGTCCTCCCCCAGCGCCTCCGGCGCCCGCGGTCTGGCCGTCGGCAAAATCTTCAACCGCGACGGCGAACTGGTCGCCACCGTCGCCCAAGAAGGCATGATCAGGATCCCGGAGTAGCCAGCAAAGGGCCGGGTTTCCGCAATTGCGGAAACCCGGCCCTCCTCGCATCGTGCAACTAGTCGCGGGTCAGACGGCGGTGCGTGACCCGGTGCGGCTTGGCCGCGTCGGGTCCCAGCCGTTCCACCTTGTTCTGCTCGTAGGAATCGAAGTTGCCCTCGAACCAGTACCAGTTCGACGGTTCTTCTTCGGTGCCCTCGTAAGCCAGGATGTGGGTGGCCACCCGGTCCAGGAACCAGCGGTCGTGCGAGACCACCACGGCGCAGCCGGGGAATTCCAGCAGCGCGTTTTCCAGGCTGGACAGTGTTTCCACATCCAAGTCGTTGGTCGGCTCGTCGAGGAGCAGCAGGTTGCCGCCCTGCTTCAGGGTCAGTGCCAGGTTCAGTCGGTTCCGTTCACCACCGGAGAGTACGCCGGCCTTCTTCTGCTGGTCCGGTCCCTTGAACCCGAAGGCGGAGACGTAGGCTCGAGACGGCATTTCCACCTGGCCCACCTGGATGTGGTCCAGACCGTCGGAGACAACCTCCCACAGGGTCTTGTTCGGGTCGATGCCGCCTCGGGACTGGTCCACGTAGGAGATCTTGACGGAATCGCCGATCTTCAGTTCCCCGTCATCCAGCGGCTCGAGGCCCACGATGGTCTTGAACAGGGTGGTCTTGCCGACGCCGTTCGGCCCGATCACGCCGACGATGCCGTTCCGCGGGAGCGAGAAGGACAGACCGTTGATCAGCTCGCGGTCGCCGAACCCCTTGCGCAGGTCCTTGGCCTCGATGACCAACTGGCCCAGCCGCGGCCCCGGCGGAATCTGGATCTCTTCGAAGTCCAGTTTCCGGGTGCGCTCGGCTTCCGCCGCCATTTCCTCGTAACGAGCCAGACGGGCCTTGGACTTGGTCTGACGGCCCTTGGCGTTGGAACGGACCCAGTCCAGTTCCTCGGACAACCGCTTCGCCTGCTTGGCGTCTTTCTTGCCTTGGATTTCGAGGCGGGCGCGCTTCTTTTCCAGGTAAGTGGAGTAGTTGCCTTCGTACGGGTAGAGGTGACCGCGGTCAACTTCGGCGATCCATTCGGCCACGTGGTCCAGGAAGTACCGGTCGTGGGTTACGGCGAGGACGGCGCCCGGGTAGGACTTCAGGTGCTGTTCAAGCCACAGCACGCTTTCGGCGTCCAGGTGGTTGGTGGGCTCGTCGAGGAGCAACAGGTCCGGCTTCTGCAGCAGCAGCTTGCACAGCGCCACCCGGCGCCGCTCACCGCCGGAGAGCACGGTCACGTCGGCGTCGCCCGGTGGGCAGCGCAGTGCGTCCATTGCCTGCTCCAGCTGCGAGTCGATGTCCCAAGCGTCGGCGGCGTCGATCGCCTCCTGCAGCTTGCCCATCTCCTCCAGCAGCGCATCGTAGTCGGCGTCCGGGCTGGCCATCTCTTCGGAGATCTCGTTGAAGCGCTGGATTTTCCCGTAGATCTCACCGACGCCTTCCTGGACGTTGCCCAGGACCGTCTTCTCCTCGTTCAGCGGCGGCTCCTGCAGCAGGATGCCTACGGTGTAGCCGGGGCTGAGCCGGGCTTCACCGTTGGACGGTGTGTCCAAGCCCGCCATGATTTTCAGGATCGTGGACTTGCCCGCGCCGTTGGGGCCGACGACGCCGATCTTGGCGCCGGGGAAGAACGACATGCTTACGTCGTCCAGAATGACTTTGTCGCCAACGGCCTTGCGAGCCTTGGTCATCGTGTAAATGAATTCCGCCATGCCCTCAAGGCTAGTCGCTGCGCCCTGCGATCACATATTCAGCGCACCTGCAGTCCCGTGACGGGCAGGCGGCCTCCGCCCGCCACGGGCTGCTCAACTGGCCATCGGCAGGTCGGCTCCGCTCTCCCGGTCGTCGGCTGCTGCCTCCTCATTCGGGTCCGCCATTGCCGGCTGGCCCTCCGCAAAGGGGCTGCCGGCTTCCGTGTCCGGAACGGAACCGGCCGGATCGTGGTCAGACAGGGCCATCGACCGGTAGTCCGAGGAGCGCGGGTGCGGCGCGTCCTGGCCGTCCGGAACCGTTGCACCTATTGGTGCTGCCGTCCAGTTCTTAATGAACTCCGAGGTGCCCCGGCGCAGGTCGTGCCCGATCGAATCGGCGTCGATCTCCGGAGAGGTGCCGCGGCGGCCGTCCTGCAGCTCCCACTGGCGCAGTTTCAGCCTGCCCGTCACCACCACCGGGTCGCCCTTGGACAGGCTCCGCCACAGGTTTTCGGCCAATCCGCGGAAGGCCTGGACCGTGTACCAGTTGGTCACGCCCTTGACCCACTCGCCGGTGTCCCGGTTCAGCCAGTCCCCCGACGACGCCAGCCTGAACTCGGCCACCGCGTCACCCTTCTTGGTCCGCTTCCGCTGCACCTCAGTGCCGAGCACGCCGCGGACCGTGATGTAGTCGCTCATCTCCTGCCTCCCATCTTCTCGAAGCCGGCGGTGCCGCCGGCAGCAGCCACTCTTCCCAAGCCGCGCGGTTGGCAAAAGCTACGCCCGCCCGGCTGTGGAGCAGACCACCCCGCCGTCCAGGTGTGTAGGAGTACTCGGCAGGCATCGCTTTGTCCACAGCGCAGGAAGCCGGGGCCACGGGCCTGCTCATTGGTCCTAGCCTCAAGACGTGGATCCAGTCCCTTCCGGTGCTCACGGGCTACACGGCTACCGGCTGCCTGCCGGCAATGGCGGCGGCGCAGGCAGACCGCGAGCCAACCCGCAGGGGCGGGACACGACAGTCGGTGCGTTGTACGCCGACTGGATGCGGCTGCTGGTCACCCAAGGACTGCGCGGCGGGCCCATCGCGGCCAGCACCGCGGCCAACTACCGGAAGAACTGGCACCGGCATATCGAGCCGCGCTGGTCGTCCACTCCGGTGGACCAGGTGCACTGGCACGACGTCGGCGAGTGGATCGCCGGATTGCAGGCGGGCAGCCGCGGCCAGTCCGGCAACAACACCCGCCGCCGGGTAGCGCTGATGTTCATCCGGCTGATGCGCCACAGCGTCTACCTGAAACTGCTGCCCGAGAACCCGGCTACCGATCCCACCGGCCGGGCCCGCTATGTGCCCCGGGCCCCGGTGGAGAAGCGGCGAATCTATTTGTCCATGCCGGAACTCCAGGCCCTCGCCGAACAGTGTGCGCCGTGGACGGATCTGGTCATGCTCGCCGGCACCACCGGACTGCGGTGGGGCGAGATCACCGCACTGCGCGCCCCGGACTTCCGCAGGACGCCCGAAGGCTGGCTGTTGGAGGTGCTGCGCTCATGGAAGTATGGCGACGCCGGCGCCCCGTCGCCTAACACCAAGAGCGGCGGCACACGCACCGTCCCGGTTCCGGACAAGGTCGCCGCCATGGTGCTGGCCGCCCGGCCACCCGAGGGCCTGCTGTTCCGCTCCCGCAGCGGCGGGCGACTGCACCATTCCAACTTCGCCGCCCGCGTGCTACGCCCGGCCGCAGTCGGCGCCGGGCTGGACCCGGCTCCCACATTCCACGACCTGCGCCACACGGCCGTCAGCCTGATCCTGCACACGACCAAGGACGTCAAGCTGGCGCAGCGGATCGCCGGCCATGCCTCCGCTCAACTGACTCTGGACACTTATGCCGAGCTGTTCGAACAGACCCTATTCACCGCCGCCCGGGCGCTCGACGGCTTGATAGAGTAAATTCTGGATTTGACCCCAAGCCGGGCGATCGCGCAGCGGCTCGGGGTGGATCCACCAGCCTCGGTAGCTCAGCGGATAGAGCAGGAGCCTTCTAATCTCTTGGTCGCAGGTTCGATTCCTGTCCGGGGCGCAATAAAAGCGGCTCTGACTAGGCACAATGCCTGGTCGGAGCCGCTTCAATTTGGCTCCGCGCAGGGCCGATCCACCGCTTACCCACCGGATTCGTTCTACACCTGATCTCTTCGACGACTGCCCTGGATACGGCCCCGCAAGTAGGACAACCGTTGAGGAAGGTGCATCCAAAAGTTCGACCACCAGTCACGAACCCTAAACCAGGCCGAGTCTTTGCGGGCGTACCGGTTCACTAACTCATCTCGAACACTCTCGTATTCGGCGATATCCCGAGCCAGCGGTCCACGCATGATGCTTCCGCTGATCTCCGCTTCCACCATGAAATCGAGCAGCGTCCCCGTCCAATAGACCACCTGATTCGCAGCCGTCGTCTCCCATGGCTTAGCTGTAAGGCTGAGCAGTCTGACGTGGGCGTCCATTCTTCGCTTGTTTTCTCGAATGGAGCGTACTGCAGCGGCTGCAATGCCCCGGTCACGCTCGGTCGAAGCCTTCCCGCCGTCGGCATCTTCAGGAGATGCTTGGTCGTGCGCCGAAGCAGATGCGGCCGCTGCCAGATCCGCCTCATGGATGATCTCTGCTACGCTCTGGCGAACCCGCCTGCCCCTGTCCAGGCGGTTCTGCAACCAAACCGCTACCAAGGCGACGATGGTCGCCATCAAGATCGAAGCAATCCCAACCCAGTCCACGTGTTCCACCTAGCCGCCGTCGCTGTCGCCGTTTACAACCATCAGGGACGACCACCGATAACTGCAAGGATTGCCGTCATGTCTGGCGCCTCGTGGGTCTTCTGCACGTAGTGCCGGCTTGTCATCTGCTCGCTGGAGTGGCCCAGCTGGGCGGATGCCGACGCCATGCCCTCGGTGTTGGCCAGCAGGGTTCCCACGGACTTGCGGAAGGTGTGCGGAGTGACCCACTGAAAACCAATCTCATCGCGGGCGGAACGCCACTGCTTCCGGAAGTTAAACCTTCACGATGGATTTCGAGGTCGAGCTTGAAGGACCGGATGTTGCGGCCCCGTGGTTCGGGTTCAACATTTGCGCCCAACAGGACTGGTCGTGGAAGAACGCGGAAGCGAACCCGACCGGCTACTTGTGCTTCATCGCGCAGCGCACCGGTAACCTGTCAATCTGGCAGTGGGTCAGCGGTTCGTCTATCAAGCGTGCGGAGACGGTATCTGGCGGGCCTGTCATTGCCGCCAACGGAACTCTTTACGGGCGGATCGAAGTCACCCCAACAACTGTGTCAATCAGTCAGGTAGTTGGTGGTGTCCCGCAGGGTAAGACCACGTTCACGGACTCGCAGTACCGGGGCGGCTACCTGCACGCGGCGGCGTTCTTCTCATCCGACACCAGCGCGGCATTCACCATCAAGAAAATCACGATCTCCTAGCGGCCCGGAAGCCCGCGAGTTACCATCTCCGGTTGCTTGCGGGCACGGGTAGTTCGATGTAAATCTGTCCCGCGCCTAGTCGGCTCGCCGAGAGCCTGCACTCGCCGGCTCTCGGCGGCCGAACGGTGCTGCTACTTTCCGGACGACGCCACCGCTGTAAGACCGGATTACCTTATCCAAGGCCGGATGGCTGCACGCCACAACGATCAGCACCGTGAACAGCACGCAGTTGGCCAATGCCGCGGTGCGGCCCGCTTCGTCCCAGACCAGGGGCAGTAGCGGGGTAACGGCCATGACCACGAAGAGGTGCCCCAGATACACCGCGAGGCTGCGCAGGCCAACCATTGAGGAAGCACCTTGCCTGTTGCGCACAAGGCACAACAGAGTGAACGTCAGCAGCGCGGCAACCGTTAGCAGGCCGGCGCGGGTGGCGATCCCCTCAGCGATGCCAACGTCCAACCCGAGGAAGGACCTGTTGCCGAAGAACCAGCGCGGATTTAGGTGCTGACTGAACACGAACCAGACCACGGCGGCGGACGCCACCACTAGACCGGCCCTCATGGCAATAGATGCCCTGCCTGCCAGAGCGAGGGCCTGCCGCCCATAGAGTGCTCCAGCCACATAGAACGGCAGGAACACCAAGGCCCGTGAAACGGCCATATCGTTATCGATCGAGTCGACTGCCCCGGAGCAGCACGCAGCTGTGACGGACAGAATCATCGACGACTTCGGGAACCGCAGGACGACCGGTAACAGCAGCTGCCAATAGATCATCGCCAACAGGAACCAGAGCACCCAAAACGGAAAGGGGCCGAACTGGTGCAGGCTGTCAATCACCGCATCGAATACCCAGTACAAGCTCTGGAACGTCAGCAGCAGAACTAGCAGTGTCCCGGCCCGCTCAAGTAGCCGCGACGTTTTCGCGGTGACTCCGGCAAGGAACACGAACGCTGGCATGTGAAACAGGTAGATCGCAGTTAGCGGCAGGCGGGTGCTGCTGGCTTCCCAGAAATTCGTCTGCTCAAGCAAGTGGCCAAGGACCACCAGAACAATCAGGACGCCCTTTGTTGCGTCGAGGCGGTGGTCGCGAGGTTTAGGTGCGAGCGCTGTCATCGGAACGTGCCAAGCAGGGCTGACGCCCAACGTGGCCGACGGCGCGTGACCTCCACCGCAGGTTCCTGCGGAAAGATCGGTTCTACTGTTTCCGGCAGGTTTGCGTCCCGCTGGATGTGCTTACGAACCCAGTTGATCTTCGACCGGACTGGCTTGGCTGGCATTCCGACCGCGAGCGAGTGTGGCGGGATGGGCCGGGAGCCGGTGACCATTGCACGCGCCCCGATCATGCTGCCGTCACCGATCTGCGCGCCGGGCATGAGGAACACCTCTTGTCCGAACCACACGTGGTTTCCAATGGTGATCGACTGGGACGGGTTAATCCGCTCCCCCGTCACGCCGTCATAGATCGGGTGTGAGTCGTCGCCCTTGAACCGGCAGTTCGGACCAATCAGCAGGTCGTTTCCGAGGGTGACAGAGGCGCCTTCGGCAGTATTGATCTGGAGGTCCGGGCCACAGTAGATGTCCTCGCCGTAGTTGATCCGGCAATCCAAGCCAAGGCTCATGCGGCCACGGAACGAGGACCTGTTGCCAATGACCACGGTGGCGTTGTCACGGAAAAAATTTACAAGCCCGTAGAAGCCGACACGCTCGCCAATGATGAGCGTGCAGTTCTTCGCGCCGAACTCCACCACCGAAGCGCCGTTCGTGAGTGGTTTACCGATGATGCGGTTGCCGTTGTCATCGGTGTAATCGGCGACTTCCTCGCCGCGCAAAAATACAGCCACTTTGCTCTTCCTTGAATTGTTTGCCCGGCTAAGAGAGCACCGCAGAGCATTAGACGTTTAACCGCGAGCTTATCAACTCTCACTATTCGCGAACATCTCGACCACGTAACACCCATAGGGGGAAATGCATGATCGACGGCATCCCGATAAGCGTGGAAACCCTTACCCCCGTGGGTCTCTACATCCTGCTCGTACTCCTGCTCTATTTCGAGCGCGTCGTACCCATCGGAAGGGTCCGCGCCGAGCAGGAGAACACAAGTATTGGCGGGAAGTCTCAGACAAAAAAGACCTCACGATCAGCCAGCTAACCGAAACCAACAGACTCCTAGCGGGGGGCGTCGGCGAGACGGTGGCAAAGGTTATGACCGAGCTGCAGATAAAGGCCGGTGATGACGAATGAAGTGGCTCCAGCGGAAACCCAACGCACCCTCGCCAGACGTGTTGGCAGCGAAAATCCAAGCCGACATCGAACACAAGGCGGCTGTGGAAGAACACCAAGAAGCTTTGACCCTCACCCAGAAACTTCACCAGATCAGGGAACGAAACCACTTCGGTGAATCCCTGGAAGGACTCTATAGAGAGAAACGAACATGATCGAAGGCATCCTAATTCTCACCGTCTTCACCCTGTCTGCCTTTACGATGGGCGCTTACACGGTGGTCGCCCGCTGGTGGTTGCACCGGGCCAGCAAAGCGTACATGGCCTTGTTCTTCAGCCTGTTCATCCTGGCTGGATTCTTCCTCATCGAAGCGCTCACAAAGCAGCAAGCTGAATGGGCTGAAGCAGCCGTGAGCGGGCTCGTGGCCGTCGCCATCGCGCTCAACACCTACACCATCATCAGCAAGCAGATCCGGGCGTGGCGCATCGAACACCCCGAATCCAGCCAACCCGAAGGACCGTGTCCGCATGACGAAGCTCTATGCACCGTCGAACAACCCGGTGACTCAGGGTTGGGCGGCGGAGTTTTACTACTTTAACGGAGTGCACTATCCGCAGGGGTTCTACCAACAGAAGCTCGGTTGGAACGGGCACAATGGCTTAGATTACGCGCAGTGGCCTGACAACAACGCCTATGCAGCCGGCGGCGGGTTGGTGACGTGGGCCGACTGGGGCAACACGCATCCGTGGATCTCAGAGGGTGGCATCGTCACGATGATCGACCACGGCAGCTTCTACACCGTTTACGCGCACCTCAACGACAACAACATGGTCAAGGTCGGGCAGCGAGTGAAGGCTGGGCAAGTCGTCGGGAAGATCGGCGGCACCGGCATGGTCAGCGGCCCACACCTCCACTTCGAGGTCATCCCCAAGAACCCTAACCTCCGCAACGGCTGGTACGACCGCACCAAGCCCGTACTGGTCAGCAACAAACCAGCCACCGTCAGCGCCGCATCCGGTGCGACCATCAAACCCATCAAGGAGGACACGTTGTCAACCGCAGAAGTCAAAGAAATCAAAGAGTACATCGACGCCAAGCACAAGGCGCTGCATCAGGCCCTGCGCGAGGACATTGCCGACCTGATCAGCAAGTACGCGCTGCGGGGCAAGCTCACCGCCAACGTCAAGGGATCGGACGGCAAGGAACAACAGATCACCCAGGCGACCCAACTCCGGTGGCTTGACCAGATGCTCCGTGAAGTCCGCGCCTTCGCCCGCGCCGGCCGCACCGAAGAACAAATCAACGCAGCCGTCCGAGAAGCCATGGCCGACCTTGTAGAAGTCAACGTACCGTCCAAGGGAAAGACAAAGCATGAACGCCATCGCCCCCTACTTCAAGGCCGTCGTCGCCTTCATCGCACCCGGCGCCGTAATCCTCACCAGCGCAGTCACCGAAGCATCAGCAGGCGGGGAACCGATCACGTCCGGCGAATGGGTAACCGCAGCCTGTGCAACCGTGATCACCGCTGCTGCCGTCTACGCGACACCCAACAAGAACAAGGTTGTAGCCGAGTAGTTTGCTAATTCAAAGCGCCCGCCACCAATACTGGTGGCGGGCGCTTTTTTGCATTGCTTATTCCAAGGAGCCAGGCCGAGCGATGCCGTCCTGTGTGTGCCGAATCCCGGCAAGAAGAGCTCCGCTAGGGCGCCCATCTTTGTTATGTGTGAGGCGACGGGGCAAGCCGCACGCGACCGCGAACTCATGAATATCCATGTTCGGGTCTGCGTGCATGAGAACTTGAGCTGCTACCCACATCACGTTCATTTTGACGAGGTCAGTCTCAGATTCCTCAAGGATGTCTTTCCCAGCCTTGCTGTCCTTGAGACGCTGGTGGCCGGCTCGGTCGGCGCGGTACGGTGCATCCGACCAGTCGTGATTCGCAATCTCAGCAGCGAATTCTTGCGCGATACGACTCAACATGGTGTCCCTCCGATTGGAACTAATAATGCCGCTCCCCGATGGAGCAGCTGAGACCGAGCGTAGTCTTCGCAGGGCACGATGTTGGGCAAGGAGCGGATGACGTGCGTGTCGCGCACGCTTCGTTGCGGTCTTTCGGAGCCTACTCATGATAGATAATCGATCAAGATGCAGACCCGTTGGGTGCCGGCCACCGCCGTACGTCGGATCACCCGCGCAGAATCATCCTGGCGCCACCCCTACGACATCATCGACTAATTGGACGGGGCGCCACGGGGAGTTGACTCGATTAACCGAAGCAGCCGTGCCACACTATTGCAAGCGGCCTTACGATTTCGTGCCCCGGATATCCCCATGACCTGGTGCGGCTCTAGGCGCTTCGCGAAGGAACAGCCCCGCCGATCCCCCCAACAGGCGGGGCTGTTTCCTTCCCAAGCCGGTTTCCCCTACCCCAAGTAGACCTCGCCGGAGGCACAACGCTACACCCGGTTGGGATGCTTAGGAACAGGGCCAGCCTCAAAAAACGTGTGCGAGGCGAACCGCACGAATTGAGTCCCCTCAGAGCAGATCTTGCGCCGGCTGCTACTTAATCCGATGGGTGGTTGAGTACCGCGCAGATGCATAATAGCCAGTCTTCGAGCCGGTGACCCGGACCTTGATGCTGCGGGACCTGTCGCTCTTGGTGAGCTTGTAGGTCCGGTTGTCCGCGCCCTTGATCGCCTTGCCGGAACGGTACCACTGGTACTTGAAGGTCGTGCCGGAAGTCCAGGCGCCGGCCTTTGCGGTGAGAGTGCGGCCGACCTTTTGGGTGCCCGTGATTGTCGGCTTTTTGGTCGCGAGGGAACCCTTCGCGATCGTGGACGTGGTGAAGGAATGGCGGCCGGAGTTGTAGTAACCGGCTTTGGACGCGCCGACCCAAACCAAGACGTTGTGTCCCGCGTCCGCTGCTGTGAGTTTGTATGTCTTGCCAGTCGCGCCCTTGATAGGTCGATGCGCCCATTTACTGGGCTGGGTGACAGACCGGTACCACTGGTATGTCAGCTTCGCGCCGGGTGTCCAGCCGTCAACGCGGGCTGTCAGCGTATTGCCGACCCTCTTTGTTCCGGTGATCGTCTGATAAGGCTTGGTATCCAATGTGCCCGGATGGACCACTGATCCCAATGTCGCCACCACGGAGGTGGGGCCGTAGCCGGCCTGGGACCCGGAGATCCTGACGGTAATCCGTTTCCCCAAATCGGCAAGGGAAGGCTTGTATGTCTGGCTGACCGCATTCAGTATTTCGGCCCCGGACCGGTACCACTGGTATGTCAGCGTGGTTCCTGGAGTCCAAGTGCCCGGGTGAGCGGTGAGCGTGGCGCCAAACACACTGTCTCCGTGAACGTAATGCCCGGTCTGAGTGAGCGTGCCCATCGTTACGGCTGCGGTGGCCGGAGCGGTAGCCGATACGGGGTTGTAGCCGTTTTGGGTCACAGTGATCTTTGCCGACAAGGCGTGGCCGAGATCGTCTGCCGTTGCCCGATACGAGTCGGCCGTGGCGCCGCTGATCGGCGTTCCAGACCTGTACCACTGGATCGTCCGCCGGCCGATGCCGTTTCCTATCGTGGCACCAATTTTGGGAGCAACACTCAATGTCTGACCTACCTTCGGTGTGCCCGAAATGGCCGGTACAGGGTAGATCTCCTCGATCGGGACGAACACGTTGGCAGAGCCCGCAGTAGCCGCGTCGTACCCCGCTTTCGCCGCGGTGACTTTAGCGCTGTAGACGCTGCCAGCGTAGGAGGGATGGATCTGAAGGGATGAACCTCCGTAGCCCATCGACTTGCCGTCGCGGTACCACTCGTACGTGTATTGGCTGGGCTCTGGGTCCCACTCGCCAGGTGCCACGCTCAGAGTGAAACCGGCGCGGGGGGTGCCGATGATGCTTGGCACAACGGCGTTGGTGACCTTGCCCAAGACTAATTTTTCAAGCGTTACTTGTCCGAGCTTAAGGATTTGGCCGCCCGCTACAGCCACCGGGACCGCAGTGGAACTGTCACGCGCATCGTGGTACCACTCAGTAATGTAGGTGCCTGCAAGCCGGAGATGGCTGCCAGGGTCACTGAACTGGATTTTTAAGTCCGCAGCTTCGTAAACAGACAGGCTGAATCGGCCGTCCGTGCCGGTCATGGCGCTGGCGACGGTATGGAACTCCGGCCCTGCTTCCGGCGCTTCCGGCGCAAAGACTACGATCTGAATATCCTTGAGAGGCGTGCCGCCGCCGTCGGTGACGGTGCCTTGAATGAGAGCTTCGCCTCCAATGGCCAGGGCCGGTGGAGCTCCGGCAAGGAGCACTGAGAGCACCATGACCGCGGCAACCAGCGAACTGAACGCGGTCAAAGCTTTAGACGAAGAAGATGCAATTGACGCCAAGGTTCCCCCAACCGGGCAGTGACGACTATTAGGACACCCGCCCGCATGTCCGGATCGCAGTCTACTGGTACAACCCCTGATACATGACTGCTAATCGCAGGTTTCTTTCACCCACTTACGCATCACCTTCAGGGTGTACTCGTCCCGAACTTCTTGGCCTCTGTGCTTGTGCTGCGGCCGTAGAACCTCAATCTCATCGTCGTAATACTATGCACACGACAGACCCTCTTCGGGGAATCGCTTGCTGGACGCTGCAGTATCCACTCCCCCATAATCCATAGCCTCTACCTGGTGGGCCCAAGGCGGCAAGCGGTATTAGCGGGTTTCCGTGGGCAGGTGGCTAAGCCATCCCACTAGTTCGTCGTGTTCGATGAGCGCCTTTGTGTTTACGTAACGTGCAATGAGGTATCCATGCTTGATCTGTGCGCGCAGCATCTCGGGGCTGCAGCCGACCCTGACTGCTGCCTGGTCTACGGTGTAGGCGAGCTGGCGCGTGGTGTGGCATGGACAGCAGTTCGCGTGCTGGTAGTCCTTCCACTCGGGCATCAGCAGGACTCCGCGGGCAGATTATCCAGCCATTCGGCCAAGTCTTCGTGGCGGATGACGCCTTTAGTATTCGCATAGCTGGCCAGCAGATTGCCGTCTGCAACATGCTGCTTCAGCGTGCGGATGCTGTAGCCGGACTGGTAGGCGGCTTCCTCGAAAGTGTAAGCAAGCTTTTGGGGCATCTGATTCCACTCAGGCATGGGGGCGTCCACTCCTATGATTCTTTGCGGTGCCGCTGTGCGCCATCTGAGAGGTCGAAGATGCTGCCTGTTTTCTGCAATATTCGTATGCTGCGATGTCTGCTTCAATGAAGCGCCAGACGTGCCCGAGCTTCCATGCTCCAGGGATTCCGCCGGCTCTCGCCTGCCCTATGATCCGCTCGGGACGCCTCCCCCATCGCTGGGCGAGCTGACCCGTGGAAATGAGCGAGTCATGCCGGGCTCATCCCCGCAGCAGTCGGTTGTTCCTGCGGGAGGTAGGCGACCTTTGGTGTCGTCTTCTTCCGTTCAGGCACGAAGGCCCCCGAGCCGAATACGCGGCGTCGGCGCGTGCCTGGCGAGTGGCGGGGTGACACTGTGGCCGAGTGGGAACGCCCTGGAGTGAGCAGCATCTCAGTTAAAGGCCAGGCGTGCCGGGAACCGGCTTCATACAGGTATCGTTACCTATCCGTAATATTCTCGATCGAACTAGGTACGAAATATGGCTGACGATTCCGCTGCCAACGATAAGCCCAAACCGTTTCTCGGACTAAGTGGCACCCAAACTATTGGCTCCGCGCTGGCCGCGGTGACCTCCGCACTAGTGGGGTCCTTTCTCGGCGTCGCCGGAACGCTGATCGGTGCCGCAATTGGTTCCATCGTCGCCACGGTGGGCGCTGCACTCTATGCCCGGACGCTGAGTTCCGCCGCCACTGTGGCCCTGAAGAAAATCCCCAAGGCTCGGGTGGGTGCCTTGCGGGGCATTGAAGAGGTGGCCGCCAGCGCTCCGTCCGAGGAGATCGAACCGGCGACTAAGCCTGCCAGGAAGCGCATCGCCCCTAAGACGTGGGTCAAGGTCGGCCTCGCCAGCGCCGCGGCTTTCGGCATCGCGATGGTCGGCATCACCGCGGTCGAATTTGGTACCAGCCAGCCGATCTCCAGCCTGGTTTCGTCGGCTACCGGTATCGACCGTGCCTCAAGCGCCCACAAGACGACCCTCGGATCCTTGACCGGCAACCAAGAGGCGCCGGATCAAACGGACAAGCCGGCCAAGCAGGACGAGGACACAGCGAAGACCGGAGATGGTGCGGCCGACGAAACCGTGTCGACGGACGGTCCTTCCGTCGGCGGAAAGACCTCAACGGAAACTGAAGAGCCGGGAAATGACAGCTCAAACGGCAGCGAACAGGCCCCGGTCCCGGCCCCTGCCCCTGCCCCGACAACGGGCGAAACCGTCGAGCCTGCCCCGGAACCGACTCAGGCCCCGGCGCCGGACGAGCTCCCGGAACCCGGTCCCGCCGAGCAAGGCGCCCCGTCCGTTGGTGGCGGCGACGCCGGAACTGGTCAGTAGCTAGCACGTCCCGCGGCTGGGCGCTCCCTGCGCCCAGCCGCGGCAGTATTTAACGCGTCCTTTCAGACGTGACTCCGCGGCCCGTGCGCATTCCTCCTAGCATCCATTCGATGGCCACATCCTGTCCCCCGAAGCAAGCCCCGTCCCAGGGAAGAGTCGGAATCCTCTTCGTTGACAGCACCCATGCACGGGTCCATACTGGCTGACGTCTGCACGGCTTTCCGTGGAAAGGACCGCGGCTTCAGCCCGCAGCCAATGGGGGAAAAGCGGGTGGAGCCATGCGCACACGCACATTGGTTATGCCGTCTAAATCGGCGACTTTCCTGTCCGCGATGCTCCTTGTCGCCGGCGTCTTGACCCCCTCGTTTCTGTCCGCTGACGTCCCAGCCTGGGGCCTAACCCCGCCCGGCCAGAGTAAGGCGGCTGGAGGCAGCACTGGTAGCGCCGGAACGCCACAGATCGACGTGCGGGTCATGACGTTTAATATCCGCCACGGCACGGATGAGGATAACGACCTCGACTTGGAGAGCGTCGCCGACGACATCGAATCCGCCAAGGCACAGATCGTCGGGCTACAGGAAGTAGACCGGCACCGCTCCTCCCGGAGTGATTACGTAGACCAGGCGAAGTGGCTGGCGAAGCGCCTCCACATGGATTTTGCTTTCGGGCTCAACCGCAAGACACCGCCGAAAAAAGGGCACAAAAAGCCGGGCCTGCACGGAGTCGTTGTGCTGAGCAAGTTTCCCATCCTCTCGGCGCGCAACCACATGCTGACCAACATCAAATACAAGCACCGCCCCACCAAGCAGCGCAGCATGCTGGAGGTGGTGATTGACATCAAAGGCACCAAGATCAGCTTCTACAACACTCATCTGGACCACCAGCGCAAGGAACAGCGTCTCGCCGAAATGAAGGAAATCCTGGCGATTACGCGGCAGTCCTCCAAGCCGTCGATCTTCGTCGGCGACCTCAACTCGCAGCCCTTCTCCCGGGTGGTGGCCTTGGCCAAGACTGAATTCCACGATGTGCTGGCTGAGCTAGGAAAAAGCGGGGAACCCACCTTTCCCTACGACGACCCGGACCGGCGGATCGATTACATTCTTACCAGAGGGCCGATCTCCGCTCGCCGGGCCACGGTGGTTGATACAGATTCCTCCGACCATATGCCCGTGGTTGCGGACCTGATCATCGCCGAACCTGCCAAGCAAGGTGTCCAGCCGCCAAGCCGCGTGGAGGGCGGCCCGAGGATTGTGCCGCATACGCCGGCCGCGCCGAGGACCGGTGTGCCGCCAATCTGGTTCTAAGCAGGAGTCTCGGCCAGAAAATGACGGAGGCTTGGACTGGCGGGGATCGCGTCGGCTACGGGGTGTCTTCGTCGCCCGGCGGGCTGGCGACCATCGAATCGTCATGCTGCCGGGGCAGAACCGGCGGCAGCAGCGCGTCCACCACGCGCCGAGCAGCGCCGCCGTCATCCTTTGGGGCGAAGCGTGCTGCAAACTCCTCCAGCCGGAGCCCGCGGCCGGGATCCGGGGCAGCCGCCTCGGCCAGCGCGTCGAAGAGTTCTTCTTGGGTTTGGACCACCGGCCCGGGGAGGTCCGCACCATAGTCGAGGTAGAAACCGCGCAAGGTGTCCCGGTAGTGCTCCAGGTCATAAGCGAAGAAGACGATCGGCCGGCGCAGAATCGCATAGTCGAACAGCACCGATGAATAGTCGGTGACCAGTACATCGCTGGCCAGAAACAGTTCCTGGATCTCCGGGTAGCCGGATACGTCGCGGACGCAGCCCGCCACGCTCTCGGGAATAACCACACGGTTGGCGATCAGCACATGCATGCGCAACAGGAGCACGGTGTCCGCCCCGAACTGCCGCTGGAAGGCCTCTAGATCCAGCGGCAGCTCAAAGCCGAACCGCCCTGTGCCGGTGGACTGGTCGTCCCGGAAGGTCGGTGCGTAGAGCACCACCCGGCGGCCATGCGGAATGCCCAGCCGTTCCCGGATCACCTTGCCCGCATCGCTTTCGCGGCCCAGCGCCAGCACGTCATTGCGCGGATAGCCTTCCTCCAGCACCGGCCCGCGGTAGTCGAACGCGCTGCGAAAGGCGCGTGTGGCATACGAACTGGGCGAAAGCAGCACGCTCCATTGCCGGACTGCTTGGTCGACCCGGTCCAGATAGTTTTCGTCCCGGCCGTGGACCTGTTCCAGGTCGTGCAGCATGCGCTTGAGCGGTGTGCCGTGCCAGGTCTGGATGAATTCGCCGTTGCGGCGCCGCCGCAGGTAGTGCGGGAAGCTCTGATTGTTCACCCAATACTTGGCCCTGGCCAGGTACCAGAAATAGCCGGGCGAAAGCCGGCGCACCACCTTGGTCCGAGGATAGCTGCCGGGCAATTTCCGGGGATAGATCCACACTTTGCGGCGCTGGTCCCCGCGCCGCACCAATTCCTCGTAGAGGTAGCGGGGGCTGTCCGCGTACTGGGTGCCCAGCCCGCTCTCGAACACGATGAGGTCCTCGGAAACCGGCATGCGGGACACCACGCGGAACAATCGCCGCATGGCCGGGAAATAGAACCGGCTGCCACGGAGGCGACGGCCGACGGTTTGCACTATTTCCGGCACCCCGGCGTCGCGCAGTCCCGGCGCCGCAGGACGGGCGCTGACAACTGCGTCGAAGATGCGGCGGCAGTTTTGCTGGTCCTTGTGCGTGAGGAACCGACGGGCACGCTGCTGGTATTCGGGGGTGACGACGCAGCCGGCGCCAAGCGCCTCCTCCAACAGATCCAGCAGCCTGTCACGGTCAAACGCTATCCGGCCGGGCAGTTCCGCGTCCAGGTCCAAATGAGACCCCCGCGGACCAAGGAAACGTTCCCGGTCGAACTGGTAGTAGATCACCGGTTTATCCAGGAAGCTGAAATCGAATCCCACGCTGGAGTAGTCAGTGACCAGCAGTGCGCTCTGCTTGAGCAGGTACTGAACGTTGACTTCCCCTTGTGAAATGACGCGGGCCGGGACGCCGTCGAAGAAGGAGCGGTACTGCTGCATGTTGGGATGCAGGCAGAAGACGAGCTCTGCTCCGTACTTTCCGGTTAAAGCGGATAACCGGGGGTCCCGGAGAAAGGTGGACCAGGCGCGCAGGTAATCGGACTCGGCGAAGCGGCCCGGGTCCTGCAGCCAGTCCCGCCAAGTCGGAATGATCAGGATCTGGTTCGGCTTGACTGGAACGTCCCCGGCGAAGAGGGTGTCGAAGCGGGACAGGCCCGTGACCGCGACCTGCTCCGGCCGGTACCCGAAGTCGCTGACGATGTACTCCTTCTCCCGCTCCGAGCTGACCAAGAAGAGATCCGTTTCGAAGCCCGGGGCATTGCGCCCGTAGTTCGGGACCATCCATTTGGTCCCCATCACTCCGTGCTGCAGGAAGACCTTCACGGCCCGCACCGAACGATGGAACTGCGGCAGCCTCGTCGGGTAGAGGAAGTCGGGGTGGTGCGAGCCAATGAACCGCTCGGCCTTCAGCGCCACTTCCACGTGTTCCTTGGACTGATAGGCGACCACGTGGCCTAAGCCTTCTAGGTTTCGGGCCTCCGGGGAATCCGGATCGATGACGTAGTAGGCGTCGATCTCAGGGTGGTGGCTGCGCAGGTACTGAAAGAAGGCCAATCCGGTGTCTTGGGCTTTGTAAGGCTGCTCGCCTACCAGCCATACCGGCCGGCCCGTCGCCTGGCCACCATGGGGCACCCCGCGTAGTCGTCCACGGGTGCGCTCCTGCAGGCACTCGAAGGCATCAGTGTCCAGCAGCTCAATGTGGAAGGAAGTCTTCTTCGCTTTGAAGGTGTAATACGGAATGATGCACAGCGTGCGCTCGCCGCGGTTCTTCCAGCCGGGCCGGGTCAGCTTCCGGACGATGTATCGGGTGCGGCCGACCCGCACTCGGTGAGGTTGAAGGGCTTCCCGGTCGTGGACCTCCAGCCAGGCGTCCAGAATGCCGTCTTTGGACAGTGCGTCATCCGGGAGAGCGGCCAAATCCAGCCGGACCGAGAGCCGGTATTCGCGCAGGCCAAAATTGCGCTGGGTCGCGGTGCTATCCAGAACAACGCGGGCCGGGGCGGCATACCGGGTTCCGCTGCGGCGTCCGATGAGCACGAGTTCGGCACGGACAACCTCGCCATGGCGCGTGCGCAGCCGCCCGGAGAGCCGGACGACGGCGCCGGCCACCGAGAGTCGTTCCACATAGATGGCGTGGTAGGGCTTGAGCGGCCGGTCGACCGCAAGCCGGAGAAAGCCATTTCGGTTTACATAGAGCGCCAGGACGGCGCCGGAGCTTGACGTGACCGGCCGCAGCGGGCCGATCATAGTGCGCCGAAACCTGCCCACGGAGACGAAGCCGCGGGAATCCCCGTCCTCTGCCTCAATCCTCGATGCGTAGCGCGGCAGCCGGTCTGCGGCGGCCCTTAGTTCGAGCAGCACCGGCAGGACGCCGCCCTCGCCGTCATCGGCTGGCTGAGCGACGACGCCGGGGAAGTCCACGAGCTCGATCAGCGCCGAATACTCGGGACCTGTGTGTCCGGCGAGTTGCGAGGCGCCGTTGCCCGGGGCCGGAGGCAGGCCTGTGCCCGGACCCACCAGGCTCAGGTCGGCAAGACGAACCATTTCCTCGCCGGATCTGGTCCACAGGGCGACCGGAGTCAGTTCCACGGACAGCCTCACGCCCACCGCCAACTGCGTGCCCTGCTGGCAGATGTCCAGCCGGTGCAACTCCAGCCGGGCGCCGGGCGCGCTGCGGTCCAGGACGTGCTCGGCGCGCTGCCGGGCCGAGAGCAGCAGGCTCCGGAGGGAAGACTGCGCGGTCACCCTTGCACCTCGAACGAGCATGGCACCGGGAAGTACTCGGCGAGGAACTCCTGCATCATCCGGTCTAGCTCCGCCGGGTTCAACCCGGTGCTATCAACTTCGTTGAGGCAGAAGACATCCGAGCTGCGGTCGCGGAGTAGCCGCAGCAGTTTGCCCTGTGCGGAGGGCTGAGAGATGTCGCAGTAGCGGTAACTCAGCCGTCCCGGCACCGTTTTGCCGATCAGGTACCCGTAGTAGTGTGCAACCGCGGAAGCTACCGAGATGTCCTCGGGCGTGCGGAACTTCGCCGCTATCGTCGCTCGGATCTGGTCCGGAAACTGCTGCTCGATCCGGGCCAACGTGCTGACCCGCTCCGGGTGCGCTACGTGCTGGAATTTATAGGCAATTGTCCTGCCGAATGCCGTCTCCAGCAGCTCGCGGTTCCGGCGTGCCGCGCTGTCCACTGGTAGGTCCTCCGGGCTGTCGGGACCAAAGTCTACAGCTTTGCTGGACAGGAACATCTTGGTTAGCCCGTTACCGAGGAAGAACAGATCAGGATCCACAGAGCGGCCGAAAAAGACATCGTCGTTCAGGTAGAGGAAATGTTCGCTTAGCCCCGGAATGCGGTGCAACTGGGCCTCGATCGCATGCGAGTTGAAAGTGGGCAGGACGCCGGGGTCCGCAAAGATATCGCGGTGGTGCACCAGCGAGATTCGTGGGTTGGAGAGGTTTAACCAGTCCGGGACCTGTCCGGAGGTGACCAGATAGACGTGGTTGACCCAGGGTGCGAAATAGTCCAGCGAGCGCAGCGAGAAACGCAGTTCGTCATGCTGCCGAAAGCGGGCCTCGTTCGCGGAGTACTCGCTGTACCGGCTTCCGCCGACTCCGCCGAGGGCGGAAGCCTCCCGCCAGGCAACGGCTTTCTCGGCGGCCCACTCGGGATCGGAGCCGTCCACCCAGGTGTAGACGGCGTCGATAGGAAAGGTGACGTCCGAATACCACGGCAGGGTCCGGCGCGGACCCGCGGCCACGCTCAGGACACTACCGTGCCGCTGGTCGGCCAGCACCACTCCCCCTGCCTCCAGCGCCTCGAAAAAGGTCAACGGCTCACCCGGCTCCGGCTTGGCGTCCGCCACGGGGTGCGGACCGTCCCCCTTTTCGGCGAGCAGATAGACCGGTCTCCCCTCCGAGGCACGCGCCACAGCCGCCACGGCGTCCCTCAGTTGCTCGGGTGCGATGTCCAGCGTGGGGGCTCCTCCGGGCAGCGATGCTTCCTGGAAGGCGATGCCGGCGGCCTCGAGGGCTCCGGCTAGCAAGGCACGGTTGTCCGCAATGGCCTGAACCGCGCTGAACCGTGACACAGAGCGGGCCGGCAGCAGCCCCCCTGCCACCGACACAGCGGCCTCCCCCTCGGTCAGCTCGGTGCGCTGGACCCGCAGCCGGGTGTGGTCCGCAGCCCTCTTGAGGCCGCGCTGCATCCCGGTCCTGCCGTAAACGAGGTTGAACAGGGCCCGCACCATCGGTCTGGGGAGGGTGCGTGCGAACCAGCCCCGCACTGCAGCGATCATACGCTTCCCTCCCCCCCCCCAGCGAGCCGGTAGTCCCCTCAGCAGGAATACTAGGCTGGTAACAGTCCCACGGAAAGCAGGAAAGCCCTTGACCATCGCCGCCACCGCCCGACGAGCCCTGGAGCTAGCACGCGACCGTGCCGCAGGAACGCTGCTGGAACGACGGGTCCGGACCCGGCTCGCCGCCGCCAATACCGGCGCGCCGGAACGGTTCGATGCCGTGGTCTATTTCGCTGATGATCCCGGCAGCGCCTACCAGCTCCGGCAATGGCTGGCGCCGCTGGCGGAGCTAGCCAAGACGCATCCCACCGCCGTGCTGGTGCACCGCCCGACAACGGCCGCGGCGCTGCTGCCGGAATCGCCACTGCCGGTGTTCCTGACCACCGGCATTGGTCAGGTGGAGGACTTCATTGCCTCCCACCGCGTCAGGCTGGTGTTTTACGTGAACAACAACCGGGACAATTTCACCGTCCTGCGCCTGGCTGGCCCGCGTCACGTGCACCTAAGCCACGGCGAGAGCGACAAGATCTCGATGGCATCCAACCAGCTCAAGGCTTACGACTACGCATTCATCGCCGGCGCCGCCTCCCGCGAGCGCATCCTCGGCCACCTCCACGGTATGGACCCCGCCAAGCTGGTGGAGATCGGCAGGCCCCAGCTGGACACACCGGTACGGAACGTCAAGGTGTACGACGGCGACCGGACCACGGTGCTGTATGCCCCCACGTGGGAGGGTGACCGGCCCGCGATGTCCTACGGTTCGGCGGACAGCCACGGCATCTCCCTGGTCACGGCGCTACTGGCCGATGCCCGCTACCGGCTGATCTTCCGCCCGCACCCGCGCACCGGCGTCCGCGTCCCTGCCCACCGGGCAGCAGTGCGCCACATCACCGGCCTGATCAAAAAGACGCAGCAGCAGGATCCCGGGGCGGGACATTGCCTGGACAGCCGTCCCGACGTGGCCGCTGCAATGGCTGAGGCGGACGCCTGTGTTTGCGACATCTCGGCAGTGGCCATGGACTGGCTGCCGCATGCCAAGCCCCTGCTGCTTACCCGTCCGGTGGATCCCGAAGCCGACATCCAGAACGGCGGGATCACCGCCGTCGTGCCGTTACTGGACGCCGCAGATGCGGAAAACATCCCGAGCATCCTCGCCGGCATGCTGTCCCGGCCCGTGCCACAAGAGCAGATGGCCCTGGTGGAACACCATTTCGGCGACACGGCACCGGGGGCTGGGACCCGACGTTTCCTGGATGCGGTCGAGAGGGTGCTGCGGGCGGGCTGAGGCCCTGCCGCTGCCCCAAGTCAATACCTCTCCGAGGAGCAGCTGTCCTGTCCCAGTTAACGGGTGGCTTGGCGCGAGGTGTTGAGGTGTTGTTCTATCGCAGCCTGAGGAGTAGTGTTCGGGCACTATCGCATCTTGGGGTTGCGCGCTGATTCGGGGGAATCATGAAACGCCTATTTTCTGCTGCCGCAATGGTTGCCCTATCGCTCGGTCTGGTGGTGATGCCGCCCTCATTGCCGCAGGCCGACGCGGCGACCGCAACATTGGCCATTGTCGACGGCGGACCGGGAACCGCTGCCAAGGCTACCGCTCAATTCACTCCGGCTGTAACCGGCCAGGCGGTGAAGCTGCAAGTGAAAACGCTCGTCACGTCCATGACCGTTGAAGTGACGTCTTCGACATGGAAGACGGTTGCCACCGGCGCCCAGGAGGCCAGCGGCAAGGCGACCTTCAGCATCTCCAACCCGCTGGAGGTCAAGCACGAGTACCGCGCAGTAAGCGGCACCGGCAGCACCGCAGCGGTCACCGGCATTGTCAAGTACGCGGCCAAGACCGCCACTAAGAAGTCCGGGCTTCCCGTGGTGTACCTGAACACCAACGAGGGCAAGTCGATCAGCACCCGCAGCCGCTATTTCGAAGGCAAGTTTGCCATCAAGGCCGGTGCCGGCTGCAAGGCCATCTCGTCGCAGTTGGCGGCGGCCAAGGGACGGGGCAACTCGTCCTGGACCTTCGATAAGAAGTCGTACACGATCAAGCTCGACAAGAAGGTCGATTTGTGCGGGATGGGCGGCAGCAAGAAATGGGCTCTGGTAGCAAACCATTATGACAAGTCGCTACTGCGCAATTCGCTCGCCGGCTTCGTTGGCTCGAAGATGACGAAGCTGGCCTGGACCCCCAGATCCAAGCCGGTGGACCTCTACATCAATGGTTCCTACCGCGGTTCCTACCTGTTGATCGAGAGGATCGCGGTCACCGACCCTGCCAAGAAGAAGCCCGGCGACGCAGTCCGGGTCAGCGTCCCGGAGCTGGACTCAAGCTCGGCCAACAAGACCGGCGGCTACGTCCTCGAGTGGGATTTCCGTAAAGGAGCCGATCACAACGTGACAGTCGGCAAACACGGCTATGTGGGCATCAAGGAACCCGAAAACGACTATGACGAGGCTGGCAAGGACACTGGAAAAGGCATCACAGCGGCACAGGTCAAATACATCGACGGGTACCTCGATGCCGCGGACAAGGCTCTGTTCGGCAAGGACTTCAAGTCCTCCACTAAAGGCTGGCGTAAGTACATCAGCCTTCCCTCAGCCGTTGACTATTACATCGCCATGGAACTCATGAAGCCCCTCGACGGCAACATGTATGCCAGCGTTTACATGTACAAGAAAGCCGATGGAAAGCTGTATTTCGGTCCGCTCTGGGACTTTGATATTGCAGCTGGGAACGCCGACCGGGGTGGCAAGCTGGAAACCGCGAACAGCTGGTACCTCCGCGATCCGCTCAAGATCGCCGCACGGCAGTCCGCGGACACTTGGTTCAACCGGCTGAATGACGATCCCGGTTTCCGAAAGGCCGTCAGCAAGCGCTGGACGCAGGTTTACGCTTCGCTGAAGAAGAGTGATTCCTATCTGGCCAGCCAAAGCAAACTGGTCAAGAATTCGGCAACGGCAAACTTCAAGCTGTGGAACGTCAAGCAGAAGCTGCGCGACTACCACATCGTCAAAGGCTCCTGGCCGAAGGAAGTCAGCTACCTGCGCAGTTGGACGAAGAGCCGGATCAGTTGGATGAACAGCCAGTACAGATGACGCAGTTCCTCCCTGTTACGGGCAGGGAGCGGCGGGTAGACTGACCGGCACACCGCACCTTGGCCGTGACCTTCGTCAGGAGCCAAAACGAAAGCACAGCTAACATCCCCGGCCGGAACCAACCAGGACTCCGGCAGCACGGCCTGCAGGGCCGGCTTTCGGCAGGACATCCAGGGCCTGCGGGCGCTCGCCGTGTCCATGGTCGTGGTCTACCATCTCTGGCCCGGGGCACTAGCCGGCGGCTTCGTTGGCGTGGACGTCTTTTTCGTCATCTCGGGCTACCTGATGACTGCCCATCTGCTCGGCAAGCGGCCGCGGACCGGCCGGGACCTGCTCCAGTTCTGGGGCCGGCGCATCCGGCGGCTGCTGCCGGCAGCCTTCGTTGTGCTCGCCGCCACGGCGGTGGGCTCGCGGCTGCTGGCTCCGCCCACCCAGTGGGAGGACACGGCCCGGCAAATCATCGGCTCGGCGCTGTATGTGCAGAACTGGCTGCTGGCCAATAGCTCGGTGGACTATTTGGCCGCCGACGACGCTCCCACGCCCGTCCAGCACTTCTGGTCCCTCTCGGTGGAGGAGCAGTTCTACCTAGGCTGGCCGGTGCTCATGCTGCTGGTCTTCGCAGCTGCCCGTCAACGCCACGTCCGTTCGGTGGTGGCGGTTCGCTGGATGGTGGCAGCAGTGATAGTACTTTCGCTGGCCTTCTCCGTGCTGGAAACGGCGGCCGAACCGGCGAGCGCCTACTTCATCACCCCAACGCGAATCTGGGAACTGGCCGCGGGAGGCTTCGTCGCCACCCTCGCACCGCTCGCCTCCACTCGCCTTCCACAGCCGACGACGGCGGCGCTTGGCTGGGCGGGCGTGGCGGCTATCGTGCTGGCCGGCGTTACCTATTCGACCCAGACCCCCTTCCCCAGCTATACCGCGCTGCTGCCGGTGCTGGGCACCGCGCTCGTGGTGCTATCCGGATCCACCCGGACGTACTCCCCCACCGGGGTTCTGCGGCCGCGCCCGGTTCAGTGGCTCGGCGATGCGTCCTATTCGATCTATTTGTGGCATTGGCCGCTGATCGTGCTGCTGTCTGTCTATATGGGTGCAGGGTTGACGGCCCAGTTGACGGCTCTTGCTCTCACACTGGCTCTCTCGGCAGTGACGAAAACCTATGTCGAAGACAGATTCCGGCGGTCGCTGCCGTCGGCCCGGCTGCTGCCCAGCTACCGTTTTGCGGCAGTCGGCATGGCAGCGCTGGCGGTCCTCGGCAGCGCCCAGTTGGCGGAAGTTGGCGTGCGCCAGCAACTGGCGGCCAGCCAGTTGGAGGCGGTGACACAGAGCCGGGAACCGTGCATCGGTGCGGCCGCCGCAGCACAGGGCTTCGAGGAGTGCCCGCAGGATCCGCAGGCGGCCCTCGTGCCGGATCCCTCCCTGGCCAAGAAGGACCTGCCGGACGCCTACCGGGATGGCTGTTGGGCGGTCAGTGATTTCCTGAACCGGCCGGTGTGCCGTTACGGCAATGGTCCGGTGCAAATCGCGCTTGTGGGCAATTCCCATGCCGGACAGTGGCTGCCCGCGCTGCAGGCGCTGGCCAAGCGCCACGGCTGGACCATCACCACTTTTCTGGCATCCCGCTGCAATGTGACCGACGCCCCGCTGGAGCTGGGCAGCGAGGCCAAGACGCAGAACTGCCTGGCCTACGGGGACTGGGTGATGGAGCAGACCAAGGGCACCAAGTTCGACCTGGTCATCACGTCCGAACGCCAGTCAGTTCCTGTCCAGGGCGAGAGCTGGGGCACCACCCAAGCACCCGCGCTCGCCGGTTACGAATCGTATCTAAAGCAGTGGGCCGCGGCTGGCACCCGCGTGCTGGCGATCAAGGACCCGCCCTACCCTGGCACCAAGATCAGCAACATCCCCGACTGCCTCGCCTCGAACCCCGGCAACCCCGCCGCCTGCTCAGGGACGCCGTCCAGCTGGCACTGGATGGACCCTTTGGACGAGGCGGTCCGCAGGCTGTCCACGCCAGGCATCAGCCGGGTGGACCTGGACAAGTACTTCTGTGTTGACGATGTCTGCCCGGCGGCGATCGGTTCGGTGGTTGCCTATCGGGATGGTTCCCACATCACCGCCACCTATGCCTCCTCACTGGTCCCGTACCTGGAGCGGCCGATCAGCAAGGCGTTGGCGGCTCCCCGCCCCGGGGCAGGGTAGCTGCCTTGGCCCCTGACCCGAACCGCCCGCGTGCGATTTCACCGGCTGGACCGGCCACCGAAGTAAAAGTCCGCCAAACCTGGATCGACCAAGCCCGCTGGGCGGCCATAGTCTTGGTCGTCGCCGGCCACGCGGCAGGCCTGCTGCGCAGCAGCAGCGGCATCGCCGTCATGGTGTCCAACTTCGTGTACATGTTCCACATCCCCGTCTTGATTCTGCTGGCTGGCTGGGGAGCCAGGCGCGCCGAGGCCAACGGGCGAAACCTGGTGAGGATCTGGTGGCAGTTGCTGCTGCCGTACCTGTTGTTCCAGCTTGTGGCCTTCGGGGTGAACTACCGGTTCGAAGGCACGGCGCCCAGCTGGGCCTTCGCAGAGCAGACCTTCGGCCTCTGGTTTCTGGTGGCCCTGGCTGCATGGCGGCTGGTCGGCCCCTGGTTCCGTGGACTGCGCGGCACAGTGCCCATCGCTCTGGTCCTGGCCTTGCTGGCGGGGATGAGCCCGGATATTGGCGGTTTCCTTTCGTTGTCCCGGGTTTTCATCTTCCTGCCGCTGTTCGTGGCCGGGCCGTGGGTCGTGGAGCGGGTGGCCATCTGGCGCCCGCACCCGCCAATGCGTCTGGCCGGTGCTGCTGTGCTCGCGGCCGGCGCGGTGGTCGTGGGAGTCCAGGGCGAGGAGTTCTGGCGCAGACCCTTCCTCGGCAACGCCGGCTACGAGGAGCTCAGCCTCGACAGCCTCGAGGGCATGCTGGTTCGGCTGATGGTTCTGGCGGTCGGGGCGGCCATGGCAACGGGTTTCATGCTGGTGCTGCCCGGCAGTCCGGGAGCGCCCTCACGCGTGGGCGCATGGGTGGCCGAGGCAGGCCGCCACACCATGTATCCGTACCTACTCCACCTGCCACTGCTGACCATTGTCGGGGCGTCCACGCTGGTGCAGCTGGGACCGCCGACGCTCCGCACGCTGGTGTTCCTCGCCGGGTCCGTAGTGTTCTGCATCCTGACGGTCAGCCGACCAGTCCGGTTCCTCACCCAGGTCCTGGTGGAACCGTACAACGTGGTCCAGGCTGCGCAGCGTCTCCGGCACTCGTGAGCCGCGTGCGGTCCCTTCGCCGTCGTGCTGGAAGGGACCGTGGGGCTTATCATCATCCGGCCGAACGGGTCCAAAGAGCCCCGCGGCGCCCGGCCATCGGAAGCGGATTTTCTTGAGGTTTGTAAATTCTTTGTACAAATCTGCTCCGACACTGCGTTAGGGCGGGCTTTGCGCGGATCCTGATGTTAAGGTGAAGCGTCAATCCGGCCCAGCCATTTCCTACCGCTGTCGCACTGCAGCGGTATGGAAGCCTTGGAGAAGCTTTATGAGCAATCGCGACATTTTGTCCGCAGGCACCCCATCCATTCGCCGCAATCCGTCCTGGTTGGTCTCGGCCCTGACAGCCGTGGCATTGGCCTCCTCCACCTTGCTGATGGTTCCGCCAGCCGCTGGAGCCGCCGAGCTGCCACCGGAACACACCACGGAAGGCACGTTGGATGCAGCGACTGGCAGTGCCAGCCCCACCACGGCCGCCGCAGGCCCCGGGCCTGAACCGGCCGCAGAGCCAGCAACCGAACCTGCCGTCGAACCAACCGGAACGAATCTCGTGGAACCTACGGCTGATCCGGTCGAGACAGCGACGACAGAACAAGACCCAACCCCTGCCGCTACCGAAGAGACAAGAGAACCCGCCGTCGAAGAACCCATCAGCGAAACGATGGAGGCACTGCTCGATCCTGCGGCCGAGGTTGACGTTGACGAGCTCACGCAGGAACAACTGGACGGCCTGATGAAGGCCCTGCAGGGAGAAGACGGCGCCCAGATGGGCCAAGGCCTGCAGCTTCGCCAAGAACTGGCGAAACCGGAACAGCAAGAACAACTCGAGCAGAAGCTGCTGCAGGAGCTGGCACCTGAGGCTGATGCCTTATCCATCGACCGGATGGCAGCGGTACAACCGCTTGCTGCGCCGGACCGCAACAAAGCGCGGCCAGTCGGGATCCAGGGCATCGACGTCAGCAGCCACCAAGGAACGGTTAGCTGGAAAACGGAGTGGAACCTCGGTGCCCGCTTCGCGTATGTCAAGGCCACCGAAGCCACAACGTACCTGAATCCCTACTTTGGCCAGCAGTACGGCGGGTCCTATAAGCAGGGCATGATCCGGGGCGCTTACCACTTCGCCATTCCCAGTGTGTCCACCGGAAAGGCACAAGCGGACTACATGCTCAAGAACGGCGGTGCCTGGTCGGCCGATGGGAAAACGCTCCCCCCGCTGCTGGACATTGAATACAACCCGTACAAGAAGCTGGGCAACACCTGCTACAACATGAGCGCCAAGCGGATGGTGGCCTGGATCAAGGATTTCTCCAACACCATCAAATCCCGCACCGGCCGAATCCCGGCGATCTATACCACTGCCGGCTGGTGGAACCAGTGCACCGGCAACAGCACCGCGTTCCGCGACCATCCGCTGCATATCGCCGAGTACGGGGTCGCCTACCCGGATCCGCTGCCTGCTGGCTGGACCAGCTGGGACATTTGGCAGTACAGCTCCACGGGACCGTTCGTGGGCGACTCCAATGTCTGGCGCGGCAGCTGGACCGATCTTAAAAACTTCGCCGGCCTTTACGACCGCAAGCTGCGTAATACCGCACCCGGGGACATGACCGGTGACGGCAATGGGGACCTACTCTCGCGCCGCAGCGACGGAACCATGTGGCTCTATCCCGGCAACGGCCGCGGGGGTTTCGGCGCGGCACGCCAAATCAGCAGCGGCGGCTGGCAGAAATACGATGCAATTGTCGGTGCCGGGGACCTGAACGGTGACAAGCTCCCGGACGTTTTGGCTCGACACACAGATGGCTCCCTGTGGTTCATGGCGGGCACCTCCAACGCCACCCTCAAGAAGGGAGTGGAGATATCCGCGAAAGGTTGGGAGAAGTTTCATTCCATCCTGGTGCCTGGCGATTTGAACGGGGACGGCAAGCGGGATGTCCTGGTGACGATGTCCGACGGGACTGCCTGGGTCTTCCCCGGCCTCGGCACCGGCCGCTTCGGATCCCGTACCAAGGTGGCGTCCGGCTGGGGCGGCTACAACCAACTGGCCGCTCCCGGGGACTTCAGCGGGGATGGCAAAGCGGACGTCTTGGGCCGCCGGGCCGACGGTTCCCTCTGGGTGCTGCGCGGTACCCGGACCGTCAAACTGGATGGCACCTTCACCGCTGCCACGCGCGTCGCCTCCAAGGGCTGGGAGAAGTTCACGCAGATCCTTGGCCTCGGCGATAACAACCGCGACCGCAAGCCCGACGTCGTCGTCACCCTTCCCGACGGCAATCTCGGATTCTTCGCAGGCTCCCAGATGAAGGACTCCGCAGGAGTCAAGAGCCGCGTGCGCGCGGGACAGTCCGTCTGGCACACGTACGACCTTGTGCTCCCGGCGGGCGATCTCAATGGCGACGGGGATCCCGACCTGTTGGCCCGCAAGCCCAGCGGTTCCTTGTGGTTTGCCGCCGGCAATGGCAATGGCGGCTACGGCGCCCGCGTCAAGATCGGCCCGAGTGGCTGGAACAAGTTCAACCTCTTGGTGGGCGTCGGCGACTACAACGGCGACGGCCGGGACGATGTGTTGGCACGCGGGCAGAAGGGATCTCTCTGGCTCTACCCAGGGACCGGCCGTGCTGCCGCAGGCCAGCAAGTGTTCCAAAACAAGGTCCGTATCGGTAAGAGTGGCTGGAACAAGTTCAGCCATCTGCTCGGCGCCGGCGACGTCAACAGCGACGGCAAACGGGATCTGGTTGCCGTCCAAAGTGATGGCACCGCCTACCTGTACGCAGGCACCGGCATGGGAGGCACAGGGAAGAAGTCCCGGATAGATTCCGGCTGGCAAAGCTACGATGCGATGGCCGCCACCGGGGACTTCACCGGGGACGGAGCCGTCGACCTCGTGGCGAGAAAACGTGATGGCTCGCTGTGGCTGCTCTCCGGGTACACCTCGTATTCCGCCGCAAACGGCTGGTTCGCTGCCGAGAGGAAAATCGCGTCCAAAGGCTGGGACAAGTTCAACCGGATCCTCGGAGTGGGCAACTTTAACCAGGACAGCAAGCCGGACCTCCTGGTGACCAAGACGGACGGCTCGGGTTGGTTCTTCGCGGGCACCCGCTTTGAGCACAGCGGACTATTCTCGCGCAAGCCGGCCGGCAGGTTGTGATATCGGGCCCAGCCGCCCGTGCCCGCAGCCAAGCCTGTATATGATGGGTACTTGCCTCCAGCCCTTCGCACCGCCGGAGGCAAGTACGGGCGGCCACCACTGAGGCCGCTGGACCAAAGACCGGCTCACCCCTGCCAGGCATGATTGTTACCGCTGCCTGCTGCCGGCAACCGTAACGCGCGAAAGGCAGCACCACACCGCCATGCAGAATAACGGCACGCCCTCCGCTGTCACGGCTCTGCGCATCCAGGCAAAGCGGCTGGTCCGCGCCTATGGACGGGTAATCGACCCGGACCCGCTGCGGTCGCTGCAGAGCCGCCTTGGGCAGCGGGCCGCAGCGATGCCCGGCTTGGCCCAGGTCCGGAGGCACTCGGAAACCTGCGTGTGCCTGGATTTCAAGGACGGCGCACTGGCCTATGCCTTCGACCTGCGGGTGAAGGGCAGCAGAGTGGAATTATCGGCGGTGGGCCGTGACGCCCTGTCCAGACGCGTGCTGCGCAGCTCCCTCGTGGGCCAGGCCCCGATGGTTCGGGACAAGGGTGAGCGCCATGTGCTGGCTCAATGGCTAGGTGGGCGCAGTGCGCGTCCGCGCATCGTTCAGGAAACGCTGGCCAAGATGCAGTGGCTGACCGACCGGCTGCAAACCCTGCCGCACGAGGCGGCTCCGGATCGCCCAGTCCCCGGCGGCCATGTGCTGACCTACTGGTGGGACCAAAAACCAAACTTCGGGGACACCATCGGCCCGTGGCTGGTAAATGCCATGACCGGCCGTCCGGTGGTCAACAGCAAGTGGACCGAGCCGCAGCAGCCTTCGCTTTTTACCGTCGGATCTGTCGTGGGGCACTTGAATGTTCCCGGGCACAAGCTGTGGGGCTCCGGGATCATCAACCCCTTGGGGACCGAAAAGGCCGGTCGGATCGGACCGAACAAACCGGCGGCCATTCACGCCGTGCGGGGACGGCTGACCCGACACGAACTCACCACCAAACTCGGCTGGGATGTGCCCGAAGTCTACGGGGATCCAGCCCTGCTGCTGCCGAAGTTCATGGAACCGGCAGCATCCAAGCAAGCCGGCAAGATCGCCATTGTGCCGCACTATTCGCACAAGCCCTATTTCGCCGCCGTCAAGGGTCCGCAACTGAACGTGGTCAACGTTGGCAACGGGCTGGAGCGCGTGGTGGCCCAGATCGCCCACGCGAGCCACTGCATTTCGTCGTCGCTGCACGGGATTATCCTCGCCCACGCCTACGGAGTCCCTTGGACTTGGCTGCGGATCGGGGATCATGCATTGCACGGAGACGACTTCAAGTTCGAGGACTTTTTCACTGTGCTGGCGCGCGATGAGGTCGCCGAGGCCACCGTCGCCGCCGATCAGATCGCGGAAACGGACTTCGTCAAAATGGCCCAGGCGGCCCGGCGGCCCGCCGACACGCTCAGCCCGGACCCGCTGCAGGATGCGTTTCCCGGCCTTCTTTCCGGCATCAAGTAGAGGCAACACGTGAACTCGCCCACCATTTCCATTGTCACCCCCACCTACAACTGCCAACCGCTGCTTCAGGAATGTCTGGAAAGCGTGTTCAACCAGACGTTGCCCCAGTCCGAGATCGAGATCATCGTGGTGGACGACGGTTCCACCGACGGCACGTGGGACTACCTGCAGTCCCTGCGGGCGGAGCACCCGAACCTGATGGCACTGCGGCAGGAGAACTCCGGCAGGCCGAGCGTGGGCCGCAACCGCGGCCTGGCCGCTGCCACCGGCGAGTTCGTCTTCTTCCTGGACTCGGACGACTGGTTTTCCCCGGAAGCCTTGGAACGGATGGTTGCGGCGGCGCGCGAGCACGGGTCCGACGTCGTCGTGGCGCTTGCCGTGGGTGACAATCGGACGGTCCGGCAGGCCACCTATCTGAAGACCGTCTACGACGCCGATCTGCTCGACGACGGCGCGTGGCGGACACTTTCCCCCTGGAAGCTTTTCCGCACCTCTTTGGTACGCCGTCTCGGGGTCGAATTCCCGGAAGACATGGTCCAAGGCGAAGACCAAGTCTTCGTGGCCCAGTGCTACCTCGCTGCTGCAAAGGTCTCCACCTTGGCGGACTACGACTATTACCATCTGCGTGGGCGTGAGGACGGCGGCAACGTTTCCAAACAACGGCAGTCACTGCGGAACAAACTGCTGACCACCACCCGGATGGCCGAAATCATCATGGCTCACACGGAGCCGGGCCGGCGCAGGCAGAGGTTTTTCCACCGGGTGATTTTCAGGACCTTGGCCCCGGGACTGGGCAAGCCGTTCATGACCGCCACCGCCGATGAGCAAAAGGAATTTCTCAGCCGGATCCAGCAGGAAGTCCTTCCCAGCATGGGCCCCGAAGACCTAGCGGCGGCAAAAGACAGGTCCAGGCTGCGGCTGGCCGTGGCGCGGACGGGCACCGTGGCCCAGATGGCAAACCTCAACCGCCAGCTGACGGAGGGACCGTCCTACGTCGCCGAGAATGGCAGGCTGCACTTCGACCTCGGCACGGAGCTTAACTCTTTGATCCCTGCTGAACTGCGCCGCGTCACGGACCCTGGCAAACTCCGCCACAGCCTCGATGGACTGGATGGCACGGACAGTGGACTGGCCATCACCTACCGCCTGCAAACCGCGCTGACAGAGGTCGCCGGTCTGGCCCTGCAAGCGCCAGCGATGGAGTTGACAACACGAAGCAGTCCCCCGGTCACGGTCAGCGTGGCCGGCCAAGCGGTGGGAGACCAGCGCTGGAAATTCGCTCTTGGGTCAAACCTGCTCCCCCAGGCTCCGAAGGTCCCGGTGGTGTGGGACGCGCACCTGGTGTTGTCCGACAGCAACGGACCGCTGAGTTCGTCCCGGGCTGCCTATCCCCGCGCCGAAGATACCGCCCAAGCTAGCGCGGTTGTGATCTTGCCACCGGACGGCGGTGCTCCCGCCTATCTGGAGGCCTACTCCACAGCCCATGGCAGCCTCAGCGTGCGCCAAGGCCAGGAGCCGAAATTCACGGCGGTCAGAATTTCGGGCTCCGTCGACGGCGATCTGAAGCTGACGCTGCCGACGAGCAGCGGGACGTTCCGTGGTGCCGCCCTGCTGACCGCCCACGGGCGGCTCCAGCTCGAACACGAGTTGCTGCCCGACGGTCTGCTGGCCGTCCGGCTGCCGGATGCGTCTACGCTTCCTGGTAAAGCGCTCTTGACCGCAGACTATGCGGTCCCCCTGTTTGTTTTGCAGCTTGAGTGCGAAAGAACCAGCTCGCAGGTCCCCTTGATCCTGACAGAGGGCACGCTTGCGCCGCTGAAGCGACCTGCCACTAGCGACAAGCCAACGGTCGGAGCCGCTGAGGCAGCAAACGGGCAGCATCACGACCGCAACCGACTATTGCCGAAACGCAACGGACTGTCCGGACTGCTGGACCGGCTCCGCCGTTTGAAGCGACACGCACAGCGCGGGTGAGCGCCACATGGCCTCACGTTGCCTAGAATTCCCCCAACAGCCCCCAGTGAAAGCTTGACATGGCACTGATATCAGCTGAAGAATCCGAAACGCTTCCCAGCGCCCGGCGGGTGATGCGCGGCCTGGCCGGCGAAGCAGGTTACGGGCTGGGGTTAACACTGCTCGCCACCGCCGCCGCTGTTGTCGCGGCTTCCGGCGGCCCGGACTGGCTGGCCGCAAGCATGCTCCTGGCGTTGGGTGCCGCCGGTACCGTCCAATTGGCGGTGCCCGGCTTGCGGCCCGACCAGCTACTGGAGCACCTCGCCGTCCCCCGGACGGCGGCGTTCGCCGCTGCGTCCCTGCTCCTGATGCAGGCCGCGTCGTCGACTACAGGTCGCTGGACCGTGGCGCTCACGGCCGGTGCTGCCCTGGGCATGGTGCTGCTGGAGCCCTTGCTGCTCCGCGCGGTAAGCGCGCGGCAGGCCTTCGCCATGCACCTACCGGGCGTCTCAGCAGTGGCGAAGCTGAAGGGCCATGCCCACATCTATGTGATCGGCTCCTTCATCTTGCCGTTCCTAGGCGCTGGGACCGCCGCATTGGGTTGGCCGGTCTGGCTTTGGAGCGCCGCCACGGTGGCGGCCCTCGGGTTCTTTGGAGCGGCCGGACTGAACGCCTACCGGCGGGCAGTGGCCAGCCGTGCCATCGACCTGAATCTCGGCGCCGCGCTACGGCAGTATGCCCCCGACTTCATCATCTACACCTCCCGCCCCGACGACGCCTCCTACCAAGTGGCCATGTGGCTTCCCTATCTGCAGCGCACCGGGAAGAAGTTCGTCATTGTCACCCGCGCGATGGTGCCCGCCGAGGCTCTGGCCGCGATGACCGATGCTCCCGTGGTGATGTGCCGACGGGTGGCAGACCTCGACGACGTGGTGGTGCCCAGCGTCAATGCTGTGTTCTACGTCAACGCGTCCTCGGGCAACGGTGCCATGGTGAGATTCCATGAACTCACCCACGTTTACTTAGGCCACGGGGATTCGGACAAGCCACCGTCCTACAACCCCACCCATGCCATGTATGACCGGATCTTTGCCGCCGGCGAAGCTGCCACCCGTCGCTACGCCGAGCATGGCGTCTCGATTCCACGCGACAAGTTCCAGATTGTCGGCCGCCCGCAACTGGAAAACGTCCAGCCCGCGCGGCCTAGTGGGGGCGATGTTCCCGTGGTCTTGTACGCTCCCACGTGGCGGGGGCATGTGGAAGAGACCTTCTTCCACTCGCTGCCCGTGGGAGAGAAGATTGTCCGCTCGCTGCTGGATCGCGGCGCGACTGTGATCTTTCGCCCGCATCCGTTCAGCTACGATTTTCCCGAGGACGCCGCGCTAATCGGCAATATTCAGGAGCTCCTACGAGAGGACGCACAAGACACCGGCCGCAAGCATCTGTGGGGTGCTGAGGCGGAGTCGGTCCGAGGCATTGTCGACTGCATCAACGCCTCGGACGCTATGGTTTCAGACGTCTCGAGCGTGGTTTCGGACTACCTCTACTCCGGCAAGCCGTTCGCCATGGTTGCGGTCAATGCCGCGCCGGAGGACTTTGTCCGCCAGTACCCGATCGCCAGGGCTTCCTACGTGCTCGACGGCGGTCTAACCAATGTGGACCAAGTTCTGGACTCTTTGCTGGGAGCCGACGAGATGGCTGATGTCCGGTCCGCTCTGCGCTCCGATTATCTAGGTGACTTCCCGGTGGAGGGCTACACCGAAGTCTTCATCGAGGCAGCACGCAGCGTCGCATCGACGCGCCCCAACCAGGTTGTACCGTCAGAAGCCGCCGAATCCGAGGTGCAAGCGCTGGCACAGGATGGTGAGACGGCAGGCGCGGATGGTGGCCGCGCGCTTACTGGACGCCGCAGACTGTTGGCCGGACTGCGCTTCATCCTTCCCGCGGCCGGGTCGGTAGTCACTTGGTGCGCGTACTTGCTGACAGCGTCGGTGTGGCTGGTCTGCACAGCCGGACTGGCGACGGTGGCTGTGTCCTTGTTCTTCCACCGCCGGGCCTTCCGACGCCGCCGACCGCTGAACGCCATGCTCGGCAACGACCTTGCCCCACGGGCCTTGCTTGTCTTGGCACTCCTGCTTCAGCTGGGCTCGCCAGGCTGGACAGGGGCCACGGGCTGGGTAGCGGCAGGCATGTTCTGCTGGCTGGCGGCCACGGCCATGGAGCAGTACGCGGCAACGGCCTGGCGCCCCCGTGGCCTGGATGCTCGCAATCTGCCGGGCATCAATACGCAGGGCCATGAAATCCTACCCCGTGGCTGCGTGGCGGTTTTGAGCGTTGTTGGCCTCGGCGCGGGCTTCGTGACCGTCCTCTTCAGCCCCGGCAGTGGCCTGGCTACAGCGGTCGTAGTGGCCTTGCTGCTACTGGGCTTCAGCACAAAGGTTTTGGGCGCCGGCTGGTGGCGCAGTCACCGGAACCTGCGCCACGAGGCACAGCTGTCGCAGACTACGGAACGGCTGGCACCCGAATTCGCCCTGTACTTCGGCTCCAATGTCGGCGCCGACTACCAGGCGGGCATGTGGCTGCCGTACCTAGACCGGATCGGCCGGCCCTACATCGTCATCACGCGGACCCTCAGGATGATGCGTGCAATCGCCGCACTGACTGAGGCCCCGGTCATCCACAGGCCCACGCTGCGCAGCTTGGAAGAGGTCGTACCACCTAGCCTGAAGGTGGCGTTCTACGTCAACAACGCGGTCAAGAACACCCATTTCATTGAGCGACGCGAAATGCGCCATGTCTGGCTCAACCACGGTGACTCGGAAAAGCCGGCCTGCTACAACCCGGTGCATGCCATTTATGACCACATTTTTAGTGCCGGGCAGGCCGGCGTGGACCGTTACGCCCGCCATGGCGTTGCAATTCCTAGGGAGAAATTCAGGATTGTCGGAAGACCCCAGGTGGAGGACATCCAGCGCCGCCAAGGTGCGCCTGGACCCAACCCGACGGTGCTGTACGCCCCGACCTGGCGCGGACCGTACGCGGACTCAGCGGTGTACTCTCTACCCGCTGGGCGGGGCATCGTGGAGGCCCTGCTGGCTCGCGGCTGCACAGTCATTTTCCGCGCCCACCCGTTCAACTACCGCTTCCCCGAGGCAGCCAAGTGGATCGCCGAGATCGGCGCTCTCTTGGCGGCGGACACCCAAGCCACCGGCCGGCAACACGTCTATGGGATGGCGGCTGAGCAAGATATGAGCGTCGTGGACTGTTTCAACGCCTCTGATGCCATGGTCTCCGACGTTTCTGCGATGGTGTCAGACTACTTACAGTCCGGCAAACCCTTCTCGATCGTCTCCGTAGGACGTTCCATAGCGGAATTGGAAGCGGAGGCTCCGGCGTCCAAGGCCGCCTATGTCATCGCGGAGGACCTGGCGAACCTGGACCAAGCGCTGGACAATCTGCTGATCCATGACCCATTGGCAGCACAACGGGAAGAATCCCGGGTCTATTATCTTGGCGACTTCCCGGCAGGTAGTTACGCCGAGGGCTTCCTCAAAACCGCTAGAGAACTAATCGACGCGCCCAGGCGGCCGTTGTGAGGCGCGCACTCCGTACCGTCCTGCCCCTCACCGCGGGTACCGTGGTGCTTGGTGCCGGAGCGGGGTTCCTCGCCGCCTCGCTCGCGCTACAAGGCTCCGCTGGGGTGGGGTGGGTGCTGCTAGGTGGAATCGGAACGGCCCTCAGTGTTGTCTTGGTTCCGATTACCCACCGGGTCCTTGCCGTTCACCACGTCACCGCATACGGGTTGCCCGGTGTCAAACTGCCCACTGCCCCTCAGGTTTGGGTGCCGAGCGTTTTGGCTGGTGCCAGCTTGCTCGGTACCGCCGCCATTCTCAACGCCGGATGGAGCGTGTTGTGGTGGATCCTGTGGCTAGCAGCCATCGGGGCTGCCATGGCCGGCGTCGGAGGCTACGCCTACTGGCTAGCTCGCCAACGCCGCCAACGCTGGCCCGCCGTCCAGCAGGCCCTCGACAGCTACGGCCCGCGGTTCCTGATATACACCGGGCGCAAGGACGGTGGTGCCTACCAGATCGAGCAGTGGCTGGGGCCGTTGCAGGAACTCCAAGTGCCCTTCGCCGTCATCACTCGACACAATGAGGCTGCCGATTCGCTGCACAAGCGGCCGGCGCTGGCGGGCACACCGCTGATCGCCTGCCTGAACACCGCAGAACTGGACAAAGTCATTACCCCCTCCGTCCACGCGGTCTTCTACGTGAATTCCGTGGCGTCGAACATCAACATGGTCAGCTACAGGCACCTGACGCATGTCTACCTCGGCCACGGGGATTCTGACAAAGAGATATCAGCGCACCCGGTCCACGCCATGTACGACAAGATCTTTGTCGCAGGACAGGCCGCCATCGAGCGATACTATGCCAACAACGTGCTGATCCCGGAAGAAAAGTTCGCCATCGTCGGACGGCCGCAACTGCGCGGGGCAGACCGAGGACCACGAACTCGCGGCCCGAACGAGCCGATCACTGTGCTCTATGCACCGACGTGGCTTGGCTACAACAACGCTTCAACTCTCAGTTCGCTTGCGCACGCCGGCCCCTACATGGAGCGCCTCATTGCAGGTGGAGCCCGGATTATCTTCCGGCCGCACCCCTTCAGCAGCAAGTCACCCGAGGAGCGGAGGCTTGTAGCCTCCGTGGACGAACTGTTGCTCCGCCACGGGGGGCTGCACATGACCTCCGGCGAGGCCCGGGCTGCCGACCTCATAGGACTGTTCAATAGTTCGGATGCTCTGGTCACCGATATCTCAAGCGTCTTAGTGGACTATACGGTCACCGACAAGCCAATTGGCGTTATTACCCAGACCGTTGACGGCATGGTAGAGCGCTATCCGTCGTTGCGGGCCGCGCAACTGCTGCGCTCCCCCACTGATGCGGACGGGCTGATGGAATGTGCAGAGCGCGGCCGTAATCCGCACAGCGAGGATTCAGCCGGCTACCACAGTCGATCCGAGTGCTTCGAGGCCGCGGTCAGGCAGGTGTTGGCCACCGATGCCGCTCCCGCCCTGGCCACCGTGCCAGCTTCGACCGTGGACACGGAAGCCATTACCTCGGAGTCGTGAGCGTCAAGGAAGTGCTTGCGCCAGCAAAGGTGAACTGGAATCGGTTCGCGAATGTTGGCAGCGGTTTACAACCAGCGTTTGAGCAGTCCTGGCATCCGTCGCTTTGGGCGGTTGACTGATTTAATCGAGTCTTGGAGGCCGGCGGGCAAGGCGCCGACAATATCGGAGGATTCCGTTACCTGTTCGTCAACCAGCCCAAGCGCCCCACTGACCATAGCTCTCGCCCCCTGCACAACCTCTTCGTCGCTGCCGTCGAGTGCGAGCACACCTAAAGTGAAACGACCTGCTACCGCCTGGGCCTCATGCTTCCTCATGAGTTCAGCCACAATCTTTTTGGCCGCCGCTGTCCTGCCATGGAATACAACTCGAATTCCCGTGGAAACTGGCACCATATCGAAAGCTATAGGTTCGCCTTCCCACGAATAGTCGAGCACAAGACACGAAGGTCGGTAAAACCATACGCGCCCGGGGGATCCGTAGGTAGCAGGGTCAGTGAGGATTGCCGCGCGCAACAACTCCAAAACCGGCTCGTTGGCACCCGAATCTTTCGTAGCCATATTTTCGGGGGTCGGCTGAGGCATGTCCAGCCTTGCATTCGATTTCGCCAGCGCGTCTCGAAGCACTTCGTCCAATATATGCACTTCTGGATCAATTGGAACGGTGTTGGTTCGCTTAATCTTCCAATTAGAACTTATCCCCATAAAGTGGCGATGCCGTACGAGATCGGTCTTAGACGTCGAGACTCCGGTGATAGTGTGCGTCTTCCATTGGTCCGCCGTTGCAGTCCTCGACGGGCTCGCAGTCCACTTGATGGTGGTAGCCCCCCTACCGCTGTTGAAGTACAAGTAATCTGAGAATCGCGGTATTCCTTCCTGGGGTCCTCCGGCAGTCTCTATCCAGCGACCGGAGTACAGCAGGGCTGCACTGCTCGATTCTTCCAGCAGTTCGAAGACAGTCTTTCCCCTACTGGAAATCACGAGTTCATCCACATCAGCCTGAATAACAGCGTTGGCCCCACTCAGGAAGCGAAACCTTGCGTGCTCCAAAATTCCGTATTCACAGAAATCGGAGTCCCACGGCGCACCCTTAATTCCAATCAAGTTACCGCCTTGCGGACCAAAGGGAAACGGCCAGTGCACAACTATGGCCACATCCAGTCCTGGAATGCCATCAAGCGATTCCAGCACGTCCTGCGGAGTATAGTCAGTCGATCCGTTGTCATAAATGATCGCGGCGTTAACGCCTTGTTCAGAAACATGAAAGGCAACCCACTCGCGAATCCACAGCAGGTTATTATTCTTCGACTTGGTCAACAGAACGTTCTTGTCGAGGCAAAGTTGGGTAAGGTCTGGGCCCACCGCGGCTGTGAAATTTAGTGAGCTACTACTGAAAGACAAAAAATCGGTGCTGCCAGCCCCCCAGACAGATGACTGCTGGGTACGGTCTATATCGCGGAAGATTCCGCGCACAGGCTTGCCAGACGAATCAGTAATCGAACACTGGCGAAACTCACCAAGCAGGTTCAGGAGCGGCGGGCCGGATAATACGATCCGCCCGTCAGTTCGAAACACATCGTAGAAAAGAGTGTGGGAGTCGAACTGCTTATCATACTCCGCCTGGCGCTTCTCCAATGGGCGGGGCGGCTGGCGAACTAAGGCGCTATTTCGTGGAAGAACAACCGGAGCGGTATGTACAACCAGCCGGCGAACTTGTTCGTTACTCATAATAATTGATCCTATAGAGGTGTAGAGAGAACAATTGGCCGGCGGCCCCTTGGCGATATCACCAGCATCTGTTGAAATACGCCGAGTACTTAGCCTTACGTCCGCCTAGCGCAGAAATAGAAATGCTGTGACTCCGCCATCACGGCCTGGTGCCGGTGGCGCCTCCCAAGATCCTCTCGACGAGCCGCTCGGTCGCGCGGCCATCGTCCAGCGGGTTGAATCGGGCTAGGAAGGCCTCGTACTCCGGACCGTAGCGGTCCCAGTACTCGTTCAATGATTTGATCGCTTCAGCGAGTCCTTCGTTGTCATCTACGCGAGGGCCGGGCGTGGTCTCGCTGTATGGGATAAGCGGTGGTGTCTTCGCAAAGTACGTTTCCTCATCCGGGACGAAGAATATCATGGGCTTTTTGGTCACAGAATAATCGAACCGAATAGATGAATAATCGAATACACCGACATCAGAGGCCAAGATTAAGTCGTTAATTTCGGGATAATCAGTCACCACGACTACACCCGTCTGATGAACCGGCCTGCTGGAGTGCCTTTGGTGTGCTGGATGACCTCGGAGAAGCACCACGAAGCCGTCGCCCAATGTGGCAGCCAGCTCGTATGGATTCAGCAGCTCGACCATCCGGGACACCCATGGGTTTGTCGCCTCGTAGTCCCTCCACGTGGGCGCGTAAAGGACCGCCGTCTGATCATCGCGGATACCCAGCAGCTTCCGAACAACACTGCGTCGATCTACTTCGTCGGAGACGAGCACGTCATTACGAGGATGCCCTGCCTCAACAATCTCCGCTGAGATAGGGAAACACTCACGATACATCTTCGTCGCATCAGGACTAGGCGACAGCAGGTAATCCCACCGGTCCCTGTCTGCCAGATTCCGTGCCTGCTGTGCGTTACTGACGTTTTGCGATTTCCACCGCGGCAGCCCCATAAGCTTGAACGGATGACCGTGGTACGTCTGGACCACCACCTGTCCGGGCTTCTTTTCGTAGGCGGGAGGAAGTTCATGATTGACGCATATGTACTTGCAAGTGGCCAAGGCGTCGAACCAGCCCTCGGTGTGGATAATAACCGGGATGGCGCCCTCGGGTAGTGGAACCGAATAATCCACAACTCCCCAATAGGTTTCAATCTCAGGATGGTTTGCCCGTAAATAATTGTGGATCGAAAGTTGGCTGTCGGTCGCGCAATCACCAATGAGGCATTGGAAGTAAATAGCGTTCTTGAGTTGAGGCGTGCTCCCTCTAGAAGCCATCTGATACTGAGTCCGCTTGTACATTGAACGGTCAGCTAGTTTCAGAGCCGCCTGAACTTGGAAACCGACAGCCCCGCCCCGGTTGAGAAGCTGTCCGTACACGCGTGCGGCTTCCAGCCGCAGAGGCATTTGCTCTGTCAATGCCTGATCAGCCACCACCGGCAGGACCTCGCGGCTTCCGCGCGGCGTCACGCGGTACGCCACCAAGCGGTACCACGCTTGCGGAAGCACGGTGACTCGGTCTGTGCCTGGCCGCGCTTGGCTAACCGGGATGGCCCACCGCATGCTGTCGCCAGCGCGAGTGGCCCTCACAGGCCGCGAAGACAGCTTCGATGACACCAGCTCCATGAAGATTCCCGAGTCACTGGCGGAAGTTCTGGGGGCTTCGATGATGAAATAGCCATCGTCGGTGATGGAACAACCGGACAGATTGATCTTCTCCGCGGCCGCGCCCAAGTACATGACCCCGGTTGCCGATCGAGTGATCTCAAACAGCTCACCTGGATTGGCGATTGAGTCGGCTGACCCTACATGCAACTTGCGCCGAACGCCGGCTGCATCGACCAGAGAGATGTACAAGGGCAGGCCTAGCGAGACCAATTCGTCCATATCGAGATCGATCGAGTAGTGCCCGGCCGAACTGGAAGTGATGGCGAAGGACCGAGCCAGATTTGCGTCTTTGGCCCTCACTTGAGCCACGATCGGCATGAATTCGGATGAGGGACTTTCCAACTGGATGGTGACCATCGAACTACGGACCTGAACACTTCGAGCGACAGCCGCCCGGCGGTCGGCGAAGATTTGAAGGCCGACGTCAGGCGTCCATTTAGGCCGTAGAACCACGCGATCGTGGGTGTGGCTCATAGACAGAGACTGGGTGGATCCGCCCAAAGTACGCGATCCGAACGGGCTCTCCACTACCAAAGATCCGAGCTGCACCTCCACGGAAATCGACCAACGTGCCATTTTCCCGTCAACATCCGGCAGCGAGTTAAGCAGATCTGTCAGATCCACCACCGCATCGAAGGCGGTCCCGCTGTAATCCACCCTGTGGTGCCGGGCCCGCACGGTGGCCTCGGGATTGTGAGTGTGCGCCACAGGAACTCGAACGACTTCGCCTCGAGCGGCGTCGCGTACGACGACGTGGATTGACTGCGACTTCTGCACTGGATCCGTGTTCGACAAGTAGGCCCAGCCAGATACTTCGAGCTTGACGGGTGACAGCCACTTTACCCTCTGAAGGACTGACTCAATTTGGAGATCCTCCTGTGGAATGCGGAGGAGCCTCCTAGGTATTGCGTATGCCGGCTCGGTGCTAAACGGGAGGATGGAGTAGACGTTTTCACCCTCATGTTCAACCGGATGGGACCGCAGGTCCCGCCCGCGCCGGTTGAGAAATTCCTCGAGTACTGCTCGGGGCTGGGTTAGTGCCAAGTACATCAGGACGCGGTTCTGCGGTGAGACTTTTTCATGCTCCAGCAGTTCCTCTTCCGAAACTACGAAGCGGACCATTTGGTGCACTGCTTCGTAGGCTTCCTCATCAAGGGAACGTGCCTGACCGAGATAATTGGGGAAATGGTACTGCAGCAGCGTCCACTTCCACGCAGCCATGATCTGCGGTTTATCCAGCTCATCTAGATACGTCTTCGTCAACTGGATGGCATGAAGCCTCGCTTGGATCTTCTCTGCCGTATACATATTTTGACTGAGGGACGAACCGTCTTCCCGGATGAGCCAGCGATACGTAGTTGCCTTCAGAACGTCGATGGACCGCGCAGCCGTGAGCGCGTTCGTGATGACCGGTTGGTCTTCAAACAGAACCCCCTCGCGGAAGGCAAAGTTTTGACGCTGCCAAAAAGATCGACTGTAGATCTTGTTAGGAGAATAGAAGTCGCGAAGTATTTCTGGAAAATCAGCCGCATTGATGCCGAGCCGGTCCTCGCTGTGAACAAGCTTGACCCACTCGGGCGTGATGATTTTACCGTTACGGCTGCGGACCATCGCACCAACGACGACTTCAGACCCGGTCAGCATGGCGGAGGCAATCATTTGCTGATACGCATCCGCAGGTATCTCATCGTCGGAGTCCACGAATGTGATGAAATCGCCGCGCGCCTCTGCAATGCCTGTGTTCCGTGCTGCTCCCAGGCCCCCGTTCTCCCGCCGCACAATTCTGATCCGATGATCTAACGACGCGAATTTACTGGCTATGGAAAACGAGTTATCGGGCGACCCGTCGTCTACCACGATGATCTCGATATTCTTATAAGACTGGCTGGTCAGGCTTTGAAGACAGTCAGCGAGATATTTCTCGACATTGTAAACAGGGACAATGACGGATAAGAGCGGTTGTTCGGCTTTCTTGCGAGACTTGTATGGAAACATCCCACGGTATGTGCGTCTGATGCCTTTGGGCACATATTTGGTCCACCGCCGCTGTGCTTGTCTGAACCTTGTCGCCTGGGCGGTTCCATGCTTGTTCGCTGCCATACTTCTGTCTATCCCTTTACTGCTCAAAATGTCCCAAAGCCAATGGAGCGGGCTATCTGGTGATTTCCGCTTCGTACTCGAGAGACGCAACGGACAGAGGGTCAGTCTTGCGGACGTCGACGACGTGGCCCGTCTTCTCCGAGATAAGAATGTCGAGGGACGCCTGGGCAACAGTCTCAGATTCAAGCAGACCAGCCGGGTCTTCCTGCCCGAATGCCTTGGTGCGCATGGGTGTCCCCGTGCGTTCGGGGTTGACGCAGTTTACGCGAACGCCATCTTCGGACCATTCGTCAGCCAGTGCCTGCGTCAGGTTCACCGTGGCGGCCTTCGCTGAGCTGTACAAACTGTAGCTGGCCCGTCCGCGGGTGTAGGAGCTGGAAGTAAACAGCAGCAGGGACCCGCCGGTCTTCTTCAGTTCTGGATAAAACGTCTGAGCAACCAGGACCGGGCCAATATAGTTGATTTCGGTCGACTCATAAATAGTTTCATCGGAAGTCTCACTCAACAGTCCGCGGGGCAGTACCCCTGCGGTGTTAACCACGTAGTCGATGCGTCCGGTTTCGGCGAGCACTTGGTCGCGGGCTGCCACGATGTCCTCGCGGCGGTTCACGTGGGTCTTAGTGGTGGATCGGGAGAAAGTTTTAACAGTTGCCCCATAGCGCGCGGCCACGGCTGCGATGTCGGCGCCGATGCCATAGGAGCCGCCGAAGACTACAACGGTCTTCCCCTCCAGCGCTGCCCGGTACCCTTCCTCGTTCAAAGGAGCCTGGACATCGTTGCTGGTGAGCTGGAAGAGCTTGTCCGCGATGTAGATATCGATCGGCTCGGTGACCTTCATGTTGCGGTCGTCGCCGTGGACAACCGCCACCGGGACTGCCGAGTTGTACTTCAGCACGACCGTGCAGTCATCCGTAGCTGCGAAATCCGGGTCCTTAGCCGCTTCAGCGTAAGCAGACCGGATGACGCTGAGCTTGAACGCCTGGGGGGTCTGGCCGCGGCGCAGCATTGCGCGTGGCGGGACCGAACTTATCACCGGATAGCCGTCAATTTCGGCGCCTGCCACGGAGATGATGGTATCTGCGGAAGGGATGGCGACATCGACCGCGCCGTGGGTATCCAGCGCCCTAACCACGTCGGTAACTATGCGCGGAGAGAGGAGGGGGCGAACAGCATCATGAAGGATGACATTGCACTCCTCGTCGTCCAAAGCAGCTAACGCCCGCTGCGTGGTGTCGTTACGGTTGTCCGCGCCTTCGAGAATCTGGGTGACCTTCGCAAAGTTGTTACGCTTCACAATCTCTCGCACCTTGTCCAGATATCCAGGAGTCATCATGACCAAGACCTCGTCAATGGCGGGGTGGCTATTGAGGACGTCGAGAGTGTGTTCCATGATCGGACGGCCAGCAATTTTGATCAGCTGCTTGGGAATATTTAGGCCCACACGAGACCCGACGCCTCCGGCTAGTACAACTGCAACGTTCCGTAGCTGAGACAAAGACATACTCCTAATTAATCAATCCGTTGGGCGCCGCCCGGAACAGTTTACCGGCTATTCACATGCCACTTTGCCAAGGCAAACGTGTCCTTCCATTCCGCGCGGTCGCCTCGGGGCGTGCGTGGCGAACGCGGCTGACCAACAGATCGCCCCGATCTCTACCGGGGCAGGGTCACAACCGCTTTGATTGCATGGTGATCGGATGGGATCGTTCCTACAAACTTGCCTGTCTTCGCATCGATGTTGGCGACCAACTCCCACTTCTTCACAGCGACGTCGTTGGAGACCAAGACGTAGTCGATCTGGGTGCCGAAGGTGCTCGGCGGGGGGTTCTGGAACCCGTGGCTGCTGTTGAAGTTGGCCTTGGTTTGCGGGACGTCCAGTCCGGCGGTGTCCGCAAACCCTCCGGCGAGAAATGTAGTGACTGGCTTGTGGTCTCCGTGCGAGTTCAGGTCACCGAGCAGCACTACGGGCAGTCCTGCCAACTCCTGATTATCCTTCAGTGCGCTGAGAATTGCTTTGACTTGGGCGGTCCGCCGGTCCTCGTACACGCCCCGCTTGGTAATGCCTGATGAGTAAAGGTGTGTATCCACGGCGGCGAAGCGGACACCGCTTCCGTCGCGCTTTTCGAAGACCTGCCACGAGGCGGTGTAACCGCTCCCCCGGCCGTCCGGGTTGGACAGGACAATGCTGCCGCCCTGGCCGATGGGCCTCACCGTAGCTGTCTTGTAGAATATGTGGTTGCCGTCGAGCTTGTATTCGTCTTTCCAGCATCCGTCCTTTTTGCATTGGCTGTAAGAGTAGACGCCGTCAGTTCCGGTCAACGCGCGCTGGTAGCCTTTCGGGGCCAGGGTCCGACGAAGGTCCTCCCATTGGGGCGTGACCCCATCCCCGCCGGGATAATCATCGGAGGCGTAGGCTTCCTGCACACCCACAACATCCGCACCGCTGCTGCCGATCGTGTACGCGATGGCCGGCTTGCGGGTGTTCCAGCGGCGGCTGCACACGCCGTCGTCATACTTGGCCGACTTGACGTTGAACGACATCACGGTCAGGGGAACACCTGCCCTGAGCGTGGTCCCGGAGACTGTCCCGCTGTAGGTGCTGCGGGCGATGTTTTCCTTCAGGCCGTTGATGGCCCGGACCTGGAAGTAGTACTTCTTTCCGGACGCCAGAGTGTTGAAGGTCAACTGGTTGCGGCCATCAGTGGTCTTCAGGGTCCTCACATTGCTGGTGAAGCCAGCGTCAGCGGCAGCCCTGACTTCATACTGGCGGGCGTTCCACGCGGTGTTCCAACTCAGCGTAGCCCCGTTCGGCGAGGTCTTGACCACCTTCAGCCCTTGGGGCACGGACGCTTTCAAATTAGCCTCAAGCTTCGGCGAGTACCGCACGTTCTTGGTGTTGGACTTGTTGAAAGCCAAAATCCGGTAGTAGTAGCTCTTGCCCGGTTTGGCAGCCTTCAGGTCCGTGTCCAGGTACCAGTCTTTGCTGGTCTTCACCTTGACCAGGTCGGCGCTGAAGTCCCGGGCGGTTGACCGCCAGATTTCAAACCGAGTGGCGAACTGTGGCCGCTTCCAGCTGAGGGCGATGCTTGATCCGGACTTGGGCGCAACCTTGATAGTGGAGAACTCGCGAGGCCAGAAACAGTTCAGAGTCACCTTCTTTGGAGACGAATAACTGCTTGATGCCGAGCCCTTGTTCGCCCTGACCTTGAAGTAGTAAGTAGTGCAGTTCTTCAGGCTGACTGGCTTGCGGGTGGTCTTGCTGGTCTTGAACTGCTCGACGCCCTTGGTGAACTTTGAATTGGTCGCCAGTTTCCCGGTGTAGCTGGTGGCACCGGCTACCGGTTTCCAACGGAAGACGAAGCTCTCATAGTTGACCTGCGTTACGGTCACCCCCGTGGGCTTGGTTGGCGCCGCGGCCTGGGCGGCAGGCATCACCAGTTGGACCGCACCCCCGGTCAAGAAAAGTGCGATGAGAAGGGCCAGAATTCGTCGTGCCACAATGCTTCCTTGCTTGACCAGAGGAACGATGGAGCGCAAGGACCAGGAACCGTTTGGGATGGATTAACCTTTAACCGCGCGCAGCGTGATCATAGTGTGCGAACTCTCGAAAGAGAACCCCTGACCGCGCAGCTGCGCCTTATGACACGGAAGATTGGGCGGCCGGTACGCCATCAATAATGGCCAAGGATGCCTCGAAGAAGGGATCCGCCGCCTGCGGACCGATAACGTCGCCCAAGCAGTATCGGCGGCGCTCTGCGCGTTGGGCTGCTAAGGGGTCGGCACCGAGCATGTCGTCCAAAGCCAATGACAGCGTCGAAAGGTCTTTCTCGATCACATAGGCGACCTGCGCGGTCGGGAACTCCCGCAGGAACGCCTCACCGCCGGAGGTGATGGCTGCCATCGCGAACGGCTTGCCCGAGGCCAGATACTCAGAAGCGATGCTTGAGACATCGGTGACCAAGGCATCGGAGAGGTTGAAGCAACCCGCCACGTCGAGGTCCTTCTCGGCGGCGCGACCGAAGACGTGCCTGCGCCCGGAAGCTCCGGCATCCTTCCGCAGCAGATCGTGGATCTTTAGCACCTGCTTCTTGTCAGCCGGAATTCCGTAGCTCAGCGGATGTGGCCGGAAGACCACCGTCGCGCCCCGTGCCAGAAGAGCCTTGACGATGTCGGGTCCGATAGGCAGGGACGAGTAGCTGGTGCTGGGACGGCCGCCCTGCCACGTGGGAGCATAAAGCACCGTCGGGGAAGCAGGAGTGGTCGCGTTTTCTCGGAATTCGATGTTTTCAACTTGCGGCCGCCCAACCAATTCGAACTTCTCCCGCGGAATATCGATGCCGTGGGCCGCGTAGCGGGCTACGCCCTGCTCCCCGCAGACGAAGAGCTTGTCATACGTTGCATGCCGTGGGTGGAAATTGGCTTCCTTGTCCGAGTCGCCGTGGTTAAGCCAAATGTGGGTTAGCTTGCGATAGCGCTGGAAGGCGGCGTTGCCGGGGCTCCCCTGGACGTAGTAGGCGGCCCGAAGTGTGGGAACGACCAAACGGTCCAGCGCACCGACGGCGCCTTCCATCACGTTGACAACCGGCGCGCTGGTGAGGCGTGCGATGACCGGCACCGTGGCCGGGTTCTTGGTGATGACGACGAACGGACGGTCCAAACGTTCTAAGTAGGGAAGCCACATGCCCAGCTGGTACTCGGCACCTTTGAGTGCGGCATAGTAGACGGCGAATTCCGGCTTGTGGCCTTTCAGGAGGTCTGGCAGCCGGTCAAAGTTTCGCTTGCTCACGGCCAACGAGACGAAGGCGAATTTCAGCACCCGATATACAGGAACCAACTGCGCCAGCGCCAGGATGAACAGGATCCAACCTGGAACTCGGAACGCGGCCAGCACCACGGCCAGCCCGATGATCGCCAATGTGTTACGGGTGAGGTTACCAGCCGCGAAGGGCCGTCGAGGCGCGACTGCGGCGCCCGGCAAATTCGCCGTCTGCTGCCGCTTTCCGCCCAGAATGCGCTTCAGTACAGGCTCCTGCAGTACGACGACGATGGTCAGGCCGAGCGCAGCCCAGCTCCACGCGGCACCTTCGGGCACCATACGGGCATAAAAACCGGCCGCGGTGACTGCCAGGACGACGCGCAACGAAACGTAGGTGGCCAGGAGCCTTCCTCGGTCCACGCGCCGAAGCGAACCACGCTTCAGCCAGAGAATGGTCGAGTAGGCCAATCCGGCAACTGCTGTCCCAAGTAACGCTAGAGGAATAGTCGACGATGCGAGAACCAAGGCGCAGCCGCCAACGGCCAGAATGCCAAGGACGAGATTGGAACCCAAGCTCTTCGTGTCGCTTTTGAGTGTCTTGAGGGCGGTGGCGAAGCCAACCGTCGCCTCGCTCGTATTACTGGCCATGCCTAACTGAGCTCTTTGACGATCTGGCTGATGCTGTCCAGCGTGCGCTTAAGCTCTTCGACGTGACGTTCGTCGAAGGCGCTCAGGACGCGCTTCATCTCGGTGGTAGAGATGCCGCTGGTGCGCGGCAGATAGACGACCTCTACCCTGTCTTCAAGGTCGTCAAATTTGCCTTTCCAGTCCTCGCCGATGCCGAATACGTCCGCGTTGTACTTTTCGATGTCCTCACGCTTTTGTTCCCAGTTTTGCTCCGGGATGGCCATGTCCACGCATCTGAGGGCGCGCACGATCTCGATCCGCTGCTCGAACGGGACCACAGGTTTCTTGCCCTTGACTGCATTGAACTCATCCGTGGACACACCAACGATCAGGCGGTCCCCCAAATCGCTCAGCCGCTTGAGGATGTTCAAATGACCAATATGGAACAAGTCGAATGTTCCATAGGTAAGAACCGTTTTACCCACCAGTGTTTCCCGTCTCTTCCATATGCCTCAGTTTTGCCTGCATGCCATCTTAGGGCAGGACTAGCTATAGCGCTGGCACTACCGCTAGAGCACAGGCCAGCGGCCCGACACGCCCATCCGGACGATGGTGGACCACTTCAGCTTGTGCCTGCTCTCCCCTGGCCCCCAAGGGTCTTGCTGCCAGCCTGCGCGCCAACCGGCGAACCAGGGCTTCAGTTGCGCGGGATCGCGCTTCGAGCGGAGGATCTGCACCACCGTCCAGGATGCTACATAGACCCAACTAAACGGCCAGCGCAGGTTGCGGCGCGCCAACCACACCCGGTTACGCGCGTTGAGGCGGAAGAACTCTTCGTGCCGGCGCGGGTCAATCACCGGGTGCCCGGCGCGGAGGTCCCCCGCATACCAGGTGCGGAAGCCGGTGTCCCAGACCCGCCAAGCGAATTCGATCCCCTCGTGGGCGTACCAGAAGGTTGACGGCCAGCCATCCGTGCGATCGAACACGTCGCGCCGCATGGCGATGGCCATCTCGACGACTGAAAACACGTTGCTGGATGCATGAGCGCTGCCCTTCCGCAGCCTGGGGATCCAGCGCTGCGGCGCGTCAAGATCCTCCGGGTCCTCGATCCGGGGCTGGACCATGCCGATATCGGGCCGGTCGCTGAACAACCGCGCGCAGCAGAGCAGGAAGTCATCGTCCGGCAACCAGGCGTCATCGTCGAGGAAGAAGAGGAACTCCCCGGACACCTCGGGCACGCCCGCGTTGCGCCCGGCCGGAATACCCAAGTTCTCCTCCAGATGCAGGGTCTTGAAGCCTGTGGGCACGCCTTCGGGTTTCCAGCCGTTGCCGACGACGACCACGTCCAGGCTGACACCACGTTGAGATTGCAGTGAGGCGAAGCCGCGCTGCAGCTCGTCCGGCCGCGTGCCCTGCGTCAGGATGACGACACCAAAGGTTGGCACCGCAGCGAAGTCGCGGTGCGCCGTCGAACTTTTGTCCGGCATTGGGGCACTCACTTTCGCAGCCTTGGTGACGCCATAATGGCCACGAAGTGGCCGACGTTGACCAGCAGCACGGCCGGCACCATCACGTAGAGCAGCCAGCGCTCCCCCAGCACCGGCACGCCGGCAACCAGGGAAACCACCGAGGCGGCCAGAATCAGCAGGCTCATTTCCACCGAATGCAGGACCCGGTGAAAGGGCAGGAAGCGGGCCAACCGGCGCAGCCGTCCGACCAGCGTCCCAGACGGGACTGCCTTGGCCGCGGCGGTGTCCGGCAGCTTGTCCAATCCGGCCAGCGCCCGGGAAGCGTGCACCATTTCGTTCTGGGCTTTGTTCAGCACGATCAGGAACGCCAACACCGCACCGAGGAAGAGCAGGAAGTACGCCCGTCCAGGATCGCTGCCCAGTAGGCCAAGGTCCCCGAGGCAACGCAAACCCAGGGCGATGGGAATCAGGCCCTCAGTGGTGTAGTGGCCGATTTTGTCCAGGAAGATGCCCTTGGGGCTTTGGGTTCCGCGCCAACGCGCCACTTCCCCGTCGCTGCAGTCGAAGTACAGCTGAAGCTGGGAAAAGAACACTGCCAGCAGGGGGCCCCAGACGCCTGGGACGAGCAGGCAGGCGGAGATGGCCCAACCGGACAGGATCATCAGCCCCGTCACACCGTTGGCGCTGATCGGGGTTCGCACCAGCACGCTGGTCAGGTAGATGGAGATGTGCCGCAGGTACAGCTCGGCGGTCCAGTGCTCGGCGTTCTTGCGGCTGCGCACCTCCGGCGGCTGGGCCACGGCGCGCAGCTGCTCAAGCGTGGGACGGGCCGGGCGGGTGGTGCCGGTCATGACTTCCTCCGGCTGGTGTCGACCGTGCCAGCGGCGCCGAAAAGCCGGCCGCGAAGGTAGCCCAGCCCCCAGCTGATGTGAATGCCAGGCAGCACGGCCAGCAACCGAACGCGCTCGGGCTTGCCGAGATCGCCTGCCATGCTCGCGGAAGCGTAGGCCACGCCCGCCGCGTACACGGCAGGGATGGCTGCTGCTGCACCCGCCAGAGCCCGTAGGCTTGCGGGCCATCTCGTTGCCGAGCCGGTAGCCAAGATCCCGGAAGCTGCCGTGCCAAGGCCCAAGCCGGCGACCAGCAGCGGCGGCAAGAAGTGCCGGACGGACTTGCCCTCTTTGTGCCGGTTGGCCAGCTCGGCACGCCAAATCCCGGCCGCGTAGAACTGGCGGACAAGGTTGCCGAAGCTGGCACGCGGCCAATACGTCACCTTAAGCTCCGGGTCGAACCACACGTCGTAGCCGGCCTGGCGCAGCCGAAGGCACATGTCCCAGTCCTGTCCACGCCACAGGCTCTCCTCGAAGAGCCCCACTGCATCGAAGGCCTCACGCCGGAAAACACCCAGATAAGCGGATTCAGCTGGTCCTTCCGGCGCACCGCTATGGTACGCGGCGCCGCCCAGTCCCAGCGGGGAGACATACGCCGCGGCCACGGCCCGCTGAAATGCGGTCTTGCCCTGTGCATCCATCAGGCCCCCGACATCGGCGGCACCGGTGCGCCGTAACGTTTCGACAGCACGGGCAGTGTAATGCGGTTCCAGTTCGGTGTGCGCATCCACCCTGACGATGACCGGATGGCTCGAGGCCTGAAGAGCAAGGTTAAGTCCAGCTGGTGTCCGGCCGGTCGGGCTGATGACACTGCGCAGCCGCGGCTCCCTCGCCTGAAGTTCGGCGACGATCCGATTCGTGCCATCCGTTGAGGGCCCCAAGGCGAGCACGACTTCTTTGGTCCCCTCGTACTCCTGGCCGAGGATGCTGAGGACCGCGTCCTCGATATGCGCTTCCTCATTGAGGACCGGCATGACGTAGGACACCGCGGGGCACTCCTCCAACGGAGGCAGGGCGGAAGCAGAAGCCACTATTTTCTAGACTCCCGGTAGGCGGCCACGACTTCCTTGGGCTCGCCGTCCATTTCCAGTACGCCCTTGTTGATCCAAAGGACGCGGTTGCAGGTATCCAGAATGGATTTCATGGAGTGCGACACCAGAAATACGGTGCCGGCGTTTTCGCGGATCTCGCGGATGCGGGCCTCGCTGCGTTCGCGGAAGCGCTGATCTCCCACGGCGAGGGCTTCGTCGACGATCAGGATCTCGTGTTGTTTCGAAGCGGCAATGGCGAACTTCAATCGTGCCTGCATACCGGATGAATAAGTCCGCATCGGCAGATCGATGAAGTCCTCCAGCTCGGCAAACTCCACAATTTTGTCGCGGAGTTCGTTGATCTCCTGCTTTGAGAATCCGAGGGCCAGGCCGCCCAGCTGGATGTTCTTTTCTCCCGAAAGGTCAGGGATCAAGGCAGCACCGACGCCCAACAGATTGGGGCGGGACGTTGCGTAGACAGCGCCCTGTGCAGGCGGAGTGAGGCCTACCAGAGTCCGCATCAGAGTGGACTTACCTGATCCGTTGGATCCGATCACTCCGATGGACTCATTCTCATAGGCAGTGAACGATATCCCCTTCAAGGCATGGACCGTACGCACCCTGCTGGCACCACGCTGAAGAAGCGACCGTCCGGCCCCTTTGACCATCTTGCCGCCCGCGTGGACGTGGTACTTCACATGGAGGTCGTCGACAACAACCACGGGCTTGCGCCCCTCAGCTGCCGCATCTGTGCCGGTCAACTCTTCTCCTGTCTTAGTCAACTCGGCCATAACGCTCCTCCGCTACCCAAAAGAACAGGACTCCGGCTAGGAAGACCACCACCGACCAGACGGAAAAGTAGAGCCAGTAAATCGGATCGTAATCCATCCCCGGCATGAGGATCCCTCGGGCAATGGAGAGGATTTCATGCAATGGATGGAAGTCGAAAAACCTGACAGCCCAGGGATGGTGCTTCAGGATTCGGTCGATGGCAAACAGGACGCCGGAGGTGTAGAACAAGATCCGAGTGACGAGCGGGAGTAGCTGGGTCAGGTCTCTGACATGGACGGTCAGTCTGGCGGCGATCAGTGCTACACCCAAGTTGAAGATCGTGAAGATAGCAACCAACGGAATGATCAGCAGCCATTCCACACTGATCGGGGCGCCCAAGATCAGGATGTAGATGAACATCACCGCGAGCATGGGAACGAGCGTCATCAGATTCTGGATCACCGTAGAGACGGGCAACGTGATGCGAGGAAAGGCCAGCGACTGCACCAAGGCGCCATTTCCTGTGATCGACTTGGCGCCGTTGTTCATGGAGGTGGCAAAGAACTCGAAGAGGAAAACACCGATCACCACGTACATCGGGAAGTTCTCAGGCCTGTTGGCGCCTTGCAGTATGCCGAAGATCGCACCGTACATCAGCGCGTTCAGCGTGGGTTTAATGAAGATCCAGAGCATGCCAAGCCGGTTGCGCTGGTTGGAGGCCTCAATCTTGCCCCTCGCCATCGCGATGGCAAAGTCGCGCCGGGCCCAGGCTTCCGAAAGATACCGGAAAAGGGAGGGCCGGGCGCCGACTCGGTGGAGGCGGTTCTCGCTCGCATATTCGGCAAGGCTCATGCCAGGTAGTTTCCCTTACTTACGCGTGGATGGCAGCGTCGCCATTCCGTAGGGGCCGGCGGTGCACCTACCGAGTTTAGTTGATTCAACTGCGAACCGTAGATTCGTCCTCGCGGAAAAACACTCGCAGTTCAAGGCTGTGCTGCCCTGCTGCGTCCTGGGCGTAGATGGCTTTGCCCACAATTCCTTCGAGGGCGCCCGTGCCAGAACCCGGGATGATGTGGCCGTCGCTGGCCGCGGCTTCGCCCTCGGCGAGGCCCCAGTGTTGGATCACCATGGTGCCTTCACGGCCGTCCACAGTTCCGGTGAAGACTTCGGAGGCGACGTAACCGGCACCGGTTGCATTGCCAGCCATCAGCAACTCGGCCCGGCTGGTTCCTGTGATTAAACCGTCAAAAACCTTGGTCACGAGCACGCGGCTCAGATCGGAGTTGGTCCCTTCGACTTCGTATGGTTCCGGAACCCAGTCGGTGACGTCAAAGTCTGCGGCGATGATGTGTTCGGCGTCGTTGGTCATGGGCCTACGGTCTCCTAGGTAGCTGCCGCATGCAGTTCAGCACCTCAGAAGAGGCGTTGGTCGTCTGCATCAGCGTATTTCTTGCGGAAGAGTTTGCGGGTTTTCGGATCCAAGAACACCAGATACAAGGCGAAGGCGACCGCCACAATGCAGGCCAAAAGGCGGGCTGTGTCGAGGTCGAACTCGATGTACGGGAAGATGTCCAGCTGGTCCGTGATCGCGTAGATCATGAGGAACGACGTCACCGCGTAGACCGTGCGAACCTGCCAGTCATTTCGGATACCGGTGGCGGCGAAGAGCGGCAGCAGCCAGACGATGTACCACGGCTGGATCATCGGCCCGAGCAACACCACTGCGGCCAGTGCCAGCGCCAACCGCCGGACGATTCGGTCGTAGCTGCCGCGGAACATGGTGTAGAGCACTATCAGCACTGCCACGACTTTCCCGGCCGTGTAGACGGCGGACTGCACCGCAGCGCCGTCGAACCCCAGTCCGCCGGAAATCAGCCCGAGGACGATTCCCAGCAGGCCCACCGGCGCGTACCAGATCATCAGTCCGGCGCCTTGCTGGCTGAGCGCTCCGACCCAGCCGAAGCCCAGACCGTTGATGACGCCCAGTACCGCCAGCATTCCGAACGAAAGGCCAGCGGTCATCGCCCAGTAGCCGAATTTGCGCGGCCAACTAGCGCCCTTGCCCGCCCACAGCAGCCCGACAAAGGGCAAAAAGATCAGCGTGATCGGCTTAATGCCTATGGACAGTGTCACCAGCAGGATGCCCAGCAACACCCGCCGGGTCGCCGCGTAGTAGAGTCCGGCCAGCGCCAACCCGAGCATCAGGGCATCATTGTGGATGCTGGCAATGAAGGTGGTCAGGAACAGCGGGTTCGCGCAGGCCAGCCAGAGCGCACGGTTCGGATTGATCCCGTGCAGTTCCGCGAGTTTGGGTCCGTAATAGACGCACATCGCGGCGCCGGCGATGGCGAGGATCCGAAACATCACGATGGAGTATTCCGGGTGCCCGCCGCTGAGCCAGACGATGAACTCTTCCATCCACAGGAAGATCGGGCCGTACGGAGTTGGGCTGCGCGCCCAAAGATCGTCGGCGCCGGTCTGCAGGTAATTCTGCAACTGGTCATACCCATCCACATAGGGATTGAGGTTGTTGACCATGACTTTGCCCTGGGCGATGTAGGCGTAAACATCGCGGCTGAACAGCGGGATGCTCAACGCCAACGGTGCGCCCCAGGCGACGATCGCGGTCAGCGTGGCCCGGCGTGCCTCGGCACCCCAGACGGTGAACTGTTGCCCCAGCCGCAGCCACGCGCGGACCAGGATCATGCCGCCCAGGGCCAGCAGGACCACCGAGAGGATAACGCCGACCAGTTCCACCCGCAGGAAGATCAGCAGCGGCCAGCGGCGCAGTTCGGAGACCGAGGCCAGCCACCCGACGCCCAGGGAGCCAAGGAACATCATGAAGGAACCGACGGCACCCTCGACGATGCTCAGGGTGGACCGCTCCTTAACGTCGCTTCCGTCCCGAGGTACGGAAGGCTCGGCCGTAGGTCTTTGCGCGGTCATCGTCTCGGCGGTCCAATCACTCCGGGGTCGGTACACCTGGTCCGGTGCGGTCATCGTCTCGGCGGTGGGTCCGCACGCCTCAGAACGGTCAGGCGGACGCAGCGTCAGCAGGCAGCTGCTGATGGTGCTTTCTGCATGTTAGCACCGGGCCAGTCGCCCGCCCCTGCGAACCGGTCCCCCGAGGCAAGACCTGGACGCGATACATTTGACGGGTGCCAATCTCTAACGAACACATTGTCTGGATCGACTGCGAAATGACCGGGCTGGACCTCGAGGCGGATGCGCTCATCGAGGTTGCCGTGCTGGTCACCGACTCGGAACTCAACGTTTTGGGCGAGGGAGTCGATGTTGTCATCAAGCCCAGCGCGGAGGCCCTGGCCCAGATGAACGACTTCGTCCGCACCATGCACACCACCTCCAAACTGCTGGACGAACTCCCGCACGGCATGACCATGGCGGAAGCCGAGGACAAGGTGATGGAATACATCACACAGTGGGTGCCGGAGCCGCGCAAGGCACAGCTGGCCGGCAACTCAGTCGGTACGGACCGGACGTTCCTGGCCCGGGACATGCCGCGCGTCATCGACCACTTGCACTACCGGATCATCGACGTCTCCACCATTAAGGAACTGTCCCGGCGCTGGTTCACGCGCGCCTATTTCCAGTCCCCGGCCAAGAGCGGCGGACACCGCGCGCTGGGAGACATCAAAGATTCCATCAACGAACTTCGCTACTACCGCCAAGCGGTCTTCGTGCCCTCCCCCGGCCCGGATTCCGCCACCGCCAAGAAGATCGCAGCGGAGATCAGTGCCACCCCGGCGGACTAGATTGTTAGGTGCACCACTTTCCCGCAGGGAATGGTCTAAAGTGGCAAAAGCCAGATGAAAAGCATGTAAACTGGTCTGCGTTGCCTTACTGGTTGGAGACCGGCAGGAACCGCTTGAGCGGGGCCCGTCGGGAGGAACAAGAGGGCACATGGTGGGTATAGCTCAGCTGGCAGAGCGCCTGGTTGTGGTCCAGGAGGTCGCGGGTTCAATCCCCGTTACTCACCCCGAAGGTCCGGCAGCAGCCGGAAGGTAAAGAGCCGTCCCGCACGTCGGGACGGCTCTTTGCATGTCCCGCTAGCGCACAGCTCCGTCGAGGCCGCCGCAGAAGCTTCATCCTGAGTGAAGGAGAAAAATGACCGTCCGCCCCGTCACCGTCACCGGAGAACCGGTGCTGCACCGCCGCGCCGTCGAGGTGGAAAAGTTCGACGACGAACTCCGGGCCCTAATAGCGGACATGTTCGAGACGATGGACGAAGCGCACGGCGTTGGCCTGGCTGCTCCTCAGGTGGGCGTTGGCCTGCGGATCTTCACCTACGAGTTTGCCAACGACGACGACGTCCCGGCCCGGGGCGTGCTGGTTAACCCGACGCTGGTGCTCGGCAAGGTCTCCGGTGCGGAACCGGACCCCGACGAGGAAAACGAGGGCTGCTTGTCCGTACCGGGCCACAGCTACCCATTGAAGCGGGCAGAGTGGGCGCGGGTCCGCGGTTTCGACGCGGACGGCGCTCCGGTGGACTTCGAGGCAACGGGTTGGTTCGCGCGCGTGATGCAGCACGAATACGACCATCTGGACGGCAAGCTGTACATTGACCGGCTCAACGACCGGTGGAGCAAGCGGGCCCGCAAAAACATCAGGAAAGAAGGCTGGGGTGTCCCCGGCAACACCTGGCTGCCCGGCGTCGATCCGGACCCATTCGGCCACTGATCCCTGAGCCTGGCTGCAGGCCGCGGCAGGTCAGCTGTCGGTAAGGCCGGACCTGTGGTCCTTCTCGCAGCGGTGCAAGTCCTCCAGCGCAATGTCGCGCAGCCGTTTGAGCTCGCCCACGCGCTTCTCCGGCACATCGCCGCGGGCGTAGGCATCCTGCGCCGCATTCAGCAGCCGCTGGGCCTCCTTGTGGTTGGCTTGCGCCCGTTCCCATCGCGTCATCTCTACCATGCCGCCATTGTAGGAACGCAGTCTGGCTTAAAGCCATAGCGGAGGCCGGCGGCATTCGCTGCCGCCGGCCTCCGCCGTCGTGAGTGCTGGATACGCCCGGTTATACGGTTTCCGCCACCTGCTCCATCACGGCCGGGAAGATCTTCGGGTTGACCCCGGCGATCTCCTCCAGCACGCGGACCACCTGGCAGCTGTAGCCGAACTCGTTGTCGTACCAGACATAGAGCACGGCGTTCTTGCCGTTGGCGATGGTCGCCAGGCCGTCCACGACGCCGGCGCGCCGCGAGCCGACGAAGTCGGTGGAGACGATTTCCGGCGAGTTGACGTAGTCGATCTGCTTGCGCAGATCCGAGTTCAGCGACATGCCGCGCAGGTACTCGTTCAGGTCTTCCTTGGTGGCGTCCTGCTCCAGGTTCAGGTTCAGGATGGCCATCGACACGTCCGGAGTGGGAACGCGGATGGCGTTGCCGGTCAGCTTGCCTTCAAGCTCCGGCAGGGCCTTGGCCACGGCCTTGGCGGCGCCGGTTTCGGTCAGCACCATGTTCAGCGCCGCCGAACGGCCGCGCCGCGTGCCCTTGTGGAAGTTGTCGATCAGGTTCTGGTCGTTCGTGTAGGAGTGGACCGTCTCCACGTGGCCGTGCGCAATGCCGTACTTGTCGTTGAGGGCCTTGAGCACCGGCGTAATGGCGTTGGTGGTACAGGAAGCCGCGGAAACGATCTTGTCTTCGTCCGTGATGTCCGAGTGGTTTACGCCGTGCACGATGTTCTTCAGGCCGCCCTTGCCCGGTGCGGTCAGAACCACGCGCGAGACGCCCGGGCACTGCAGGTGCTGGGACAGCCCGGCTTCATCGCGCCACTTGCCGGTGTTGTCCACCACAATGGCATCCTTGATGCCGTACTGGGTGTAGTCCACCGAGGCCGGGTCGTTGGAGTAGATGAACTGGATCAGCGTGCCATTCGCCTGAATGGTCTTGTTCTCTTCGTCCACGGAGATGGTGCCGTCGAACGGGCCGTGCACCGAATCGCGGCGTAGCAGGCTGGCGCGCTTGATCAGGTCGTCGTCGCTGCCCTTGCGGACCACCACGGCGCGCAGGCGCAGTCCGTGCCCGCCACCCGCGTGGCCCACCAGGATGCGGGCCAGCAGGCGGCCGATCCGGCCGAAACCGTAGAGCACCACATCGGTGCTGGTGCGCTCGTCCGCGCCGTGCTTGCCGACGATGTCCGCCAGCTCAGCACGGACAAACTCCTTCAGGTCGGCGCCGGCAGCCTCGCTCTTGAACTTCGCCAGCAGGCGGGCCAGGTCAACAGAGCCGGCGCCGAGTTCCAGCTCGCTCAGCGCCTCGACCACCGGGAAGGTTTCTTCCAGCGGAAGTTCGGCGTCATCGATCTGCCGGGCGAAACGGTGTGCCTTGAGGATGCCCACCACGGACTGGTTAATCAGGCTACGCCCGTGGATGGAGGTGACCACGTTGTTTTCTCGGTACAACCGGCCGATCATCGGGATCATCGCTTCGGCAAGGGCCTGGCGGTTGCTCCATGCATCTAGGGCCGACTCTGACATCTGGTTCACAGAATTACCTTCCTACATCAGCCGGGTTCTCCCTCGAGCCCGGTTGTCAACCGCCGTGGATTTTCACGACGACGCCGCTTTCGCCAGACAATACTGTCCGTTTCAACGGCACGCCACCGCCAACTGCCGGCGGGAAGCTTTGAGGTCTGCGCACCGTGGCCGCTTGTTCAAGCGGCGTCGGACACACCTACCTGCTAACCATTCTAGGGACTGCTGACAGCATCGGCGTACGCCTACAGGTGAACTGCCTCACGTTAGCGAGCATTGACCCGTTCGCCGCTCGGCTCTGCAACCGCCGCCGAGTAGCTCCTCACTATCTGGCCTGACGCACGCCGAATGGCGTTCTCAAAGACCGGAAGAGCCAGCAGCAGTGTGGTGACCGCTGCCAGCGCTAGCCCCAGCGCGAGGACTCCTGCACTCCCCCACAGCTCCTGGAGGGGAGGCAACACCTCCGCCGCGGCAAGGACAACGAACCCGTGAAGGACGTAGATCGCAAGGCTGTGCCGGCCGAGGTGGGCAATGAACCCCTGCCGGTTGGGTGCAATGCAGAGCAGCGCACTGATCGCTACCGCTGCAATCAGGAGCAGCGCCGCTCTAGTGCCCAGACCCAAGACATCTGGAACGTCAAGCCTGTCGAAACTGAAAGAGCCATACAGCCACTGGTGCGGGATGTCTTGGCTGTAGACCAGCAGCCAGCCAGCCAAAGCAGCAACAAGAGCAGTGACTTTCCACACCCAGGTCGCCTCCCCCACTGCACGAACAATGCGCTTTCCATAAGTGGCACCCAGCACAAAAAACGGCAAGAAAACCAAAGCCCGCGAGAGCGACAACGTGTAGCCGACCGAGTCCAAGGCGCCGACGACCAGTGCGATAACTACGGACAGGGCAATAGCCGCCTTGGGAAACCTCGTAACGACCGGGAGCAGCAAGAGCCACCACATCATCCCGAGCAGGAACCAGAGAATCCAAAACGGCCTCTCGATGGAAAAGTTCCGGTCGATGCCCAGCACGCTGACGAAGACAAAGTACAAGGTCTGAAACGCCACCAGAATGACAGCGAACGTTCCAATGCGTTGGCCCAGCCGGCTTGTCTTGGCGGTCACTCCGGCCAGAAAGACAAATGCAGGCATGTGGAACATATAAATGCCCGTAAGCGCCAGCCGAGTGCCGTCCGCCTTCCAGGAGCCGATTTCTTCGAGGAAGTGGCCTAGCACCACCGCAAAGATCAGCAGTCCCTTGGCCGTATCAAGTCGAAGGTCTCGCTGCGACGCTTGGGAAGTCATGCCAATACGTTACAAGACCATAACGGCAGGCCCGCTTTCCCACTCCTTGATGGCCGTCGGGCGGACGGTGTTCCCATCTGGGAAGCACCGCGCGTCGCCCGCAACGGTCAGGCTTTGAAGATGTCGTTCCTGACACCCATGATGATCCGGTCACCCGGGTCTGCCGTCTTCAAGTAGCGGGCGACGTTTTTCAGGTCCAGTGCGATGCAGCCGGCGGTCGGCACGGGGTTGGCATGCAGGAAGATGGCGAAACCCGCCCCCTGCTTGATCTTCTGTCCCGGTCCCCGGTTGTAGTCGATCACGGCGCCCTGGCGGTAATCGCCGCTGGGAAGGCGCATGTAGAACCACATGTTCTCGTCCGGCCAGCGTTCGTAGCCGACGGACCGGGCTTCGTAGTACTTGTTGTAGGAAGAACCGAGTGTGCCGGACCACCTGGAATTCTGGTTCAATTTCTTGTACATGAGGTCGGTGCCGGGGTTTCCCTCGCCGAAAGCTTCGTGGACAGTGAAACTGCCTTGCGGGGACCAGCGGTGCATGGTGTGCCCGGAAGCTACACCCGGTTTCTTAAACCCTTTGAGACCCACTGTCGCTTTACTCGTTTTCCATTCCTGCTTGTAAACGGCCCCTACCCGGACGCAGTTGATAAAACTGGCCTTGTACGTCCCGTACTTCTCGGCAATGGTGAGGGAGACACGGTCTGCATAAGAATGCTTGTACCGTGTCATCCCTGCACCTAACGCCCAGCACTCATTCTTGGGAAAAACCGCCGCACCAGAGGTCTGTGCAACGAGGGAACCGCCTTGGAAGACCTGGGTCGCCTTACCGCTGCGTGATTTAGCGGGCTGCAGAGGATAGCCCAGCTTGCCCTTATAGCTTCCCTCTTTGTTCCACTGCACGAGGAACTGGCCGGACACTATTTGAGCCCCCGTGGCCGGCGAGTAGACCACATGTCCGGTCTCGAACTTCTGAATACAGTTGCCCGAACCGTTGCAGTACATGTCGGTCACGGGGTAACTCAGCCTGCCGCCTTGATAGCCGGCCTGACTAAATTTCTTGCCAATTGGATGACTGCGTTGAACGCCCCACGCCTTTGCTCCCGACTTCCAGTAGACCGCAAAGCGATCGCCCTGGGCGGTCTTGTAGTTCCTGGTGCATCCTCCGCCTGCGATCGTGCAGTTATAGCCACCGATGGCACTGAGCTTGAGAAAACGCGCTTTCGCGTCCAATGCCTTCTTGCCAGCTTCGACTCTAGGTGGTGAGTACTTAATGGTGCCCTTATCGAACGGCTGGAGGGCACTTCCGTCCGAATAGACCTTCATTGCTCCGATCGGGTAGCCGTACCGGCCGGCTCCCCAGTTCGATTCCTTGAAAACCATGTATATCGGGTGACCAAGGTCGACGGCATGTGCGCCAGTCTTTGCTGTCCAGTAGATAACAAACCTCTTGGCGTCTCTGCGACCCGACTCATATGTCCGTACGCAGCCATTACCCGCGAGACCGCATTTAAGATCATCAACGGCGACGAGGCCCAGTGCCGCGGCCCGCTTTTCTATTGCCGTGCGCCCAGCGGCGGGTATTTCGGATACGGGTTGCGAATCTTTCTGCGGCTCAGCCAGAGTGAGCGTCTTAGGCTTCGGTGGTTGCGTAGGCTCCGGCTTTTGCTGTGCTTCGTCCTGCTGAGGTTTTGACGCGTTGTCAGGAAGCTCCGCGGTTGCGGTGTCGCTGTCCGGGCCGTTGGATGGCAGGTCACGACTTACAGGGGCTTCTGAGGAGGTCGGCGCGGTAGGTTCGGTTTGTGGGCTAGCGGGCGTTGAGGCTGCATCTTCACCACTCTGTGAAGAACCGGGAGCCTCCTCGGGGTTCGAAGTGGTTTGCGGAGCGGATCCGGCATTCCCCGCCTGCTCGCGACCATTTGCTGTTGCTGTGGACTCTGCGACTGTTTTGTCTGGACCCTGGGATGCTGCGACAGCAGGCAAACTCGCGCCCATGAGGACCACGAACGTCAGAAGTGTTCCGGCGGTGCGCATTAGCCCCTTGGAGCCGTGATGAATTGCCCTGATGTGAATCCCCTACTAACGTTCGCGCGTTGACACCATTCGGTCGACTTGTTGATACCTATCGACCGAGACGCTGACGCCGTCAGAAGGTGATGAACTTCTTCCGCTGCGCTTGCCATCAATGAACCTCTGCCTCCGGAGGGAACGGGAAATCAAGCGCAGAGCAGCATTTGATACCTCAGGCATGCCGTCATGGCTCTAACCAACTTTGGGGGGTACCTACTGCGATAAAAGACAGCGAGACTGTGCCGTAGCGAAGTCCGCCGCAGCCCCCTACACTGCTGCGGAGTTCCGCAGTGAAGCGGTCCCGTCGGCCACCCCAACCCGGCGGGACTGCTTCCGTCTGAATCAGCGTTTCAGTCACGCTCGGGGGCGGAAACAGGGGGGACGGGTTGGCCTATAAGCCGGGTTCTGTCACCTGCGGCAGTTGCCCGCCGCCGGGTGCGATCATCCATCTAGGAGCACCGTTGCCGGTGCCCTCAAGCGGCCTACCCGGACACTCGGGCGAGCAGCCCTCGATCGTGCCCTGTCTGGCCTTGCTCCGGGTGGGGTTTACCTAGCCGCCCCGGTCGCCCGGCGCGCTGGTGGTCTCTTACACCGCCGTTTCACCCTTACCAGGTGCTGCACGAGGCAGCCCTGGCGGTCTGTTTTCTGTGGCACTAGCCTGCGGGTTTCCCCGAGTGGGCGTTACCCACCACCCTGCCCTGCGGAGCCCGGACTTTCCTCGGCAGACGAACCTTCACAGACCCGTCCGACGCGATCGCCCAGCCAACCCGTCCCGCCTTCAGGATACGGCCTGCTCCCCCGCAGCCAGTAATCTTGCGGCTTCTGCCGGTTTCCCAGCATGACGACGGTGGTGCTCCCGCCTTTCGTGCGGCGGCGTCGTCCGACGGTAGGCTGCTACGGTGCTGATTCTGCTCCCGCCTTCCGAAGGAAAAACCGCTGCCGCCAAGGGACGTCCGTTCGAACTGCAGGACCTGCAGTTCCCGGAGCTAAATCCGGCACGGGAGGAAGTGCTGGCCGCCCTCGCGCACATCAGCCAAAGCCCGGACGCGCTGGCGCAGCTTGGCGTCGGCGCGTCGTTGGCTGCTGAGGTGGAGCGCAATACCCGACTGCACGACGAACCGTCCGCGCCGGCACACACCGTCTACTCCGGCGTGCTGTACGACGCGCTCGGTTACCGCACCATGACGGCCACGCAGAAGCGCAAGGCGGACGCCGCCGTCGTCGTTATCTCAGCGCTCTGGGGCGCCATCGGTTTCGCGGACAGCATCCCGGCCTACCGGCTGTCCATGGCCGTGGGTCTGCCGGAAACCGGAAAGCTGGCCTCGTACTGGAAGAAGCGGCTGCCGAAAGCGTTGGACGCGCACGCCGAGGGGCACCTGATGGTCGACTGCCGCTCCAGCACCTACGCCGCGGCCTGGACGCCGGAGCCGGCCCGCACCGTGGTGGTCAACGTGTTCCAGGAACGCGACGGCAAGCGCACAGTCGTCTCGCACTTTGCCAAGCACACCCGCGGCGAACTGGCCCGACACCTGCTGACCCGCCGCGGCAAAGCGCCCGAGACACCGGCCGCGCTGTTGACGGCGGCGCAGGAAGTCTGGCAGGCCGAGCTCGTGGACGGAACGGCCCGCAAGGCGCACGCGCTGAACATTGTTTTGAGCGAGTAGATCTCCACGCGGGCCTGGCGGCCCTTGGTCGATCAGCGGGTGAGCACGCCTGGCGGCCCTTGGTCGGTCACCGGGTGAGCGAGCCTGGCTGCCCTTGGTCGATCACCGGGTGAGCACGCCTGGCGGCCCTGAGTCGATCACCGGAGGACCGAGCCTGGGTTCGGTCCAGGGATCGCCGCGAGTTTGCCTGACGTTCATCAAGGCCACGTAGTTTCGGTGCGACCGAGTACTTGGAGCATTGATGGAGGCGTTGGGGCGCATGGCAGACGGAGAGCTGGATTTTGTCCACAGCGGCGTGCTGGTGCAGTACAAGCGGCGAACGGCCAAGCTGGACCGGCGGCACCTGATCGTCATGTTTGCGGGCGTAGGACAGCTGGACAGCTATGAGTTTGACGGCAGGGCTTCCAGCGACAGCCAGGCGCACTGGCTCTGGGTCAAGGACAAGTTTGACGGGCAGCACGCGTACTACTTGTGCCGACACATGGACTTCTCCATCGAGCAGGCAGTGGTCGCGTTGATCGATGCAGAGCTGCAGCGGCTGGGGCTGACTCGGGAAGAATGCACGTTGGCTGGTTTTTCCAAGGGCGGGTTCGCTGCGCTTTACTTGGGCATCAAGTACAACTTCGGCAATATCCTTGCCAGCGCCCCGCAGATCTACGTCGGTACGCATACCCGCGGGAACCGGCCCAAGATCTTTGCGCATCTGACCGGTGGCGGCGGGCAGGCCGAGCTGGAGGAGCTGGACCGGCTGCTGCCTGATGCCGTGGCAGCCGATGTGCAGACGGAGAAGAACATTTACCTGTTCAGCTCCCCGCGGGACCAGTTCCACGCGGCGCAAATCGTGCCCGCGCTGCCCATGTTCGCCAAGTATCCGAACTTTAACTACATCGAGACAGATTCGGACCTGATTAACGAGCACACCGATGTGACCCGCTACAACGTGCCGCTGATCCTGGCCACGCTCTACGCGCTCGCAGAGAACGTTGCGCCGCGCTTCGGCTCGGTGCGCAACGGCAACCGGATGGAACCGCAGCTAGGCACTGAGGTGCTGGCGCGGCAGCGGGAGGTCGGCGCCGCCGTCGCCAATCTCACCGGCGCGAGGCTGGTCGGTTCCATGTTCTTCCCCGAGGGCGTGGGGTTCCTCCGCGGGCACCCCACCGGACAGTGGGCGGAGATGGCCAGCTCGCTGGTGCTCAGCGGGGAAGACTCCCGACATGAGTTTGAGCTGGGCGCGAACGAGGACGCGGGCATCTCCTTCCGGTACTTCCAGCATGCCTACTGCAATTACCGGCTGGCCCGGTTCTCCTCACGCAAGCACCAGGGCATCGATCTGGCCGGGCTGCCGGCGGGGACGTACCAGCTGCGGCTGCGGCTGGCGGTGCCGGGCCGGGAGGCCGAGCTGCCGCTGGCTTCCAACACACCGCTCTACACCGAGTCACAGCTGGACGGACGGCTGTACCGCTTCCGCACCCGGCCCGGCGGCGCCGTGCTGGATGTGCGGCCGGTCCTCGGCACCGCACCGCAGGAAGCCTACTTTCGGCTGCGGACCAGCTGGGCCCGCGGCCCCCGGGTCCACCTGGACGGGGATTTCGCCGTCCGCGGCGTGGAAATCCCCCACAGCAAGGCCGCCCGCTACTACCTGGTGCTGCACGGACCCGCCGGCATCCACGCCTTCACCCTGGCCGTCGGCGGATTCCGCGGCGACCCGAACGTCTTTGGGGACGCGCTCAGCGACTACTCCGGCGCGCACTTCGGCACCCGCAAAGGCGCCGGCGTCGACATCTCGGCACTGCCGCCGGGCACGTACCACGCCTCCGTCAGCCTCAGCTGCGCCGGCGGACTCTACACCCTCCCCACCGGCAACACCGTCCACGTCCGCTCCGCCGACGCCGAAGGCACCACCAGCGCCACCCTGCACGAAACTGCACCCGGACCGGCGTCGTTCCGGAAGCGGATGGTGCACCTCGCGCCGACGGCGCTCCGGCGCCGGATCAAGCGCAGGCTGGTTCGGCAGTAACCTCGATCCCGCACCCGGCCGTCGGGCGACGTTTCCATAGCGTTCATCCGGGCGCGGTAGCTTCGTCGGCATGCCTCAAAGCGAACACGACTTTCTGCACAATGGCGTGCTGGTGGAATACAAGACGCGCGAAGCCAAGCAGGACCGGCGCCACCTGATCGTCATGTTCACGGGGCTCCGCCCGCGGGATACTTACGACTTCGACGGTCAGTCCACACAGGAGAACCAAGCCAACTGGCTGTGGATTAAAGACAAGTTCGGGCCGCAGCCCGCCTACACGCTGTGCCGTGACATGAACTTCGCCGTCGAGGATGCGGTGATTGCGCTGATCGACGCGGAACTGCTGCGGCTGGGCCTGAGCCGCAAGGAGTGCACGCTGGCGGGCATTTCCAAGGGCGGTTTCCCCGCACTGTATTACGGCATCAAGTACAACTTCGGCAATATCATCGCCTGCGCCCCGCAAATCTACGTCGGCACGCACACCCGGCGGAACCGGCCCAAGACCTTTGCGCACATGACCGGGGACGGCGGGGACCGGGAGCAGGAAGTGCTCGACGCGCTGATTCCGGACGCCGTTGCCGCCGACCAGGGCACGGACAAGAACATCTACCTTTTCAGCTCCCGGCAGGACCAGTCGCACGCGGCGCAGACCGGCCGGGCGCTAGCGCTGTTCGCCAAGTACCCGAACTTCAACTACATCGAGACGGACTCAGACCTGGTCTGGGACCATGCCGGGGAAATCCGCTACAACCTGCCGCTGATGCTCTCCATCATGGCCGCCGTGGCCGACAACACCCCGCCGCGGTTTGGCAGAGTGCGCAACGGCTACCGGATGCCGTCCCAGACGCGCGACGAACTGCTGTCGCGGCAGCGGGAGGCCGGCGCCGCCGTCGCCAATCTCACCGGGGTGCGGCTGGCCGGGTCGGTGTTCTTCCCGGAGGGTGTGGGGTTCCTGCGCGGACACGACATCCGAAGCCGCTCCTCGCTGGCCGCCGCACTTGTCCTGTCCGGCGACAGCCTCCGGCAGGAGCACGCGCTGGCCGGGGCCGGTGATCCGGCAATCCCGTTCAGGTACTACGAGGAAGCCGCCTGCGACTACAAGCTGGCGAAGTTCACCTCCCCGGACAGACGCGGCATTGATCTGGCCGGGCTGCCGGCGGGAACGTACCAGCTGCGGCTGCGGCTGGCGGTCCCCGGACGGGAGGCCGAGCTGCCACTGGCCTCCAGCACACCGCTCTACACCGAATCACAGCTGGACGGACGGCTGTACCGCTTCCGCACCCGGCCTGGCCGCGCCGTGCTGGATGTGCGGCCGGTCCTCGGCACCGCACCGCAGGAGGCCTACTTCCGGCTGCGCACCAGCTGGGCCCGCGGCCCCCGGGTCCACCTGGACGGGGATTTCGCCGTCCGCGGCGTGGAAATCCCCGACAGCAAGGCCGCCCGCTACTACCTGGTGCTGCACGGACCCGCCGGCACCCAGGCCTTCACCCTGGCCGCCGGCGGATTCCGCGGCGACCCGAACGTCTTCGGCGACGCACTCAGCGACTACTCCGGCGCGCACTTCGGCACCCGCAAAGGCGCCGGCGTCGACATCTCGGCACTGCCGCCGGGCACATACCACGCCTCCGTCAGCCTCAGCTGCGCCGGCGGACTCTACGCCCTCCCCACCGGCAAAACCGTCCACATCCACCCAGCCGACGCCGAAGGCACCACTGCCTCCCTGCACCACACCGCTCCCTTGGCGCGCCGGGGTTTGGGTTCGTTCCGGCCGAGGGAACTGCAGCGGAAGATTCGACGGAAGATCAGACGGCGGCTGTCCCGCCTGGTGCTGAGGTGAACAGCTCCGGCTGCACTTTATCCGCAGCGTGCTGAGGGCCTATATTGGGCGTGCGCTCGAACGGCGCCATTTATCGGTGACAGGGGCACTGCCACTGCCGGTCTGACCGAACGGGAGGCATGATGTCCTCGATTCAGCGCCCCGTCCGGCGCCGAGCCGTACTGGGCCTGGTACTGGCCGCGGTCCCCTGCGCGGTAGCTGCCGATCTTCCCGGCAGTCCGGCGGTTCCGATGACGGCCGGCCTGTTGCGCTCGGGCGCGCTGGAGATGGCCTGCTGGGGTTCGTCGACAGCTGCAGGAATGTTCCGGGAATTGTCGTCCCTGGCCTCTGCCTACGGGATGACGTACTTCAATGGCGGCGCCGGCGGGCAGACCGCTGAACAGATTCTCGCCCGGCTGGGGTCCCGGCCGGCGCGCTTTGATGCCGGTGCCGTACCGTCCTCCGGCTCCGTCCTCCTGACCTCGCCGTCGATGAGCGCCGAGGGTGCTGCATCGTTCAGCGCTGTGGGCACCCTTGCGGGCGTCCCGGGTAAGCTGTCCAAGGCCCACGGCGCTCAGCCTGGCTACAGCTTCCGCCGGAGCGAGCCCGGCAAGCGCGCGCCGTTCCGTGACGGCACACCGTTTATCCCGGCCGAAGGCAGGTTGTTCCGGGACGGCATCAGCCACCTGAGCATTGGCAAGAACAACCTCACCGGCAACCACCGGGCAACGACGGACCCGGACACCATCATCGAATGGACGGAGGCGGCTGACGGGTGGCTTTCCGACGCCGGCGGGCACGTGCTGGTCTGGGGACAGTTCGTCAATACCGGGACACCGGCAGCGTCGCCTGTGCGCCGGCGCGTCGACCGGGTGAACGATGCCCTGAAGTCGCGGTACGGCCCCCGGTTCCTGGACTTGGACCGCCTGCTGACCCATACGGGGATCTGGGAGATGACAGGCATCCAACCGACGCCGGAGGACCTGCTGGAACAGGCTAGGGGCAACAAGCCGCCCAGTCTCTCCAGCAACAGTGCACACCTGAACGCGGAGGGCTATGCGGTCCTGCGGGGCGTTATCGAGGACAAGCTCGGAAACCTGGGCTGGCTTCCGCAACCACACAACTAGTTCGCTAGCGGCGGTCTCCGTGCGAGACCGGCCCGAAGATGACCGCTAGCTGCCCCACTCCTCCGAGCGGATGAGGATGCAGCCGGAGTCGGGGCAGAAGACGATGTCGTCCGGGGCGGCCTTGCGGATGTCGGCCAGGTCGCCGGCGCTGAGCTGCATGCCGGAGCCCTCGGACTTGCCGTGGAACAGGCGGGCGGCACCGATGCCGCGGTGGGCCAGGGTCTTTTCATAGACGGCCAGCAGGGCAGGTTCGAAGCCGGCGGCCAGTACCTTGCGGTCCGCCGACACCGTGCCGCGTTCGTTTTCAATCGCGGCGAGTTCGTCGTCGCGGGTACGTTCCAGGCCGGACAGTTCCTCGCGCAGCTGGTCGTTGGCCTGCTGGTGCTCGGTTTGCCGGGTCCGGAGCGTCTCCAGCCGCTCCATTACTTCCAGCTCCACGTCTTCCAGATCGCTGCGGCGCTTGTTCAACGACACCAGTTCATGCTGCAGCGCGGTGAGGTCCTTGGGCGTGCCCGATCCGCTATCCAGCCGCTTCTGGTCGCGTTCGATCCGCGACTGGACGGTTTCCACGTCCGCTTCGGCGCGCTTCAGTTCACGCTCGGTGTCCGCGATCTCGGTGTTCAGGGCGACCAGCGAGGAGTCGGCAGCGGCCAGCTTCTGCGCCAGCGCGTCGATCTCGGCGTTCTTGGCAGTGGCTGCAGCGCGGCGGCTCAGCTGGGTGAGCTTGCCATCGAGTGCCTGCAGGTCGAGCAACCTCAGTTGCTCGGAAGCCGGTGCCTTCGCCATGTACGTCCTTTCAACACGCTGCGGAACCGTTGCGGTTCAGCCTCGTCCTAGCCTACCGTCCGGACGCGGCGCTGTTAGCCCGGCGTGAGGACGAAATCCCACGGATCGGTGTTGGTGTGACTGACCTTGACCTCCACCGTGTACCCCTGGTCGGTCAGGACGTTGTCCAGCGCCGCCGACGCCGGGGTCAGCCAGAGCCATTCGCTGCCGAAATGCGAGACGTCGATCAGGTACGGCCGGCCGTCCACTGTTCCTTCGCGGGCCTCGGAGGCCGGATGGTGGCGCAGATCTGCCGTGACATAAACGTCAGCCCGGGATGCCCGGACCTGGTCGAACAGCGAGTCGCCGGCGCCTCCGCAGACGGCCACGCTGCGGATGATTCCGTTGCGGTCGCCGGCCACCTTCACTCCCCCGGCGACGGCCGGCAGGATGCTGAACACTTGCTCGGCGAACTCGCCCAGGGTCCTGGCTTCCGCCAACTCACCCACCCGGCCAATGCCTTCCTCCGGCAAACCGTTGTCGGCCGGCGCCAGTGGCCGCACGTCCTGCAGGCCGAGGGCATCGGCCAGCACGTCGGAGACGCCGCCCACGGCGCTGTCCCCGTTGGTGTGCACGGTGACCAAGGCGCAGCCGTTCTCGATCAGCCGGTGCACGGCGTCGCCCTTGAAGCTGGAGGTGGCCACCGAATTGACCGGCTTCAGCAGCAGCGGGTGGTGCGTGACCAGCAGGTCGGCGCCCCACTCGATGGCTTCGGTGATCACGTCCGCGGTGGGGTCCACGGCGAACAGGATCTTCCGCACGTCGGCCGACGGCCGTCCGACGACGGGGCCGACGGCGTCCCACTGCTCCGCCAGCGATTCGGGCCACAGTTCCTCGATCGCCAGCAGCACATCGCCAAGGACCGGCGTCTTCGGGTGCTCTTCGACCGGAGCGCCGGCTTCAGTGCCCGCCGGGGCTTCGGGACCCGCCGGGGCTTCGGTACCCGCTGCAGTCTCGGCACCTGCCGGGGTTGCGGTTCCCGTTGAAGTTGTGGATCCCGCGGGAGCGTCGCCCCCGGTGCGCGGCTGTTCGTCGTCGACCATAGTCCTTTTCTACCCCATCCGTTTCCGGCCCGCCTACACGCTCTGAGCGTAAGACTTCACGCCCCGGGAACATTCCAGGGCTCCGTGACATTGTTTAACCCATGAAGACTTTTGTGCTTGGCGGTGGCTGCTTCTGGTGCCTGGACGCGGTCTACAACATGACCCGCGGCGTCACGGAGGTGGTCTCCGGCTACACCGGCGGCTCGGTGAAGAACCCGTCCTATGAGGCGGTCTGCGCCGGCATCACCGGACATGCCGAGGTTGTCGCCGTCACTTTCGACGAGGCGGTGGTTCCCGAGGAGGTCATCCTCGGTTTGTTCTTCGCCTCGCATAACCCCACCACGTTGAACCGCCAAGGGTACGACGTCGGCACGCAATACCGCTCCTCGATGTTCTACATCGACGACGAGCAGAAGCAGACCTTCGTTTCAGCCATTGAGCGCGCCCAGCCTGACTGGCAGGACCCGATCGTGACCGAAGTGGTCCGGCTGCCGGAGTTCTACCCGGCGGAGGATTACCACCAGAACTTCTACGCCAAGCATCCGCACGTCGGCTACTGCCAGGTGATCATCAATCCCAAGCTGGCCAAGGCCCGAAAATATTACGCCGAATGGCTCACCGCATAACAGGCGGTTCAGCGGCCTGACTAGGCTTGAAGAAGTTTTGTTACTCCCATCTCTGTAGCGGCCTCCGGGCCAGAAGGCAGGAACACCCATGTCACCGATTTACGACGACGTCACCCAGGTTGTGGGACGCACCCCGCTGGTGCGCCTAAACCGGCTCACCGAAGGCCTGCCGGCCCAGGTGGCCGTGAAGTTGGAGTTCTACAACCCGGCCAACTCGGTGAAGGACCGGATCGGCGTGGCCATCGTTGACGCGGCCGAGAAGGCCGGAGCGCTGAAGCCGGGCGGCACCATCGTGGAGGGCACGTCCGGCAACACCGGCATCGCGCTGGCCATGGTCGGCGCTGCCCGCGGCTACAAGGTCATCCTGACCATGCCGGAGACCATGTCCACCGAACGCCGGGTGATGCTGCGCGCCTTCGGTGCCGAAATCGTGCTGACCCCGGGCTCCGAGGGCATGCGCGGCGCGGTGGAGAAGGCCAAGGAAATCGTGGCCCACACCGAAAACTCCATCTGGGCGCAGCAGTTCGCCAATGAGGCCAACCCGCTGATCCACCGCACCACCACCGGCGAGGAAATCTGGGCCGACACCGACGGCAAGGTGGACATCCTGGTGGCCGGCATCGGCACCGGCGGCACCATCACCGGCGCCGGCGGCCTGCTCAAGGAGCGCAAGCCCGGCGTGCAGATCATCGCCGTCGAACCGGAAGACTCCGCCATCCTCACCGGCGGCAATCCCGGCCCGCACAAGATCCAGGGCCTCGGCGCGAACTTCATTCCGGAGGTGCTGGACACCAGCGTCTACGACGAAGTGCTGGATGCACCGACGTCGGCCTCGGTCGCCGTCGCCCGCGATCTGGGCATCAAGGAAGGCATCCTCGGCGGCATCTCCTCCGGTGCGGCGGTCTGGGGCGCGCTGGAAGTGGCCAAGCGCCCGGAGAACGCCGGTAAGCTGATCGTGGCCGTGGTGCCCGACTTCGGTGAGCGTTACATTTCCACGCTCCTGTACGACGACATCCGCGGCTAACCATTCCCTGCGCCAAGCGGGCTGCGGCGGGCCCAGTGTCCGGCCCGCCCGCCCGGCGCGATGTCCGATCAGAAAGAGCACATGGGTTTCCTAGCGCGACTGCGTGAAGACCTCGAGGCCGCCCGGTCGCACGACCCGGCGGCCCGGGGCCGCGTCGAGAATTTTCTGGCCTACTCCGGATTGCATGCCATCTGGATCCACCGGCTGACCCACAAGATGTGGGCCAATCCGTCGCTGCGGTTGCCGGCCCGGCTGATCTCGCAGGCCGGCCGTTTCCTAACCGGCATCGAAATCCACCCCGGCGCGACCATCGGCCGCCGGTTCTTCATCGACCACGGCATGGGCGTGGTGATCGGCGAAACCGCCGAAATCGGCGAGGACGTGATGATCTACCACGGCGTCACCCTCGGCGGCCGCTCGCTGGCCAAGGTCAAGCGCCACCCCACCATCGGCGACCGCGTGGTGATTGGCGCCGGCGCCAAGGTACTGGGACCCGTGGTCATCGGCGCGGACAGCGCGATCGGGGCCAACGCCGTCGTCGTGAAGGACGCCCCGCCGGAATCCATCATCACCGGCATTCCGGCTACCTTCCGGCACCGGGACCCGCAGCGCGAAACCAAGCCTGCTGTGGACCCGGCCGAATACATCGATCCGGCGATGTGGATCTAACACCCACTGCCTGACAACCGTTGAACCTGACGAGAGGACGCACCCTTGGGTGAATCGATTCGCATTGGCATTGCCGGCTACGGAAACCTGGGCCGCGGCGTGGAGGCCGCGGTGGCCAAGAACCCTGACATGAAGCTGGAGGGGGTCTTCACCCGGCGGAACCCCGCGGATGTGGCCACGCTGCGCGGGGAGACCTCTGTGTACGCGATGGATGACCTCGCCGAGTACGAGGACCGCATCGACGTGCTGATTCTGTGCGGCGGCTCCAAGGAAGACCTGCCGCAGCAGGGGCCGGTGATGGCGGCCCGTTTCAACACGGTGGACAGCTTCGACACGCATGCCCGCATCCCGGAGTACTTCGAGACCGTCGACGCCCCGGCGCGCGCTGCTGGGAAAACCGCGCTCATTTCGGCCGGATGGGACCCCGGCATGTTTTCGATCAACCGGGTCTTAGGCGAAGCCCTGCTGCCCGACGGCGACACCTACACGTTCTGGGGCCGCGGGCTGAGCCAGGGCCACTCCGACGCCATCCGCCGGGTTCCCGGTGTAGCCGCCGGCGTCCAGTACACGCTGCCGTCGGAGCCTGCCATCGAGCAGGTCCGCAACGGCAGCCGCCCGCAACTGGAAACCCGGCAGAAGCACACCCGCGAATGCTTCGTGGTGCTGGCCGACGGCGCCGACCCTGCGTCGGTCCGCGAGGCCATCGTGACCATGCCGCACTACTTTGACCAGTACGACACCGAAGTCCACTTCATCACCGCCGACGAACTGGCCCGCGACCACAGCGCGATGCCGCACGGCGGCATGACCATCCGCAGCGGCAACACCAGCGACGAGCACGCGCAGGTCATCGAATACGGCCTCACGCTGGAGAGCAACCCGGAATTCACCGCCAGCGTCCTCGTGGCCTACGCCCGGGCGGTCCACCGACTGAACCAGCAAGGCCAGTTCGGTGCCGTGACCGTCTTCGACGTCCCGCCCGGCCTGCTCTCCCCCAAGTCGGCCGCTCAACTGCGCGCCGAGCTGCTCTAGCCCTCGACTTAGCAATCCAGCTGGCTGAAATCGGCACCTCCTTAACTTTCCGGGGAGGGGCCGATTTCCGCTTAACCGGGCGGATTTTGCCCGTCGGTCGTGCAATTCCTACGGTGTCCCGCCCTGTTGCCGGTCCCGGGGCGCGGATACACTCGCCGCACGTACCAATTCGGAAGGCAAGCACCACATGGCTCAGGAAAACGCTAAGGGATTACGGGCACTGCTGCGGCGAGAGAAGGACGAATACACCCACGGAGAGCACAGGCCGCTGGGCTCATTCTTGTTGTTGATGGGCGTGCATGGCACAGGCCTCGCATTGGGGACAGCAGCCGTCCGCCGCTCCGGCCGCACCCTGCCGGGCACACCCCGGTGGAGCGATCTGGCGCTTATTTCCGTTGCCACCCACAAGCTCTCCCGCCTGCTGACCAAGGCCCCGGTGACCAGCCCGCTGCGGGCTCCCTTTACTACCTTCGAAGGGCAGAGCGGGGCAGCCGAACTGGCTGAAGGCGTACGCGGCTCCGGACCACGGAAGGCCATTGGCGAACTGCTGACGTGTCCTTTCTGCCTGGGCCAATGGGTGGCCAGCGGCTTTGTCTTCGGCCTGCTGTTAGCTCCCAAACCGACCCGGTGGACCGCGGCCCTGTTCACCGCCGAATTCGGTTCCGATCTCCTCCAGTTCTTCTACTCCAAGGTGCAGAAGTCTGCGTCATAACGATCGACTGCAGGCAAGGCTGCGATTGGAAGCCGTCGGCCAGATCGACAGCGCGGAGCGCAGGGGGATCAGCAAACAAGCGGGCCAACACGCGAGCGGCTCCAACCCCGCGGCAGTCCCCGAGGCCGTCGTGACCACGCCGCACTACTCTAACCAGTACGACAACGCAGTCCACTTCATCACTGCCGAGCGCTCCAGACCGGCCCTACGTCCGCAGCGAATCCAGTAGCGGCCATGCCGGCCCTCCTCTACCAGGACCGCCGCGAGAGATGAAGCCGGCGGTGGTTCTGGCTGCCAGGTACATCGGCCGGCAATGTGGATATGACCGCCGTTACCGGCTTGTTGACCGGTTTTTTGCAGCGGAGGACAATTCGAGGAGGGGTGTCTCTTTGAAGGGAGCCTCGAATGTCCTGGCACATCGAAGGTACATACTTCGAAAACTGCAATTGTGACATGATCTGCCCGTGTACGACTTCGGGTATGACCGCGGCTGCGGATAACGAGCGCTGCAAGGTCGCATTGGCCTTCCACGTAGATACCGGGGAAGTTGACGGCATCGACGTCTCCAACCTGACCGTCTGCATCGTGGCCGATACTCCGGCCGTGATGAGCGAAGGTGGCTGGAAGGTGGGCGTGCTGATGGACGCCTCCGCGTCCGAAGAACAGGCCCAGGCCCTCGGCGCCGTCTTTGGCGGCCAGCGGGGCGGACCCATGGCGGGCGCGGCTCCGCTGATCGGTGAGATGGCCGGCATGGACCTGGTCGACATGAACTACTCCGACGATGGACGCCGGCACCAGGTCCGGGCCGGCGGCGGGGTCGACATCGCCGTCGAGGACTTCGTGTCGCATCTGGACCCGACCGGGCAAGGAGTGAAGGTGAGCGGCGTGGGCTTCCCAGCCGACCCGCTGGGCGCCGGCACAGCAACCGCCGCGCGCGTCGACGTATTCGGGATGACCTGGGACAACGCGGGCAAGAACTCCTTTTCAGCCCCCTTTACCTGGTCAGCCTAGGATGCCAGGTCGCGTTTTTCCTGCCGTACGCTTCCGTCCGGGTCTGCTCGCCCTCATTGGCTGCGCCCTGATTGCCTGGTTCCTCACGGTGCAACTGGCCGCCGGGATGCCGCCGGGCCCGGGCACTATGGGGCTGGGGCTGGCCGGTTTCCTCGCTGGCTGGGCGCTGATGATGACCGCGATGATGCTGCCGTCGCTGGCCCCGCTGCTCTCCGTGTACCTGAGATCCATCCGCGCGGAGCAAAGCAGCCGGGTCCATGCCGTCCGGACCGCCGCTCTGGCGGCTGGATACCTGCTCACCTGGACCGGCTTCGGCATCCTGGCGTACGTCGTGTCCCTGCTGGGCGGCACGCTGGCCACCGATGCCCCGGTGGCTGCGGCTTGGGTCGGTGCAGGACTGCTGGTGGCCGCGGGCATCTACCAACTGACGCCGCTGAAGAACTTCTGCCTGCGGCACTGCCGCTCGCCGGTGGCCTTCCTGCTGCATGTATCCAGCTATAAGGGGGCGTTCCGCGACGTGCGTGTGGGCCTGTACCACGGGCTGTACTGCGTGGGCTGCTGTTGGGGGCTGATGCTGGTGCTGATCACCGTCGGCGTCATGAATCTGGCCTGGATGGCCGCCATTGCGGCCGCCGTCCTGCTGGAAAAGACCTGGCGCCACGGAATCGTCTTCAGCCGGGCGACCGGCGCAGCGCTGATTGCCTTCGCCTGCTTCGTTCCGGCCCATCCCTGGCTGCTGCCCGGGCTGTATATGGCCCCGGAAATGATGATGTAGGCTGCGCGGGCGGCCGCCCCCGGAAAATCCGGCAGGTTCGGGCTTTACTCCGCCGGCGGCGGAGCAGAGCATGTCGCTGCCTTGGGGGTAGCTGAACGGCTTCGAGGCCAACAGCTCCTGACGGACGTCCTCGACGAAGCCTTGGGGCACTGTCGCTGCGCGCACCCGCATTCGTCTTGTGACTTGGCATACGATTATCACCGTCAAACTATTAACCTGGCTTAGCCCGGGAAAGTTGGGGAAATTGAAACTCGCATCGTTCATGCGTGGCATGGCGGCCTCAGCTGCCGCAGTCTCGCTTCTCTTTGGTTCGGTCTCCGCCGCCCACGCGGCACTATTGCCAGCTACAACGCCCATAGCGGATATGACCGTCGACGAAACGGTTCCGACTCGCGCGCCCACGACGAGCCTAGCCATCAAGAAGATCGCTAGCCCGGTGGCGCCCGTCAAGGGAACGGCAACCGTGAAGCCGGCGCTTTCCACCGCTGGATGGATCACCGTCACCTCAACGGTCCTGACGGTCAAGCAGGGCAACAAGACCGTGGTCAAGAACAAGACCAAGGCGAAGCTTAAAGCAGGCACGTACTCGGTGAAGATCGCCGTAAAGTACAAGACTTATGCCATGGAGGATGGCCAGCCGGTCTACTCCTCTTCCAAGAGCACTAGCAAGACCCAGAAACTGGTCGTTCGCAATGCCGTGGCAGTGAAGGCGATCGCCGGCAAGAAGGTCCCGTACAACGGCAAGGCGACCATCAAGCCGAACGTTACTGCTGCCAAGGGCGTGAAGGTCGTTGCCAAGACCCTGACCGTCAAGCTGGGCAACAAGACCGTGGCTAAGAACAAGAAATTGGCTTCGCTCAAAGCGGGCAAGTACAAAGTCACGACCACCGTAAAGTACCGCCTGCCGTCATCAGCCTCCACACGCACCGCTACGAAGACCCAGTGGCTGACCATCAAGTCGGGCAAGAAGCCCGGCCGCATCGCAGGCTCGGGCAGCCGGAACTGCCCGTCGGGCTACCCGGTTAAGGGGAACCAAAGCTCATCCGGCGAGTGGATTTATCACGTTCCGGGTGGCGGTTCTTACTCGATTACGAACCCAGAAGAGTGCTTCACGACAGGAGCCGCAGCCAGCGCAGCTGGCTACCGCGCTGCACGGAACTAGCGGATGTTCCGGACTGGGGCGCAATGACGCACCAGTCCGTGTTGCTAAAAAGCCGCTGACTGCGCACGGAGTGCTCCCGGACCGTGAGGGCCGGCCGGAGCGGCCGGATGCATTTTCTCGAAAGACAACGAAGAGCAAGCCGTCGCAATCCCATCACTCAAGGACTAGAGAGGACCTAGCGATGACTGAAGTTGAAACCAACAACCTTGAGGCGGAGCTCATCGACGAGGACGCCGCGCGTGACATCGCCAAGGCTGTCAGCGCCCGCCACTCGATCGCGCGCAAATATGTTATGCGGCTTCGCCGGCGGCGTCCGGACGCGACACCGGCCGAATTGATCCGTTTGCTCGAGCGCCACTACGCGGCCTCGGTTAGCACCGCAGGTGCTCTCATTTCCGCCGGTGCAATCGCCGCTGATGTGGGAATCGCGATGATCCCTGGCGTTGGGGCCGCGGCAGCCGGTGCCAAAAGCGTCGGCCAACAGGCTGCCAAGAAGGCCTCCAAGGAAGCCGTGAAGGTTGCGGCCAAGCAGACAGCGAAGATGGCTGCGAAGAACATGGCCCTCAGCACGGCGAAAACTGGCGCTCAGCGCGTAGCCGCGCTCCTCCCGGCTGGGGATGAGCAGTTGCAGTTCGAGATTACCGCGATCTTCGGACTTGCAATCGCCGACATCCACGGAATGAACCTGGATCAGGATCAGGCTCACGCCCTTGTCTACGGCCTGACAAATGATCGTGTGAGCCAGAAGCAGATCGCGAAGATGGCTACCGATCTTGCGAGCGTGTCTGCAGAAGGTGCCGTCGGCGTTGGTCAAAAAGTAGCTGCTGGCCGCGCGGATTGGTCCCACTGGGCAACCACGCTAGCGGACACGCTTCCCGCGGGGTCAGCGCAGAGTCTTGTTCGGACCATTCAAACAGGGCAGCTCGACCCTGTGCGGGAGAATTTGACCGGGAAACAGCAGGCAGCGGTCGATTACGGAGTCGGGGCCGTGGCGGGTGGCGTCACGCGCTTCGTCTTCGGTGGCGAGGTCATCAAAGCGGCCCGGGCCGCGTTTGGCGGTCCCCCTGATGAGTTCCCCGCTCATCTGGCCATCCCTGTAAAGGCTAACCATGACACCGATGACGGTGAGACCGAGCCGAATCGAGCTCTCGCCGCGTTAGAGGACGCGGCGAAGCTGACGGGCAACTGGGTTGCCGATACCGCCAGCACAGTCGGAGGCGGCGTCGCTACGGGAGCAGTAGCAGTTGGCACCGGCGTAGCCACCGCAGCGAGCTCGGTGACACGCGTGTTTCGGAGTGTGGACATTGACGGAGATGGAATTCCGGATGAGCCCCAGGCCCTCACTGCGGTAAAGGGGGTCGGCGGCGCCCTTGCAGGTGCAGCCGACTCGGTGGGTGGAAGTGTCGGAAGGCTGTTCAAGTCGAAGAAACGCGACAAAAAGACGACCGAGACGGACGACGCGGTCCTGGAGTAGCCGGTAGGGCAACATGTATAGGCGCGAATGCCCCGCAACTGCTTGAACAGCTGCGGGGCGTTCGTCGGTGCTAAGGATCTCCACGCGGTTGCAGAGCAACCTTGGTCGATCACCGGTGAGGGCGACTTCGGTGAGTCACCGCATGGTTAGTGGGTGTCGACGGCGGGGACTTCGGACTTGTCGCCGCTCCAGAGGGTGTGGAAGGTTCCTTCGGCGTCGGTGCGGCCGTAGGTGTGGGCACCGAACAGGTCGCGCAGGCCCTGGGTCAAGGCGGCGGGCAGGCGCTTGCGGCGCAGGCCGTCGTAGTAAGCCAGCGAGGACGAGAACACCGGCACAGGGATGCCCAGCTGGACGGCGGTGGCCACCACCCGGCGCCAGGCCGGCACGGCAGCACCGATGGCTTCGGCGAACGCCGGGGCGAAGAGCAGGTTCTCCGGCTTGGAGTCGCCGGCGTAGGCCTTCATGATGTCGTCCAGCAGTTCGGCGCGGATGATGCAGCCGGCCCGCCAAAGTGAGGCGATCTCGTCCAGCTTCAGCTCCCAGCCGTACTCGCCAGCGGCGGAGCCGAGCATGTCGATGCCTTGCGCGTAGCTGACCAGCTTCGAAGCGAACAGCGCTTGGCGCACGTCCTCGACGAAGCTCTGCGGCACCTCGACGTCCTCTTCGTGCCCGGTCAGGACATCCTGGGCGATGCCACGTTGGCCGCGCTGCGAGGACAGTCCGCGGGCGAAGACCGATTCGGCGATGCCGGACACCGGCGAACCGAGCTCCAGTGCCGAGACGACGGTCCAGCGGCCGGTGCCCTTCTGGCCGGCGGAGTCAACGACGACGTCGACGAACGGCTTTCCGGTCTTGGCGTCGGTATGGGCCAGGACCTCCGCGGTGATTTCGATCAGGAAGGACGAGAGCTCGGTCTTGTTCCAGGCGGTGAAGATCTCGGCCTGCTGCTGCGGCTCGAGGCCGGCTCCGGTGCGGAGCAGATCGTAGGCCTCGCCGATGACCTGCATGTCCGCGTATTCGATGCCGTTGTGCACCATCTTGACGAAGTGACCCGCGCCGTCGGTGCCGATCCAGCGGCAGCAGGGCTCGCCGTCGTACTTGGCAGAGATCTTTTCCAGCATGGGGCCGAGCGAGTCATAGGACTGGCGGGAGCCGCCGGGCATGATGGACGGGCCGAGCAGCGCACCCTCCTCGCCGCCGGAGACGCCGATGCCGACAAAGTGCAGGCCCTTCTCGGCCAGCGAAGCTTCGCGGCGACGGGTGTCCTCGTAGTGCGAGTTGCCGGCATCGATGACGATGTCACCTTCTTCCAGCAGCGGGACCAGCTGCTCGATCACCGAGTCCACCGGCTTGCCGGCCTTGACCATGATGAGCACGCGCCGCGGCTTCTGCAGGTTGTCCACCAGCTCCTGCAGCGTTTCGGTGCGGATGAACTCGCCCTCGTCGCCGTGCGCCTGCAGCAGCGCGTCCGTCTTTGCCACCGAGCGGTTGTGCAGGGCGACCGTGTAGCCATTGCGGGCAAAGTTCCGTGCCAGGTTGGCACCCATGACGGCCAGACCTGTCACACCGATGTGTGCGCTCATTGAATCTCCAAGTGTGGGCGGTCCCCGCGGGCAGGGACGTCAGCGAACAGCCCGAGCGGGCCGAGGTTCCTCAACAAGCCTAGTCGCGACCGGCGGCACCGGCTAAGCGTGCCGACGTTAGCTTCGGCTCATTCACCCGATGCGGTAGAGGGGCGGAAGCGCAGCCAGGCGTCAAGGGCATCATCACCGGCGGCGTCCCCTGTGGGAGCTCCCGGTCTGGCAGCGCCGTCGGCCGCGTCCTCTGCTGCTTGGACATTGGGTGTGGCGGCGAACGGAGCCTCGGGGCTGATCGCGTCCCGCTGGGTTTCTGCGAGCAGTGCGCTTTCCTCCAACAGGTCCCGCCGCGTCATCTGGCCCGGATCCTGGACTGACCACGGCCAGCGGTGTGTGCCGCAATAGGCACAGCGCCTGGACGTCACGGTGCGCGTGTGGATGAAGGTGTGGCCCGCACTGCGGCAGAATCTGTCCAATGTTGCCCCCAACGAAAACCAGCATGACCGGTACAGCCTTGCAGACAGTCAGGTGCTTGGGGAGGGTTCGGGAGCGCTGTTGCTTAACCGTTATTGCATGATGCAGCGTCCCCTCAGCCTTCGCTCAGCATCTGCGCGATCCCGTCTCTTAGAGGCCCTTTCTGGAACGCCGCGGGGGCTGATTCGTGCGGGTTTTTGCCAGGCCCTGCACCCCCGGGACGACACGTTGGAAAACTCAATGATTGTGGTTGAGAAATGCCCATCGCCATGGCAGACTGGCTCGAGGCGGTTGCCTTTGAATGCCTTGGAGCCCCCATCTCCAAGCGCTGCACCGCCGATCCCCTGGCAGTCCCGTTGATCCCCCATCTAACGGCTGCCCGAAAGGCACTGTCCCTCATTGAGGGACAGTGCCTTTCCCTTTGCCGGAAACTGCGTATTCGCCCGGCGCCGGCAGCCCGGCGTGGGTTCGCCGGCATCCTCGAACATGGGCGCTACACTGAGGCTGAATTTGGCTGCCGGCACCCGCCGGACAGGCGCATAGACAGGAACGGCATCATGTCGTTCCGCGGGCATAGAAGGGCGACGATGATCGCCAAGCTTTTCAAACGCATCGCGTTCCTAGTCGTTCTGGCAGTGGCCGCGCTCGGGGTCGTGAACATGGTTGGGTTCAATCCGTTCCAGAACAACCGGGTCGACCGAAGTCAGCCTGTGCTGTTGAAGTCGGTACAAGAGATTAGTCAGCTCCACTCAGTGGTGGGCAACTTCGAGGTGGTGCTCGACGTTGAGGACGACCCCGCTTGGCCCGGGTTCATCGCTGGACGACGCACGCTTTTTGTCGCGGCGGGCACCGTCAATTCCTATATTGATTTGTCAGATCTCGCCGACAAGGACCTGGAGCTGTCCGCGGATGGGAAGTCGCTGACCGTCAGGTTGCCAGAGCCGCAACTCGACAAGCCCAACCTCAATTTTGACCGGTCTTATATCTACGACCAGGACCGCGGCATTATGGACCGGGTGGCCGATGCGTTCAAGACGCCCGAGCAAGCCGAGTTCTACAAACTCGCTGAAACAAGAATGGCGACCGCCGCGGAGGAATCGGAGCTGCGGAAACAGGCTGCCAAAAACGCCGAAGTCCTGCTAACCGGCATGTTCAACTCGATGGGCATCCAAAACGTCACCTTCCTCGACGACGCGTCCGACTAGGCCGTGTTGAGCAAGTCGGTTTGATGCAGCCCCTCTCAAAAAACCAGTAATCACGGGTTCACTCACTCGGGTCCTGCCGGTACACGGCAGGGTTTGTGTTGACGCCAGCCCCAATGTGCAGACTTCGAGGATTCTTTGCCGAGGATTCTTGGCCGAGGTGTCTTGGAGGCGAATGCCGCAACCAGCCCAGTCTCCCAATATCGACGAGCGGCCCCGCCCCTCCCCCACGGAGGACGGGGCCGTTACCTCATCAATCCGGTTCTCCCTACCCCCATGTAGCCATCGCCGGGAGATACACGTTACACCTGCATGATGGGGCAATAGCCAAAGATCTGATCAAGACTGAACGATCCGGTATCGAGTGCACAGGTGGGTGAACCATGGGCGAGGTCGGGAACGAAGAAACCCCGCGTTTTCCCGCCAGTTTGGCGAGAGAACACGGGGTTGCAGGTGGGTCCTACCGGGATCGAACCGATGACATCCACGGTGTAAACGTGGCGCTCTACCAGCTGAGCTAAAGACCCGTTGTAATGTCGAAAGCGGGACCGCGGAGCGTTATCCGCCGCAACATCACGAGGATTTACTCTACCGGATAAATGGGCGTGAACGCCAACCAAACTTCAGTGGCAAGCAACACGATGGATCCTTAAACCTGATCGGCTGCTCAGGTGGGCTAGGGCACCATCGGCAGGCTCCGCCGTCGTCTGTTTCAGGAGCAGTTCGGGCGGACTGCTGTGGCAGTTAGCACGGGCTGCTGGAGCAGTTCAGGCGGGCTGCTGGAGCAGGCCGGGCAACTCGGCGGCCAGATAGCCCAGCGCCTCGGAGACGCCGGCCTCCAGCTTCACGTCGGCCAGGTTGTCGCCGCGGGTGGCGCCGCGGTTGATGATGACCACCGGCTTGCCGTGCTTGGCGGCGTGCCGGACAAAGCGCAGGCCGCTCATCACGGTCAGCGACGAACCGGCCACCAGCAGCGCCTCGCCGTCGTCCACCATGGCGTAGGCGGCCGCGACCCGGTCTTTGGGGACGTTCTCGCCGAAGTAGACGAAGTCCGGCTTGAGCATGCCGCCGCAGACCAGGCAGTCCGCCACCACGAAGTGGGCGGTGTGGGCCACGTCGGCGTCGGCGTCCGGGGCCACGTCGCCGTCGTCCCCGGTGGCGGCGTAGGCCGGGTTGAGTTCCTCCAGCCGGGCAGCCAACGAGGAACGGGTGGTGACGTCGCCGCAGTTAAGGCAGATGACCTGGTCAAAGCGGCCGTGCAAATCGATCACGTTCACGCTGCCGGCATCTTCGTGCAGCCGGTCCACGTTCTGTGTAATCAGGCCGCCCACCACGCCGTTGGTCTCCATCGCGGCGAGCGCGTAGTGACCGGGGTTGGGCGCGGCGTGGTGCATGTGCCGCCAGCCGACATGGTTGCGGGCCCAGTAGCGGCGGCGCAGTTCCTCGTCGCCGACGAACTGCTGGTAGGTCATCGGGGTGCGCGGCACCGAGGTGGGGCCGCGGTAGTCAGGGATGCCGGAATCGGTGCTGAGACCGGCGCCGGTCAAGACGGCCAGACGGCGTCCGGCCAAGATCTCGAGTGCCGGCGCCAGCAACTCCATGGCGGCTAAAGCTCTTTCAGCACGCGGTGGTATTCCTGGATGTCGCGGGCCTGGGCACGCGGGTTGCGGATCTCGTGCCGCAGGATGCCCTCGGCGTCGATGATGAAGGTGCCGCGCAGGGCCATGCCGGATTCCTCGTCGAACACGCCGTAGGCCTTGGCCACCTCGCCGTGTGGCCAAAAGTCGGCCAGCAGGTCGAACTCGTAGCCTTCCTGCTCGGCGAAGGCACGCAGCGCGAACTTGTGGTCCACGGAGACCGCGACGACGCGGGCGTTTTCGCTGCGGAAGGCGCCAAGGTCGTCGCGCAGCTCGCACAGTTCTCCGGTGCAGATGCCGGAGAACGCGAACGGGTAGAACACCACCACCACGTTCCCGCCGCGCAGTGCAGACAGCCGGATGGGTTCGCCGAACTGGTTGACCAGCTCGAATTCGGGCGCGGGAAGGCCCACTTGCGGTGCGGCCGCGCTCACTTGTTGGTCCGCTTGCTGACCAGCCGGTTTGCGGACCAGTCGGTGGAAACGCCGGCAGAAGTGGTCACGTGCAGGCCGGCGGTCGGCGCCGCTTCCTGCACGTCGGATGCCGGCACGTAGCCGTCGCGGCCCGACTTGGGCGTCAGCAACCACACCACGCCACCGGGGGCGAGCGTCGTCTGAGCATCGACCAGCGTGTCCACCAAGTCCCCGTCGCCGTCGCGCCACCACAGGATCGCCGCGTCAACCACGTCGTGGTCGTCCTCGGTGAGCAGCTCGGAGCCGGTGAGGTCCTCGATGTCGTCGCGCAGATCGAAGTCCACGTCCTCGTCGTAGCCGAATTCCTGGATTAGGTCTCCGTCTTTGAAACCCAAATTGCCTGCCACATTCTCTACTGCGGCGGCTTCGGCCTCGCCCACTGTGCTCCTCCTGTATGGAACGTATTGATCCGCCCACCGGAAAAAGTGAGCGTGTTGCTAGTTACAAGCCAACACCCTAATCGCCATCGCATCAAGCCACCCGCAAGACCGGGCGGAATTTTGTCACGTCGCGTCCCTCTTTTGGGGGACACAGAAGAGGGACGACGGCGGTGCGCGCGGCCTTGGTGGGTCGGGTCCGGGGGCGGCGCTAGCGGCTTAAAGAAGCGTGCGGCGGAGGCGGTCGACGGCGGTGCCCGCCCGCCGTCGTCGTAATAACTGGCATGCGGGGCTTCGGCTGCGCTGTAATGCGGTGAACAGTTAGAGTGGCAGTGAAGAATATCCTCCCGGCCGGACCTTGCGCCGGGTCGCTATGCCACGTAAAGCGCAGACACAATCTGCACGTATGAGAGGTTGGACGTGAGCGCAGGAGAAGATACCTCGCACATCCTGAGCGGGCTGACAAGCCAGCTGTCGGATCGCGATCCCGAAGAAACCGCCGAATGGATCGAATCCTTCGACGGCCTGGTGGATTCCCGGGGCACTGAACGTGCCCAATATATTGTCCGCTCCCTCCTGCAACGTGCGGGTGCGCAGAGCGTTGGCGTGCCGATGGTGACCACCACCGACTACGTGAATACCATTCCGGTGGACCAGGAACCGGAGTTCCCCGGCGACGAAGAAATCGAGCGCCGCTACCGCGCCTGGATGCGCTGGAATGCTGCCATGCTGGTGCACCGCGCCCAGCGCCCCGACATCGGAGTCGGCGGGCACATCTCCACCTACGCCGGTGCGGCCACTCTCTACGAAGTGGGCTTCAACCACTTCTTCCGCGGCAAGGACCACCCCGGCGGCGGCGACCAGGTCTTCTTCCAGGGCCACGCCTCCCCCGGCATGTACGCGCGCGCGTTCATGGAAGGCCGGCTCACCGAGGAAGACCTTGACGGCTTCCGGCAGGAAAAGTCCCGCGAGGGCCATGCCCTCCCGTCCTACCCTCACCCGCGGTCCATGCCCGAGTTCTGGGAGTTCCCGACCGTGTCGATGGGCATCGGCCCGGCCAACGCCATTTACCAGGCGCAGCTGAACCGCTACGTGCACAACCGCGGCATCAAGGACACCTCCGACCAGCATGTCTGGGCGTTCCTGGGCGACGGCGAGATGGACGAGCCGGAGTCGCGCGGCTTCCTGCAGCTGGCCGCGAACGAAAAGCTGGACAACCTCACCTTCGTGATCAACTGCAACCTGCAGCGCCTGGACGGACCGGTGCGCGGCAACGGCAAGATCATGCAGGAGCTTGAGGCCTTCTTCCGCGGCGCCGGCTGGCACGTCATCAAGGTGACCTGGGGCCGCGAGTGGGACGAGCTGCTGGCCAAGGACCGCGACGGCGCGCTGGTGGACATCATGAACTCCACCCTCGACGGCGACTACCAGACGTACAAGGCCGAGTCCGGCGGGTTCGTCCGCGAGCACTTCTTCGGCAAGACCCCGCAGACCAAGGAAATGGTTGCGGACATGACCGACGAGCAGATCTGGAACCTCAAGCGCGGCGGCCACGATTACCACAAGGTCTTTGCGGCCTACGATGCGGCCACCAAGTTCAAGGGCAAGCCGACTGTGGTGCTGGCCCAGACGGTCAAGGGCTACGGCCTGGGCACGCACTTCGAGGGCCGCAATGCGACCCACCAGATGAAGAAGCTGACCCTGCAGGACCTCAAGGACTTCCGCGACCACCTGCGGATCCCGATCAGCGACGAGCAGCTCGAAGCCGATCCGTACCGTCCGCCGTACTACCACCCGGGGCCCGACGCCCCGGAGATCAAGTACATGATGGAACGCCGCGCCGCCCTGGGCGGGGCCGTGCCGGAACGCCGGACCGAGCACAAGCCGATGCACCTGCCCGACGACAAGGCCTACGAAGTGGCCAAGCGCGGTTCCGGCAAGCAGCAGGCCGCCACCACCATGGCGTTCGTCCGGCTGTTGAAGGACCTGATGCGGGACAAGGAGTTCGGGGCCCGCGTGGTGCCGATCATTCCGGACGAGGCGCGGACCTTCGGCATGGACTCGTTCTTCCCGACCGCCAAGATCTACAACCCCAAGGGCCAGAACTACCTGTCCGTGGACCGCGATCTGGTGCTGGCGTACAAGGAGTCCCCGCAGGGCCAGATCCTGCATACCGGCATCAACGAAGCCGGCTCCACCGCCGCCTTCACCGCCGTCGGCACCTCCTACGCCACCCACGCCGAGCCGCTGGTGCCGATCTACATCTTCTACTCGATGTTCGGCTTCCAGCGCACCGGCGACTTCTTCTGGGCCGCCGCCGACCAGATGGCACGCGGCTTCGTGATCGGCGCGACCGCGGGACGCACTACCCTGACCGGCGAAGGACTGCAGCACGCCGACGGGCAGTCGCCGATCCTGGCCTCGACGAACCCGGCCGTGGTGACCTACGACCCGGCCTACGGCTACGAAATCGGGCACATCATGCGCTCCGGCCTGGAGCGCATGTACGGCGGGAACCACCCGGATCCCAACGTGATGTACTACCTGACCGTGTACAACGAGCCGATCGTCCAGCCCGCGGAACCCGAGGAACTGGACGTCGAGGGACTGGTCAAGGGCATCTACCTGCTGGCTCCGGCCAAGATCGACGGCCCGCGCACCCAGCTGCTGGCCTCCGGCGTGGCCGTGCCGTGGGCGCTTGAAGCCCAGCAGCTGCTCGCCGAGGACTGGGGCGTCTCCGCCGATGTCTGGTCGGTGACCAGCTGGAACGAGCTGCGCCGCGACGGCCTGGCCGCCGAGGAAGAAGCCTTCCTGAACCCCGGTTCGGAGCCGCGCAAGCCGTTCGTCGCGCAGCAGCTCGAAGGCGCCACCGGCCCGATCGTGGCCGTCAGCGACTACATGGCTGCCGTGCCGGACCAGATCCGGCAGTACCTGCCGAACGAGTTCGCCACGCTCGGCGCCGACGGCTTCGGGTTCTCCGACACCCGTGCCGCTGCCCGGCGCTTCTTCAAGATCGACAGCCACTCGATTGTGGTCCGGGCGCTGCAGATGCTGGCCCGGCGCGGCGAGGTGGATGCGAACGTGCCCAAGGATGCGTTCGAGAAGTACCGGCTGATGGACGTCAACGCCGGCACCTCGGGCAACGCCGGAGGCGAGTCCTAACCCGGCAACAGCGCCACTGTCCAAGCGGCGGACCCAGCCTTCCACGGCAGGGTCCGCCGCTTGTTTTAGTAGGAACCACACAAAAGCCCGAATGGAGCTTGCACCGCCGAGTGCGTATGCTCTTTGCATGCCCCAAGCCCGGACCGAGACCGCCAACGATGCTGAGCAGCCGGCTGAGCAGCAGGCCACCCAGCAGGGCCGGGATACCGCCCCGCAGCAGACCTCTGAACAGTCCGCCGCGGCTAAGCCGGCCGAGAAGTCCGCCCAAAAGCCCGCCGAAACCAAGCCGACGGCGGCAACATCCCCCGCCCGCCGCCGCGCCGGCACAGGGCGGCAGGCCGACCGCGCGGCCACCGGCAACCCGGAGACGCTGGACCGGCTACGGTCCAAAATCGGCGCCTTGGCCACGGCCACGTTGAAGCGGCTGGACTCGGACCTGCCTTGGTACCGCGGACTGCGGCCGGACGAACGGTCCGCCCTGGGCCTGGTGGCACAAAAGGGCATCGCGTCCTTTGTCACCTGGTACGAACGCCCCACCTCCCCCGCGTGGGTGATGAACGACGTCTTCGGCACCGCCCCCACCGAGCTGACCCGCTCCATCAGCCTGCAGCGCGCCCTGCAGCTGATCCGCGTGGTGGTCGAAGCGGTGGAGGACGAAGTCGCGGACCTGGCCAGCGGCAGCGACGAAGCCCAGCTGCGCGAAGCCGTGCTGCGCTACTCCCGTGAAGTGGCCTTCGCCGCCGCGGACGTTTACGCCCGCGCGGCCGAGACCCGCGGCTCGTGGGACACCCGGCTTGAGGCGCTGGTGGTAGATGCGATCCTGCGCGGCGAAAGCTCCGATGCGCTGCGCTCCCGGATTGCCGCGGTCGGTTGGAAGACCACCGGCCCGATCACGGTGATGGTGGGCGGCTCCCCCGGTGAACCGGGCCCGAGCTTCGTCACCGAGCTGCGCCGCGCCAGCTCCCGCTATGCCGCCGACACCTTGGTGGGCATCCAAGGCGACCGGCTGATCCTGGTGCTGGGCGGCGTGACAGACCAAGACACCGCGTTCGTCCGTCTGGCCGACCTTTTCGGCCCCGGTCCCGTGGTCTACGGGCCCGAGGCCCGCTCGTTGGTGGACGCCAGCACCTCGGCGCAGGCCGCGTTCGCCGGACTCAGCGCCGCGAAGGCCTGGCCGGCGGCACCGCGGCCGGTGGCGGCCAACGACCTGTGGCCCGAGCGAGTAATGTCCGGCGATGATATTGCCCGGCGGGACCTCTACAAGTACATCTACGTTCCGCTGGTCAACGCTGGCAACGGGCTGGTCGAAACACTCTCCAGCTACCTGTCCCTAGGGCACTCGCTGGAAGCCACGGCGCGCGAACTGTTCGTCCACGCCAACACGGTGCGCTACCGGCTGCGCCGGGTGTGCGATGTGACCGGCTGGGATCCGCTGCTGCCGCGCGAAGCCTTCGTGCTCCAGACCGCGCTCGGCGTGGGCCGGCTGATTGCTCCGGCGCGGAGCCCGAAGGACCGCTCGCCATCCCGTCAGTAGCCTGCGACAATCGGCACTACCTTGTAGACTTCCTACAAAGCGGTCCGGCGAGCTTCGTGTGCCGAAACACCGTGGAAACCATCTCCTCTTTGGAAAGCTTGAATACGTGCTTGCAATAGTCTGCCCAGGCCAGGGCTCCCAGACGCCCGGATTCCTCAGTCCCTGGCTTGAGGTACCCGGCGTGGCCGAACACCTCGGGCTGCTCAGCGACATCGCGCAGCTGGACCTGCTCTCCCACGGGACCGTGTCCGATGAGGAGACCATCAAGGACACCGCCGTCGCCCAGCCGCTGATCGTTGCCGCAGGCCTGCTGGCCGCCCGCGCCCTGACCGCAGACGAGGCGCTGGACCTGTCCACCGTCGTCGCGGGCCATTCGGTCGGGGAGATCACCGCCTCCGCCGTTTCCGGCGCGCTGACCGAGAACGATGCCATGAACTTAGTGCGCGAGCGGGCCAACGCGATGGCCCGTGCCGCCGCGCAGACTCCCACCGGCATGAGCGCCGTGCTCGGCGGCGATCCGGACGAAGTGCTGGCCGCCATCGAGGCCGCCGGCCTGACCCCGGCCAACGCCAACGGGGGCGGCCAGACGGTTGCCGCCGGCACCTTGGAGCAGCTGCAGGCGTTCGCCGCGAACCCTCCGGCCAAGGCCCGGGTCATCCCGCTGAAGGTGGCCGGCGCCTTCCACACCGAGCACATGGCCCCCGCGGTGAGCGCTTTGGAAAACCTGCGCCCGCAGTTGAAGCCGGCGATGCCGTTACTGACCCTGCTCTCCAATTACGACGGCGAACCCGTCGTCGGCGGCGAGGAGAACCTGGACAGCCTGATCGCGCAGGTCTCGCGTCCGGTGCGCTGGGACAAGTGCATGGAGAAGATGCTGTCCGTCGGCATCACCGGGCTGCTGGAGCTGCCGCCGGCCGGAACCCTGACCGGGCTGGCCAAACGCGGCATGAAGGGCGTGGCCACCATGTCGCTGAAGTCGCCGGACGATCTGGACGCAGCTAAAGCCTTCATCGCCGAACACACCGAACAGACCCCCGTCCTGAACAGCATGTCTGGAGAATCCGAGAAGTGAGCACCCCCGTCATTCAGCAGACCCCGCTCCGCGACTTCTCTCGCGTGCTGGGAATCGGCGCCTACCGCCCCGACGTCATCGTTACTAACGACGATGTCTGCCAGTGGATCGATTCCTCCGACGAGTGGATCCGCCAACGGACCGGAATCGTCACCCGCCACCGGGCCAACGCCAACACCTCCGTACTGGACATGGCCGAAGGCGCTGCCAAGGAAGCGATGGCTCAGGCCGGCATCACCGGCGACCAGCTCGGCGCCGTCATCGTCTCCACCGTGTCGCACCCGTACGCCACGCCGTCGGCCGCTGCCGCCCTGGCCGACCGAGTGGGCGCCACGCCGGCCCCCGCCTTCGACATATCGGCCGCCTGCGCGGGTTACTGCTACGGCATCGCCCAGGCCGACGCACTGGTCCGGTCCGGCACCGCCGATTACGTGCTGGTGGTCGGTGCGGAGAAGCTTTCCGACGTCATCGACAACACCGAGCGCACCATCTCCTTCCTGCTGGGCGACGGCGCGGGCGCCGTCATCGTGGGCCCCTCCGACATCCCGGGCATCAGCAAGCCGGTGTGGGGCTCGGACGGGAGCAAGTGGGACACCATCAGCATGACCCACTCGCTCAATTCCGTGCGCGAGCTGTCGCTGGCTGCCGAGGCCGCCGGCTCGCTGTCCGCCGTCTCGGACACCTTTGACGAAAAGGACACCAAGCTCTGGCCGACGTTGCGCCAGGACGGGCCGTCCGTGTTCCGCTGGGCCGTGTGGGAAATGGCCAAGGTGGCCAAGCAGGCGCTGGCGGCCGCCGGGCTGCAGCCGGAAGATCTGGCCGCTTTCGTCCCGCATCAGGCGAACATGCGCATCATCGACGAGATGGTCAAGCAGCTGAAGCTGCCCGAGAGCGTAGTGGTGGCCCGCGACATCGCCGACGCCGGCAACACGTCGGCCGCCTCGATCCCGCTGGCAACGCACCGCCTGCTGCAGGAAAACCCCGAGCTCTCCGGCGGACTGGCCCTGCAAATCGGCTTCGGCGCCGGCCTGGTGTTCGGCGCGCAGGTCATCGTCCTGCCGTAGACTGCCTTGCGGTAGTCGGGCCTCCCCCACATTCCAACCAGAACCAGGCCGCAGAACGCGGTTTGAAACCCCGTCCGGACACCGTCCGGCAGCACAAGAAAAGGAGCCACCATGGCTAGCAACGAAGAAATCCTGGCCGGTCTGGCCGAGATCGTCAACGAAGAAACCGGTCTGGCCCCGGAGGCTGTCGAGATGGACAAGTCCTTCACCGACGACCTGGACATCGACTCCATCTCGATGATGACGATTGTGGTCAACGCCGAGGAGAAGTTCGGCGTGCGCATCCCCGACGAAGAGGTCAAGAACCTCAAGACCGTCGGCGACGCCGTCAACTTCATCGTCAACGCCCAGGCCTAGTTCCGCGTTGCCCGGGCTCGCCCGGGATCCGGCGGCCGGCGGGTGATTCCCCAGTCCGGCCGCCGCACCAGATTTATCGCCCAATCACTATTGAGAGACTGAATCAATGGCACGCAAAGTAGTCATCACCGGCCTCGGCGCCACCACCCCGATTGGCGGCGACGTCCCCACGATGTGGCGCAATGCCCTCAAGGGCGTTTCCGGGGCCCATACCCTCGAAGATGATTGGGTAACCAAGTACGAACTGCCGGTAACGTTCGCCGCCAAGGCCAGCAACCGGCCCGACGAAGTACTGACCCGGGTCGAAGCCAAGCGGATGGACCCCTCCACCCAGTTTGCCGTCGTCGCGTCGCGTGAAGCCTGGAAGGATTCCGGCATCGAAGACGTGGACCACGACCGGCTGGCCGTGGCATTCGCTACCGGCATTGGCGGCGTCTGGACGCTGCTGGACGCCTGGGACACGCTGCGTGACCGCGGTCCGCGCCGCGTGCTGCCCATGACCGTTCCCATGCTGATGCCTAACGGACCTGCTGCCGCTGTCAGCATGGACCTGGGCGCCCGCGCCGGTGCCCACACCCCCGTCTCCGCCTGTGCTTCAGGCACCGAGGCGATGTCCATGGGCATCGAACTGATCCGGGCCGGCAAGGCCGACGTGGTGATGACCGGCGGCGCCGAAGCCGCAATCCACCCGATGCCGATCGCTGCCTTCAGCGCCATGCAGGCGCTGTCCAAGCGCAACGACGATCCCGAGCGTGCTTCGCGTCCTTACGACCTGGACCGCGACGGCTTCGTCATGGGCGAAGGCGCCGGTGCGCTGGTGCTGGAGGCCGAGGAACATGCCCTGGCCCGCGGCGCCCGCATCTACGCCGAGCTCGCCGGTTCCGGCGTCACCGCCGACGCTTACCACATCACGGCACCGGATCCCGAGGGTATGGGCGCCACCCGGGCGCTGAAGGCCGCCCTGTTCGACGCCCGTGCGCAGGCAACCGACGTGGTGCACGTCAATGCCCACGCGACGTCCACTCCGGTGGGCGACAAGCCGGAGTACACCGCACTGAAGGCAGCGCTCGGAGACCATGTTTCGAACGTTGCCGTCTCGGCGACCAAGTCGCAGACCGGCCACCTGCTCGGAGCCTCGGGCGCCGTGGAGTCCGTGATGACCGTGATGGCCGTCTACGAACGCCGCGCACCGGTGACCATCAACCTGGATAACCAGGACCCGGAGATCCCGCTGGATGTGGTCACCTCCGCCCGCGACCTGCCGCAGGGCGACATCATCGCGCTGAACAACTCCTTCGGCTTCGGCGGGCACAACGCCGTCGTCGTGTTCCGCAACGTCTAATCGCAGCGCCTCGCTAAAGGTACTGCCCGCGGGCAGCACGAAAGCACGAAAGGGAGGGCGGCCGGTGTTGACCGGCCGCCCTCCCTTTTGCGTTGCTGGAGGAGGGTTGGAAGCCTGCGGTTAGCCGACTTGGTGCAGCCAGCGCACGGGGGCGCCTTCGGCTGCGTGGCGGAACGGCTCGAGTTCCTCGTCCCAGGCCTCGCCCAGAGCGAGGGACAGTTCGTGATAGACAGCGGCGGGATCTCCGGCACCGGCTTCGTAGGCGTAGCGGATGCGGTCTTCGCTCACCATGACGTTCCCGTGAACATCGGTCATCGCGTGGAAAATCCCGAGTTCGGGCGTGTGCGACCAGCGTCCGCCGTCGACGCCGGGACTCGGTTCTTCAGCCACCTCATAGCGCAGGTGCGCCCAGCCGCGCAGGGCAGAAGCCAGCATGGCGCCTGTCCCCTGGGGCCCGACCCACGACAGCTCGGCCCGGTACATTCCGGGCGCGGCGGGCTGAGCGGTCCACTCGAGATCCGTTCGCTTATCCACGACGGATCCGACGGCCCACTCGATATGAGGGCACAATGCCGAAGGTGCTGAATGCACAAACAGCACGCCACGAGTCATCACAACAGACATCCCATCCTCCATTTGCTGTAGGTACGTCTTCCCCAACGACCTTCAGCCTTGAGACAGATGGAACTTGTCAGTACTGCTGTTTCCGACGCTTTCGATCCTCATTCTGCCGTACGGCGGCGAGTTGCGCCAGTGTAACTACCAATGTGCCATTCCGTGTCGGGAATTCTGGCCCAGCAGGCCTGTGTCAGGCCGACGACTTCCTCCAATGGGCATGAGGTTTTGGCTCGCCGTACCCGCGGTTAGTGGCCTCCGCTACCTGGCTCGCCGCTCCCTCCAGTAGCTGCCGCAACCCGGCTCGCCACTCCCTCCAGTAGCTGCCGCCACCCGGCTCGCCGCTCGATCTCCTTTGGCTCATTGCCGCTCGATTACCCTTGGTTCCGCTACCTGCGACCTAAGCCCGCGGGTGCGCCTGCTGGTAGCTGCGGCGCAACCGGTCCACCGAGACGTGTGTGTAGAGCTGCGTGGTCGCCAGCGTGCTGTGTCCCAGAATTTCCTGCACGGCCCGCAGGTCCGCTCCCCCGTCCAGCAAGTGGGTGGCAGCGCTGTGCCGCAGCGCATGTGGTCCGGTGGCAGAAGTATCCCCCAGCAGCGCGAAGAGCCGGGCCGCCACGGAGCGTACCTGGCGCGGGTCCACCCGCTTGCCTCGTTGGCCCAGAAAAGCTGCCGGGCCGCTCTCCGCGCCGGCGAGTTTGGGCCTCCCGCGGCGCAGCCAGTCGTCCATCGCGACGGCGGCCGGCAGCCCAAACGGAACGGTGCGCTCCTTGTTGCCTTTGCCCAGTACCCGGATGGTCCGCCGTTCGTTATCCACGTCGTCGATGTCGAGACCCGCCAGTTCGCTGACCCGGATGCCGGTGGCGTAGAGCAGTTCGATCATCGCCCGGTCGCGGAGCGGCAGCGGCTGGCCGTCCGCTGCTTCCTCCGCGAGGGTGCGGAATAGCTCGTCCACTTGGGCCGGCCGCAGCACGGTCGGCAGCGAGCTGTTGCGTTTAGGTGCCTTCAACCGCAGCGAAGGGTCCGTGGGGATGAGTTCCTCGCGCAGCGCCCAAGCCATGAAGCTGCGGGCGGTCGCGGTACGCCGAGCCAGCGTGGATCTGGCCATCCCGGCACTGTTCATCGCGCCCAGCCAAGAGCGCAGCGTTCCCAGAGTGATATCCGGAAGGGCTTCGGCTCCGACCTCCGCGGCGTGGAAGAGCAGATGCCTGACGTCCGCCAGATAGGCCCGGACAGTGTGTTCGGAGCGGGCACGTTCGGCGCTCAGATAGCGGGCGAAGCCGTCCAGAGCCGTATTAAAAGCCTCCGGAAGTGAGAGTGTGCCCTGCGGTTCGGGTTTGTCTGCAGAGCTCATCCCTTTACTTTGCTGGCCGGGGCGGACCAACTCAAGCAGGCGCACGGAGGCAGCCCAAAACTTTCTGTCCCGCCCGGCCCCGCCGTGCACCGGAGGTCACCCTGATTCCCTTCGACTGGCCTTCAGCTCGTCCGTCCGCGTTCAATCCCTCCGTCCGCGCCGCCAGCCGCCGGCATCCTGTACGGCGAGCCCTGCCGCCTCCAGCCGGCCGAGGCCAGCCAGTACCGTGCGGACCGGCAGTCCGGCGACTGTTGCGAGTTTGTCCACGGTGCTTCCTCGGCGAACCGGCAGGGCGTCGAGCAGTAGCAAGTCGTCAACGCCGAGGCCATCGTGGTCCGCGAGGACTTCCTGGTTACCAGCCTCCTGAACCGACCCGATCGGACCCGCCAGTTCGGCTGCTTCCGCAGCGTCGGTTATGGCCGTTGCAGTTCCCTCGCGTAAGAGGCGGTGGGTGCCGGCCGAGTTCGCGCTGTAGACGGATCCAGGAACCGCGCCCACGCCCCGGCCGAGGCCTGCGGCGTGGTGAGCCGTGTTTAGAGCACCTGAACGCCAACGTGCTTCCACAACGATAGTTGCCGCCGCCAACGCTGCGATCAGCCGATTTCTCTGCAGAAACCTCCAACGCGTCGGTGCGGCACCGGGCGGCACCTCGGCCAGCAGGATGCCCCGGCTGGTGATGGCCCGGAGCAGTTCCTCATTACCTGCCGGGTAGTACCGGTCGAGGCCGCCTGCCATGACCGCCATGGTAGAGACATGGTCCATCTCTGCGGCGAGCGCCGGTCGATGTGCCTGAGCGTCAATGCCGTAGGCGCCGCCGGAGATGACGCAGTAGCCCCGCTGTACCAATCCGGTGCTGATGTCACCGGTTACTTGGTTGCCGTAGTTGGTGCTGTCACGGGAGCCAACGACGGCAACCGTTGTTCCGACCTCCGGAATCCCGTCAGTGAACCGGCCCCTCGCCCAGAGGCAGAGCGGTTCACCGAGTCCGAGATCTGCCAGGGCGGCCGGCCAGGCGGCATCTCCCGGAATGAGCAGCGCGCCGCCGAGCCTGCCCATGACAGCGAGGTCGCGTTCCGGCGCCAGGTCCTTGACCCGCGGCGCCCACCGGTCCATGGCATCGGACAGCGGCTGCGTGCCCGCCGCGGCCTGACGGTCCAGAGTCCTGAGCAACTCCGCCTGCAGGCCGTGCCCGGCGCTTACCTGTCCGCTGGCGATACGAAGGGCATCGATGGGTCCGGCGACGGCAACCAATGCCAGTCCAATCCAGTCCGACGGCTCCATCAGCCGGGAAAGCGACGCCCTGGCCAGACGCTCGTCGTCGGAAGGCAATTGCGTCATTCTGGTCATCTCCTCGTAGCTGACTGGCGCTGATGGGGAAAGCACGCTCAGGCCGCCTTGACCTGTTGGCGGAACGTCAGCGCGGTGCTTACTGCGTCCCGGTCCGGCCGCTCCAAGCCGGCCAAGTCCGCGAGCGTCCACGCCACGCGCAGTACCCGGGTGTAGCCCCGCCCGGTCAGCACGGCGCTCTCCATGGCCCGGTCCAAATCGCGGGTGACAGCCGGCGAAGGCCGCAACTTGCCGGTGAGCAGTTCCCCGCTGATCTCCGAATTCAGCCCGATCCCCCACCGGCGCAACCGCTCCTGCTGGGCCGACCGTGCGGCAGCGACCCGGGCGGCGACGGCCGCACTGCTCTCCCGGCTGGTGCCGGCGGCCATCATTCCCACCGTCAGCCGCTGCAGGGTCAGTTGCAGGTCGATGCGGTCGGTCAAGGGATTGGAGAGTTTGCCAAAATAACGGCGCTTCTGCTCAGCCGTGCAGGTACAGTCCAGTCCCTTTCCTCCGGAAAGCCCGCACGGACAAGGATTGGCGGCCATGACCAATTGGAAGCGTGCGGGGTAGGCGGCGCTTCCGGCGGCCCGGTGCACCACCAGCTTCCCGCTCTCGAGCGGCTGGCGCAGGGCGTCGAGGACCTGCCGGTCGTACTCCGGCGCTTCGTCCATGAATAGCACGCCGCGGTGGGCCCTTGAGGCTGCGCCCGGCCGAGGCAGGCCGGAACCACCGCCGATGATGGAAACGGCGGTGGCTGTGTGGTGGGGGCTCTCATAGGGTGGGCGTCGTATCAGTTCGGTGAGCGGCCCTGCTGTGGCGCTCAAGGAGTGGATGGCGGTGACCTCCATGGCGTGATGGTCGGGGAGGTCGGGCAGGATACCGGGCAGCCGTTCAGCCAGCATGGTCTTCCCAGCTCCGGGCGGTCCGACCAGCAGCAGGTGGTGTCCGCCTGCTGCTGCCACTTCCAACGCCATTCGGGCTTCGTGCTGTCCCGCCACGTCCGCCAGATCCGGTGCCGGACCAGCAGGGCCAGTCGCAGCCGCTATGGACCCCAACGGCGGTCCCGATGCGACGACGTTGAGCCGGTCATGATCGGCTCCAAACGCCAGCAGCACCTCGGCCAAGGTTTCAAAGCTGCGCACTTCCGCGCCCGGCACCAAAGCGGCCTCATCAGCATTCGCTGAAGCGACAACCACCTGTGAATAGCCCGCGTCGACGGCCGCCATGACCGCCGGCAAGACCCCGCTCACCGGACGGAGCCGCCCGTCCAAACCGAGCTCGGCCAGGAACACCGTTCGGGCGGTGGGGCGGATGTCATCCGCTGCTTGAAGGGCTGCCAGCACGATGGCCAAATCAAAACCGGAACCCTTTTTCGGCAGCGAGGCCGGGACCAGGTTGACAGTGATTTTGCGCCGGCTGAGCGGGACGCCGGCGTTCTTCGCGGCCGCTTTGATTCGCTCCTTGGCTTCGGACAGAGACGCGTCCGGCAGGCCCAGGAGCACAAACGCCGGAAGTGTCTGGCCGATGTCCGCTTCGACCTCCACGATGTGGCCGTTCAAGCCCACCAGAGCGACGGAGAACGTCCGCCCGAGGCCCATCAGCCGACGTCCTTCAGATGCTCGATCACAGGCCAGCGAGCCTGTCCGTAAAGCACGGCGACCGCGTCCACGCGCATGCCGGTGCCGGCCATGCCGTGGTCCCGCAGCCACTGGTGCCCCAAAGACCGGAGCCGCCGGACCTTGGCCTCGGTGATGGCTTCGAATGGGTGTCCGTAGTCGGTGCTGCGACGCGTCTTCACCTCAGAGACCACGATGGACGCCCCGTCCACCGTGACGAGGTCCAATTCCCCGTCCGGGCTGCGCCAATTGCGGTCGATCACCTGTTGGCCGGCACCGGACAAATAAGCCGCGGCCATATCCTCGCCGCGCCGCCCGAGTTCATCCTTCGCTCTCATGCCTCCAGCCTGGTGGCAGGCAGCAGGAGGTATCTTCAGCAAACCCCGGAATGTGGACAACCCGCCCCCGACGGCAATCTGTGCAGGACAAGGCGGAATCGAGGCCATGGACCACAGGTAACCGCGGGCGGGCAGTTGGCGCGGGAGACCCAGAACAGGTGCGCCTCGCCAGAGGGGCGGGAGGGGCAGGGCCCATAGCCTCAGCTAAGGTAAGGAGTGACGCGCAGCACATCTTGGCCTGTGCTCGATTTCAACCTCCGGGCGCCCGCATGGGCGCCGTCTGGATGCGGGCCGCTGGCACGCTGGGAGGGCGTTGACAGGAACGGTCCACGGACAAGGAAGGGCTCACAGTGAGGATAACTGTCGTCGGCGCTGGTGCATGGGGTTTGCCGGCAGCGGCCGAGCTGGCAGGTCGGGGGCACCACGTCACCCTGATCGACCGCTTCGGTGTATCGAACCCCCTGTCATCCTCATATGGTCCGACGCGCATGTGGCGCATTGCCGACCCGGACCCCGGTCGCGTGCGGCTGTCCGAGTTGGGGCTGGAGGCCATGAAGCGGCTATCGAGCAGGGCCGGGACGCCGGTCTACCACCGGAAGGGCCTGCTGTGGCGCGACACAACGTCTCTGCCGCGCCTGCGGTCAACGCTTCTCGCCGAAGATGTGCCCTTTGAGGAGGTCGAGTCGGGCGACGTTGCACAGTTCCTGCCGGGTCTGAGGCCGGATGGACGGGATGCCGTCTGGCAGCCGGACGCGGGCGTGGTTTTGGCCGACGTGAGCCTGCAGGCTCAGTTTCGGCTGTTTTGCGCGGCAGGCGGCACATTTCTGCGAGGGGCCACGGTGTCGGAGGTTTCGGCAACGGAAGGGGCTGCCGGCGCTTCCCTCTCGGACGGCAGGCGCATCGACGCGGATGTAGTGGTGATAGCGGCCGGGCCGGGGAGCGGCGACCTGCTCTCGCAGCTCGGTTTGCCTGCGCCGCTTCGGCCGTACCTGGAGCAGGTGGTCCATTTCGGTGATGCACGTCGACGGGGCGCCGCCGACGGCTATCCCTGCTTTTTTGACGGACCAACAGGCGAAGCGCCCGGCATCTACGCCATGAGCAGCCCCGGCATAGGCTACAAGGTCGGTCTGGATAGTCCGCTGAGAAACTACGTCGAGGGGGACGTCGACAGGTCCCCGGATCAGGTGCGCACCGGCATCATCCAGAAAAGAGTGCGCCACAGTTTGTCAGCGCTGCAGCCCGATGTGCTCGATGCACAAGTCTGTGTCTGGACCGACACCCCGACGGCAGGTTCGTCGTCGACTCGCCAATCCCCGGCGTTGTGGTGGCATGCGGGGATGCCGGCGAGGGGTTCAAATATTCAGCGCTGATGGGCATCATTGTCGCCGACCTCGTCGAGGACAAGCAGCCCGAGGCTGACATCAGCCCCTACCGGTTGAGCCGTTTCAGTTTCGGGGAAAGTGCCGACTGGGGTGTTCCGACCGCGCTGGGCCGCTGAGCGGCGGCGGAAACCCCCGGCTGCTAGCCCCGCAGCCGCTCCCCTTTCGGATCGTAGAACGGCCTGCGGGAGACCGTGGCCGCGACGAGTTTGCCTTTGCATTCGACCGTGATTCTTCCGGACAGGTCGGCATCCCCTGCGACTGAGGCGAGCCCAACTGCGCGTCCCAGCGTGTAGCCGTAGCTGCCACTGGTCATCCGGCCCACCGGCACACCGTCGCAGAAAACGGTCTCGTCGTGCACGAACAACGGCTCCGGGTCCTCCAGCGCCACGTACACGGTCCGGTACGGGGGCGATGCCGCATCCAGTTTCGCCACAGCGTCCCGGCCCACGAAGCCGCCTGGCTTGGCCAGCGCCACGGTGAAGCCGAGTCCGGCGGAGTAGGGGTCGTCGGCGGGCCCGATGTCATGCCCGAGATGGCGGAAACCCTTCTCGCTGCGCAACGAGTCGAGGGCGTGGTATCCGGCCAGCCGCACGCCGAGGTCCTGGCCGGCTGCCCACAACGCGTCAAACACATTGACGGCTATGTCCGCGCTCGGATACAGCTCGTAGCCGAGTTCGCCGACAAAGCTCACCCGCAGGGAGTAGGCGAAGCCGTCGGCGATCTCCATGGTCCGCCCTTCGGTGTATGCCTGGGCGGCGTCCGACCAGTCCCCCGGCGAGACGCGGCTGAGCAGTTCCCTGCTCTTTGGCCCCATGACCCCGATGGTCGCCAAACCGGCGGTCGCATCGAAGACCGCGGCCGCCTTGCCGTGCGCCAACCGCCGCAGGTACCCCAGTGTCTTGTCCTGGCTGAAGGCAGGCGTCACCACAAGGAATCTGTCGGCTTCGAGCCTGGTCACGGTGCCGTCCAGTTCGATCCCCCCGGCTTCGTTGAGCATCAGGGTGTAGACGGCCTTGCCGACGCGGACGTCGACGTCCGCGGTACAGGCCTGCTGACACACTGCCAGCGCCTCCGGACCTGCCACTTCGATCTTCGCGAAAGAACTCAGGTCGAACAGCACCACCCCTTCCCGCGCTCCACGGTGCTCTTCACCGACGCGGTCGAACCAGTTCTGCCGGCCGTAGCTGTATTCATAGTCCGGTGCGGTCCCGGGGACGCCATACCAGTTGGCCCGTTCCCAGCCGTTGAGTTCCCCGAAGCAGGCGCCGAGCCCGGCGAGCCGGGAGTGCAGCGGCGAGCGTCGGACGTTGCGCGCGGTAGCCGGCTGCAGTTGCGGCCAGTGCATGGCGTAGAGCCGTCCCAGTCCCTCCCGCGTCCGTGCATGGAGGTAGCGGCGGTTGCTCTGGTGCCGCGAGAACCGCTGGACGTCGACCGCGGCTGCATCGAAGCCCGGTGAACCGGAGATCACCCACTCGGCCAGTTCCCGGCCGGCGCCGGGGGCGAAAATGATGCCCTGGGAGTTGAAGCCGGCCGCAACGAAGAGGTTGAGCACCTCGGACGTTTCCCCGAGCACAAAGTTGGAATCGGGGGTGAAGCTCTCGGGGGCATTCAGGAAGCGGTCGTAGCTGCTGGTCGCCAGTACCGGCACCGCTGCCTCGGCCTTGCTGCGGATCGCCGCGAAGTGCTCCCAGTCGGCCTCGAACTCCGCGAAACCGCCTCGGCCGATCTCGTCCACCGGCCGCGGCAACCCGTCCGGCTCGAAGGCGCCAACCAGCAGCCGTCCCGACTCATGCCGGATGTAGTAGCTGTTGTCCAGGTCCCGGAAGACGGGCAGTTCGGGCACGGCGCCGTCGATCTCCTCGGTCCTCACGTGCACGTGCTCGGCGGCGTACAGCGGCACATGCGCCCCGGCGGTCGCGGCCAGGTCTCGCGTCCACAGCCCGCAGGCGAGGATCACCCGTTCGCTCTCTATAATCCCCTGATCCGTGACGACCCCCGTCACCCGGCCCTGGACTTGGCGGATGCCGGTGACGGACACGTTTTCGCGCAAGGCGGCACCGAGCTCGAGGGCGCACTTGGCAAAGGACAGCGCGGCGTAGCCGGGATTGATGTGCCCGTCATGCGGCAGGTAGAGAGCGCCGAGCACACCGTCGGTCCGGGCCAGCGGCCATAGCCGGCCCAGGCCGGCGGCGTCGAGGATCTCCGCCTCGGTGCCGTTCTGGCGTGCCACGTCGCAGGCGTAGCGCATTTCATCCACCCGCCCGGTGGTCCGCGCCACCATCACCGAGCCGCATTGCTGGAACGAAACGTCGAGCCCGGAGCGTTGTTCGAGCATGCGGTATGTCTCGAGGCCGTACTGGGCCAGCTTGGTCATCGCCGTCGTGGTCCTCGCGCCGGTTACCAAGCCTGCCGCGTGCCACGTGGTGCCGCTGCCCAGAACATTGCCTTCCAGCAGGAGGACGTCCGTCTCCCCCGACGCCGCCAAGTGATAGGCGATGCTGGCCCCTACAATTCCCCCGCCGACGACGACGGTGCGGGCCCGGGCGGGCAGCGGCTGGCGGGCCTCATCGGTGAAGGCGGTCGCGCTGATGGTGCGGTCAACTAGCCGGTCCATGGGTTCCTCGCTTCTGTTAGTGGCAGTTTCGGGTGCACACCAGGCGCCACAGCCCGCGACGACTGCCTCAACGCCTCGTCGCGGTGTCGGCAGCACCTTCCGCCTTCTGGCCGAGCCTCGTCAGGCTCCGCAGCGGGGAAGGCGTTAGTCACTGTCCTTAGCGTTAATAATGAATTATTGTGAACCGTATCACAGCTCCTTTGGAGGGAACCATGACTCCCCTTAACGCCCCCGACACTGCCCCGCCCGAGGATGACCAGCCGCGTCGCCTGGTCATCCTCGAGGCAGCGGAACGACTGCTGGCCGCCCGGGGATACGACGGAATCCGCCTGCGGGACATCTCAACCGAAGCCGGGATTTCGATCGGGATGATCCAGCACTACTTCCCCAGCCGGGACGCAGTAGTCCGCGAAATGCTGGTGACCGCCTGTGAGCGCAGGGCCACGGAATGGCAGCTACCGGCACTACGGCAGGAGGACGCGGCCGCGAAGATCCGTGCGCTTCTCGCCGGTGCGGTCACTGATCCGCAACACTGCACCGTCTGGCTGGAGTCCTGCGCGGCCGCCAGTAGGTACGAGGAGGTGCAACCCGTCGTGCTGCACACCAACAACATCTGGCGGCAGACACTCGCCCAAGCCATTGATGAAGGCGTCGAAGCCGGCCGCTTCGCCCCCGCCGCTCCCGTCGAACAGATCGTCGACCTGTTCGTAGCCCTCATCGACGGCTTGATTATGGCCGTAGCCACGAAGGACCCGAAGGTCACGCCTCACTACAGCAATTCGCTGCTGCTGTCGACGGCCCGACTACACCTCGGAACTGACCTGGATGCATAACCCAAGGGGCGGCACCGGCGATCGGCCGATACAGGCGACATGTCCCGCCCACGAAAAACGCTGGCAAATCCCTTGTCTCCCGACGGCTCTCGGGCTAGGGTCTGACTAAACAAAGTGATTAGTGTCACAAATCAGTCCGTTCGGTAAGACTTAGGGAGGTGTTCGGTGAACGATGCACTCTACAACGAGCAGTCCATCGGACATCGCATTCGCGCGGCCCGGGAACTGCGTGGCCTCTCGCTGCGCGGCCTTGCGCAGCTGACCGGAGTCAGCTCGGGCTTCCTCAGCCAGCTGGAGAATGAGCACTCGAACGCCAGCGTCGCCACGCTCAAGAAAATTGCGGAGGCGCTTGGAACAACGACGGCAGAGCTGATTGACGGCACCAGGCCCGAGGGTCGGGTACTGCGCAAAGCCGACCGGCCCGTTTTTCACTCAGGCGACGGTCTCAACAAATACCTGCTCACCGGCTCGCCGCAGCGGAATCTGGAGGTCTACGCCGGCGAGCTCGACGTTCACGGCGGGACGGGCGAGGAGCTGTATGCGCACGGCAACGCCCAGGAGGTCCTCGTCTGCTTGAAGGGGCGGGTGGAGGTCCGCCTCTCCGGCGAGTCCCATGTGCTGAAGTCCGGGGACAGCGTCGAATACCTCTCGTCCACGCCGCACGGTCTTCGAAACCTGGCCCACGGCGAATCCGAAGTCATGTGGATCATCAGCCCGCCGACCATTTGAAACATTCCAGTCAGCACATTTCGACAGTCAGCGTTCCACACTCAAAGAGGAGAAGAAATGTCAGCAGATACCACACACCGCCGCAAGCGTGCCTTGCCGGTTGGCATGGCGGCAGCAGTCGCCCTGCTCCTTTCGGCCTGCGGCGGCGGGGGCAGTGCGGCCTCGGCCGAGATCGATCTGGGTCCCGGTCCTGCGGAGGCCGGCACGGTCAAGCCCGGGGCCTTGGATGGCCTGAACATGACCTTTGCCTCGTACGGCGGCATATACCAGGACGGACAGATGGCAGCGGCAGTGACGCCGTTCGCCGAGGAGTCCGGGGCAAACGTCTTGTCTGACGGTCCGATGGAGTATGCGAAGATCCAGGCGCAGGTGGAATCGAACAACGTGACGTGGGACGTCGTTGACACCGATTCCAACTGGGCGGCCGGGCAGTGCGGGAAGCTCCTGCAGAAGCTGGACTACTCGATCATCGACAAGTCCAATATCCCCGAGGGCCTGGCCAGTGACTGCTACGTGCCGGCCATGCAGTACGCCACGGTCATGGTGTACAACACCGAGAAGTTCAGCGACGCGCCACAGAGCTGGGCGGATTTCTTCGACACCAAGAAGTTTCCCGGCAAGCGTGCCGTCCAAGGCGCCGACGTCGGAGGCGGCCTTCTGGAGGGCGCCCTGATCGCAGACGGAGTGGCCGAGGAGGACCTGTACCCGCTCGATGTCGAGCGGGCGCTGAAAAAGGTGGACACGATCAAGGACAACCTCGTGTATTGGACCACGGGTGCCCAGTCGCAGCAGATGCTTGAAGCCGAGGAAGTGGACATGGCCCTGGTGTGGTCCGGCCGCGGCTTCGGAGCTTTGGAAAACGGAGCCCCGTTCGAGCCGGTCTGGGAAACCGGCGTCGTCGTGATGGACGTCCTTGCTGTTCCCACGAACGCCAAGAACCCGAAGGCTTCGATGGCGCTGATCAACTACGCTCTGGGCAAGGAACAGCAGGAGAAGCTCACGGAGGAAACGTCGTATTCCCCGGTCCACGTGGACGCCAAACCGACGGTGAATGAGAACGGCAAGAAGTTCCTGATCACCGAGCCTGAGATTGCGGACAAGGTCCTGGTCTCTGACTTCGCCTGGTGGGGCGAGAACTACGCGTCGACCTTGGAACGCTGGACGGCCTGGGTCTCCTAATGAGCAACGCAGTCAAAGACCCCGTCCGGCCGGCAGCCCCGGCTGGCCGGACGGGGAAGGGAGAGGACCCGGCACCGATGGCCGGAGAGCGCAGGCGGCTGAGTCCGTTGTTGTTGTTGCTGCCGGCGCTGGCGCTGATGGTCGGCGTGTTCGCCTATCCGCTGGCGGAGGCTATGTGGCGCAGCGTGGCGGACCCGGTGCCCGGCCCGCAGAACTACGAATGGTTTGCCTCCAACGCCGGGAACTGGGCCGTTCTTGGCCGAACGTTGTGGGTGGCGCTGCTGTCCGCAGCCATCTGCCTGGTGCTGGCCTACCCCTATGCGTACTTCATGGTGATTTCCGGCCCGAAGGTGCGCGCCGCACTGGTCGTCATAGTCCTCATACCGTTCTGGACCTCGCTGATGATCCGCAGCTTCGCGTGGATCATCCTGCTGCAGGACAACGGCCTGATCAACGGCATGCTCGGCTTCCTGGGACTGGGGCCATTCGAAATGATCCGGAACACCACCGGCGTCCTGATCGGCATGGTCCAGGTGCTGCTGCCTTTCATGGTCCTGCCGCTGTATGCGTCGATGCGCAACGTGGACCTGCGGCTGCTGCAGGCTTCCAGCAGCCTGGGCGCCGTTCCCTTCGTCTCCTTCACCCGCATCTTCATGCCGCTGGCCATGCCCGGCGTGGTGTCCGGCTCCCTGCTGGTCTTCATCCAGGCGCTCGGCTTCTACATCACGCCGGCGCTGCTCGGCTCCCCGTCCGAGATGCTGATCTCGCAATACATCTACGTGCAGGTCAATGGCCAACTCCAGTGGGGGCGCGGCAGCGTACTGGGCGTCATCCTGCTCGTTGCCACTTTGCTGCTGCTGGGCCTGCTGGCGCTGCTGCTGCGCAAGAGCAAACGTGCCGCCGGCGATGAAGGAGGGCTGCTGTGAAACATTCCGTGCTGACCCGGTCCCTGCTGTTGTTCTATGCGGGCCTGGTGGCCGTGATCTTGATCGCGCCGACCGCGATCGTCATTCCGCTGAGCTTCACGGACAAGGCCTCGCTGAGCTTCCCGCCGTCGGGCTGGTCGCTGCGCTGGTATGAGAATTTCTTTAGCGACCGGGCCTGGATGTCGGCTCTTGGCAATTCGATCTTGATCGCCGTCGTTGTTGCAGTCGTGGCAACGGTCATCGGCACCGCGGCGTCGATGGGGCTGCAGAAGTTTGTGCGGCGCCGGGCCGCCAAGACGGTGCAGGCGCTGCTACTGGCCCCGATCGTGGTTCCTGCGATTATTCTCGCCATCGGCATCTACGCGATCTTCCTGCGGCTGCAGATGCTGGGCACCGTGACCGGATTCGTGCTGGCCCACACGGTCCTGGCCGTGCCTTTCGTGGTGGTCTCCGTCACGGCGGCCCTCAGCGGTTTCGATCAGCGGCTGGCGACGGCGGCCGCAAGCCTGGGCGCGAACCGGTGGTCCACCTTCCGGAGGGTCATTTTGCCGGCTATTCTGCCCGGGGTTGTTTCGGGGGCACTCTTCGCCTTCGTGACCTCGTTCGACGAGGTCGTGTTGTCGATCTTCATCAAAAGTCCGTACTTGGAAACGCTGCCCGTCAAGATGTATTCGTCCGTCACTAGGGACACGGACCCAACCATCGCGGCCGCGGCAACCATGATCATGCTCTTGACGACAATCATCATTGCCGTCGGGCTGCTCAGTATGCGTAGGAGGAAACGTGTCCAGTAAGCTCACCGGGGCCGGCACCCGGATCGACATCCAGAACGTCACGAAGCGCTATGCCAAATCCACCGCCGTGGACGACGTGTCGCTGACCATCGAGCCGGGTGAATTCATCACGCTGCTGGGCCCGTCCGGCAGCGGCAAGACGACCACACTGAATCTCGTGGCCGGCTTCACCGACCTGACCAGCGGCTCGATCGAAATCGACGGCCAGCGCGTGGACAACGTGCCGGCGCACAAGCGCGGGCTCGGCGTCGTTTTCCAGCACTACGCACTGTTCCCGCACATGAGCGTGGCCGAGAACATCGCGTTTCCGCTGCAGCAGCGCAAGACTCCCAAGTCCAAGCAGCAAACGCTGATTGCCGAGGCGCTGAAGACCGTCGGCCTGTCCGGCTATGAAGACCGCTACCCACGCGAACTCTCCGGCGGCCAACAGCAGCGCGTCGCCTTCGCCCGCGCCATGGTCTTCAACCCTCGCGCGCTGCTCATGGATGAGCCGCTTGGTGCCCTGGACAAGAACCTGCGCGAGAAGCTGCAGCTGGAGATCAAGCGGATCCACCAAGAAGTGGGCCGCACCTTCGTCTTCGTCACCCATGACCAGGAAGAAGCCCTGATTCTCAGCGACCGCATCGCCATCTTCAACAATGGAAGGATCGAGCAGGTCGGTACCAGCGCGGAGCTCTACGAACGCCCCGCCAGCCTGTTCGTGGCCCGGTTCATGGGCGAGTCCACCATATTCCGTGCCGACGTCGATACGTCCGGCCGGGAGTGGTCCATGGACTTCCACGGCACCAGGCTCCGCGGCCCCGCCGGCCGTAGCGTCTCCGGCAAGGGCGCCCTGGTCCTGCGGCCCGAACAGCTGCGCGTCGCCACGAAGGCGGAGGAAGCCCCCGGCGGGGCTGTCACCGTTCCGGTCAAGGTGGTCCAGAACATCTATCTGGGCTCCGGCCACAAATACGAGCTGCAGCTGGCTGACGGGTCAACCGGCATCGTCCGCACCCCGTTGTCCGAAAGCAACGGTCTGCGGCCCGGAGACGATGCCGTTGTCTACTGGTCCGCCCAGGACGGCGTGCTGCTCGAAGACTCCGACCTCGTCTCCACGACCTAGGAAATCCCACCATGAGCAAAAAACTGATCAACGAGACGGCCACGACGGTCAACGGCAACGTCTCCTTCTGGTTTGCCGAGGACGGGCTGCCCGCGCCCCGGTCGGCCCTGGCCGGCGACACGACGGCCGATGTCGCCATCGTCGGCGCCGGCTACACCGGGCTGTGGACGGCGTACTACCTCAAGAAGGCCCGGCCGGAGCTGGATATCGTTGTGCTCGAGAGCCGCTTCGCCGGCTTCGGCGCCTCGGGCCGCAACGGCGGCTGGTTGACCAACAGCATCACCGGCGGCCGCGGCCAGTACGTCAAGGCGCACGGCCGTGCGCTGGTGGGCCGCTTCCAGACGCTGCTGAACGAGACGGTGGACGAGGTTATCGCGGTCGCCGGTGCGGAGGGCATCGACGCCGGTGTCCGCAAGGGCGGCGAGCTGAATGTGGCCCGCAATCCGGCCCAGCTGGAACGGCTCAAGGCCCTGGCCGCAGCCGAGGCCGAGTGGCCCGAGGCCGGCGTCCGCCTGCTGAGCGCGGCCGAAAGCAACGAGCGGGTCCGGATTGCCGGCACGCTCGGCGCCGTCCACCAGCCGCACTGTGCCCGAATCCATCCGGCCAAGCTGGTGCGCGGCCTGGCGGAGAGCGTGGAAGCCTTGGGCGTCCGCATCTACGAGGACACCGCCGTCACCGAAATCAGCCCCCGGCTGGCGCGGACGGAGAGGGGTGACGTCCGGGCCGAGTACATTCTGCGAGCGACGGAGGGCTTCACCGCGAACCTGAAGGGCTCGCACCGCGAATGGCTCCCGATGAATTCGTCGATGATCGCCACCGAGCCCCTCAGAGACGACGTCTGGGCGGCGATCGGGTGGAATGAGTTCGACACTGTGGGCGACATGGCGCACGCCTACATGTACGCCCAGCGCACGGCCGATAACCGGATTGCGCTCGGCGGGCGCGGCGTGCCCTACCGGTTTGGCTCCAAGACGGATACGGACGGAGCCACCCAGCCCGAGACCATCCAGAACCTGGCCGCGATCCTGCACGACATGTTCCCGGCCACCCGCGGCGCACGGATCGACCATGCCTGGGCCGGTGTGCTGGGCGTCCCGCGCGACTGGAAGGCCACCGTCGGCCTGGACCGGGAGACCGGCATCGGCTGGGCCGGCGGGTATGTCGGCACCGGCGTGACCGCGACGAACCTGGCCGGCCGGACGCTGCGGGACCTTGTCCTGGGCTCCGAGAGCGAATTGACCACCATGCCGTGGGTGAACCGCCAGGTGCGCGAGTGGGAAGTGGAACCGCTGCGCTGGATTGCCGTCAAAGCCCTGTACGCGGCGTACTACGCCGCAGACAAGTCGGAGAACTCCGGCCGCACATCCACGTCCCCGATCGCGAAGGCTGCAGACCTCATCTCCGGGCGCGCCTGAAGCACCCCACGCTGGTCGAGCAGCGCAAAGCACCGCTGCTCGACCAGCCCGGATCACGACTAGAAAGGCTCAACCATGTCCATTGACACCATCCACCTTCCGGCGGCACCTAGCGCAGTGCTCGGAGCGCCTGCACCTAAGCCCACGGCGATCACTGAAGACCAGCAGGAGGCATCCCGCGAGGTCTGGAGCGCGGACAGCCTGAACGTGGGCATCTGGGAGTGTTCCCCCGGTTTGTTCACCGCGGTGCGGGATGGCTACCACGAGGTTTGCCAGATCCTCGCCGGGCGGGTAACCATCACCGCGGAGGGGCAAAAGCCGGTGGAAGCGCGAGCCGGCGACACCGTTGTCATGCCCGCCGGCTGGAAAGGTACGTGGGAAGTCCACGACACCGTCCGGAAAACCTACATCACCCTTGACGGCGTCGGCGGCCGGTAGCCCGTCAGCCGCCGAGGCCGTCCTTGGGCAGGGTGAGGTCGTCGTTCTTGGTGAGTTCCTCGACGTTGACGTCCTTGAACGTGATGACGCGGACGGACTTCACAAACCGGGCGGACCGGTAGACATCCCAGACCCACGCATCTTGCAGGGTCAGGTCGAAGTAGACCTCGCCGTCGGCCGAGCGGGCCTGCAAATCAACATGGTTGGCCAGGTAAAAGCGGCGCTCCGTCTCCACGACGTAGCTGAACAGGCCGGCGACATCGCGGTACTCCCGGTAGAGCTGCAGCTCCATATCGGTTTCATAGTTCTCAAGGTCTTCGGCGCTCATATTCCCATCCTGCCCCAGATTGACTGGCGGTGTTTAGTTAGCAATATCGACGGCGGGCATAAACGGCTGCTCCGGGGTCAGCCGCCAGCTCCGGCGGTGAAGGTCGGACGGGCCGATGCCTAGCAGGGCGGCGCGATGGGCGGGGGTGGCGTAGCCCTTGTTGATGTCCCAGGCGTACTCCGGGTACTCCGTCGCGTAGCCGGTCATCATGGCGTCACGCTCCACCTTTGCCAGCACACTGGCGGCAGCCACGCTGAGGCACTGCAGGTCGGCCTTGATCCGGGTCAGGACCGGCGCGTCGCAGCCCGGCTGGGCAGCGTCGTCGAACAATGACGGCTCCCCGGCGGAGAGCCAGTCGTGGTTGCCGTCCAAGATCACGATGTCCGGCCGGGCGGTCGCTACCACTTGGCCCCAAGCGCGGGCGCCGGCGAGCCGCAGGGCCGCCATCAGGCCCAGCGCGTCGATCTCCGCTGCGCTGGCGTGGCCCACCCCGTAGGCCAGTGCCCATTTCTGGATCTTGGGCACCAGGGCCACCCGGTCGGCCGGGGTGAGGAGCTTGCTGTCGCGCACGCCGCGGATCTGTTTGGCCGAGGTCGCGTCGATGGCGACCATCCCTACACTGACCGGGCCGGCGAGGGCGCCGCGGCCCACTTCGTCCGCGCCGGCGACCAAGCGGTGTCCGGCCTCGACGAACGAACGCTCAAAACGTAGCGTGGGGGCTTTGCTGGTCACTTGGACTCGTTCTGACGGGTGATGGCGGGCGGTTCGGTGCCGGTGGCCGCGGAAGGTGCCGGCACGCCGTCGAACACTTCGGGGTAGTTGCCTAGGAAGCTCAGCCGGTCCAGCGGCCAAGCGATAACGCTGGCCTTGCCCTCGACGGATTCAACGTCAACGAAGCCCTTGGAAGCTTCGTCCTGGTGCTCGCGCGAGTCCGCGGAATGGTTCCGGTTGTCGCCCATGACCCAGATTTTACCCTCGGGCACGGTCACGTCGAAGGGAATCCGTGTGTTGTCCGAGCCCGGCGCGAGGTAGGGATCCTCGTCCAGTGGTTCGCCGTTGACCGAGACCCTGCCGTCGGCGTCGCAGCAAACCACATGGTCTCCGCCCAGTCCGATGACGCGCTTGACCAGGTGCTGCTGCGAGGAATCGGGCATCAGGCCCACGAAGGTAAGGAACTGCTGGAACCAGTTGCCGGTGTTGTGAGCGCCGTTGGGCGGCAGCCAATTGAGGTCGTCCTGGAAAACCACCACATCGCCGCGGGTCAGCGCGAACGGCTGCGGCACCAGCAGGTTGACGAAGATCCGGTCGTCCACCTCCAGCGTGTCCTCCATCGAGGTGGACGGAATGAAGAAGGCGCGGAAGAGGAAAGTCTTGATCAGGAAAGAAAGGACGACGGCGACCGCAACGATCGTGGCGATCTCCTTCAACCACGACACCAGCGAGTTCCGCCCGGTATTCTGACGTTCGCGGTTCTTGAGTCCGCGGTTCTTCCGTTCGCGCTTCTGCGGCCCTGAGGCGTCCGGCTGGTACCCGCCAGTGTCCTTCGGGTCGTCCTGGTCCATGCTCACTATCCTCAATTCTCCGCGGGCTGGTCCGCCGGCTGGGAACCCAACTGTATCCGGTCCAACCCGGCCGCCCGGTCCAGCGGCCAGATGATGCTCAGCGGCCGGCCGATGACCCGCTCAACTGGAACCATACCCCCGCCCGGCGCACCGAGGAGCGCACGGGAATCGGCCGACGCGGAGCGGTGGTCCCCCATCAACCACAATCTATCTTTGGGTACCTGCACGGAGAACTGCACATCGCTGGGCGCGTCGCCGTCGAAAATGTAGTCCTCCTGCACCGGTTCGCCGTTGACCTGCAGGCGGCCGTCCGGCCCGCAGCATTCGACGGTGTCCCCCGGCAGGCCGATCACGCGCTTGACGTATATGGTGTCGCTGCCGGCAACGCCCAGCCACTGGCCGGCCTGCTGCACGAGGTCGACGAACGGGGAGTTACCGCTATTGAAGGGCGCAAACGAGCCGCGGCCGTCGAAAACCACCAGATCACCGCGCCGTATTTCACCGAAGTGGTAGTCCATGCGCGAAACGAGCACGCGGTCGCCGGTCTCCAGCAGCGGCTCCATGGACCCCGAAGGGATGTAGTACACGTCGACCAGCGTGGCCCGGACGATGGCGCTGAGCACCACCGCGCAGACCACGATGGCCAACACAAAACGCCAGCCCGGAAGTCCGGACCGGCGTCTTGGCGGTTCCCCGGAAGCGTCTGGGGAACCAGAGAATTGCTGCACTGCCTAAGTCAAGAAGCTGCCGGTAAGCAGCTTTACTTGGCGGTGCCGAAGTCGCGCTTCTCCTTGATGCGGGCAGCCTTGCCGTGGCGCTTGCGCATGTAGTACAGCTTGGCGCGGCGAACGTCGCCCTTGGTGACGACCTCAATGTGGTCGATGATCGGGGAATGTACCGGGAAGGTACGCTCCACGCCCACGCCGAAGGAAACCTTGCGGACCGTGAAAGTCTCGCGGACACCATGGCCCTGGCGGCCCATCACGAAACCCTGGAAAACCTGGATACGCGCGGTCTTGCCTTCGATGATGTTCACGTGCACCTTGACGGTATCGCCGGCGCGGAACTCGGGAACGTCGCTACGCAGCGAAGCTGCGTCGACAGAGTCGAGGATATGCATTTCTCACTCCTGGTGAACGCCACAGGTCATTCACTTTGGTTACGGCGCGACGGTCAGGCCAGAGCCTGCAACCGTCGCTGCCGAAATTCAAGAACCGGTCCGTCCGGGAATCGGCGGCCGGCGAATCCAGCTGTTGGCAGCGCTCCCCCTGTGGCAGGATCGCGCCCAGCGGACACAATCCTCTATTTTGCCACATGGCGCGGCCGAAGCTCTAATTCCGCTGGAACTTACGAGGTCGCCTCGGCGCTGGTTTCCGACGACGGCGCAGCCGGCAGGACCTGCGTGGGCGTGATGGTGTAGCCGAGCGAGCTGAGCGTGGCGCGGTCGGCCTTGTCCAGCGTCTCCGGATCCAGCGCCAGGATCAGGTCCGGGCGGCGTTCAGCGGTGCGGCGCAGTTGTTCGTCACGGCGGTGCCGGGCGATCTTGGCGTGGTTGCCGCTGAGCAGCACCTCCGGGATGCCGCGTCCGCGCCAGTCCGACGGTTTGGTGTAGACGGGGTACTCCAGCAGCCCGTCCGAGTGGGACTCCTCCACCAAAGATTCGGGATTACCGACGACGCCGGGCACCAGTCGACCCACGGCTTCAACCATGGCCAGCACGGCAACCTCTCCCCCGTTGAGCACGTAGTCGCCGAGGCTGACCGGCCGCACCCGGAAGTGCTCGGCGGCCCATTCCAGGACACGCTCGTCGATGCCTTCATACCGGCCACATGCGAAGACCAGATGGTCCTCGAGGGCGAGCTCATAGGCAAGCGACTGGTTGAAGACCTCGCCGGCGGGCGACGGGACGATCAGGACCGGGCGGGCGGCGGGAGGCTGTGCGGGCTCTGCTGGCCGCGCGGGGTTCGCCGTGGGGGTCTCCACGCGGGTCTCCACGCGGGTCTCCACGCGTTCGCAGGCGCTCACTTGGTCGACCACCGGGGAGGCGCTCACTTGGTCGACCACCGGGGAGGCGCTCACTTGGTCGACCACCGGGGAGGCGATCACTGCTTCGAGGGCTTGGGCCCAGGGCTCCGGCTTCATCACCATGCCGGCGCCGCCGCCGTACGGGGTGTCGTCCACGGTGCGGTGGCGGTCGGTGGTGAAGTCGCGCAGGTCATGCACCTTGAGTTGCAGGAGTCCGTCCTGCCGCGCTTTGCCAATCAGCGACAGGTCCAGCGCGGCCAGGTACTCCGGAAAGATGCTGACGACGTCGATGCGCACCTAGCGCTCCCCCTCGCCGTCGTCAGGGGTTTCCTGCGCGCCCGGAGCGTTCAGTTCAAACAATCCGGCGGGCGGGGTGAGCAGCACGAAACCGGCCTCCACATCGACCTCCGGCACGATGGCTTCGACGAAGGGCACCAGCACTTCCTCGCCGTCGAGGTTTTCCACCACCAGCAGGTCTTGGGCGGGCATGGTGTTCAGTCCGGCTACCTTGCCGACCACCTCGTCGCCCACGCGCACGTCGAGGCCGACGAGTTCGTGTTCGTACCAGGCGTCGTCGTCGTCCTCGACGTCGTCGGTGTCGATGAAGAGCTTGGCGCCGCGGAGTTCTTCGGCACCGTTGCGGTCCGCGACTTCATCGAAGCCCAGCAGCAGGATGTCCTTGTTCCAGCGGGCGCTGCGCACGGTCAGCGGCCCCAGCCGCGCCGGCTCCACGGTCAGCTCGACGTCGGGCACGAAGCGATCGGCCGGAGCGTCGGTCAGCACCTGGACGGTAACCTCCCCGCGAATGCCGTGCGGTTTGCCGATCCGGGCAACTTGTAGCTGCATGCAGACTCCTTGGAAAAACGTCCGTCGGGGTGAAAAACGTCCGGCCCCTGGACCATTAGCTGGTACAGGGGCCGGAGGTTATGAAATGGGTGCCTGGCCTAGAGCCGGGCAGCGCTGATCCGGATCAGCGTCGGCGGTCGGTATCCACCACGTCGACGCGGACCTGCTCATCGGCCAAGGCGTTCACCACGGTGCGCAGTGCGCGGGCGGTGCGGCCCTGGCGGCCGATGACGCGGCCCAGATCCTCCGGGTGAACACGAACCTCGATGACGTCACCGCGGCGGCTGTTCTTCTGCGTGACCTTGACGTCCTCGGGACTGTCAACGATCCCGCGGACCAGATGATCGAGCGCTTCAGCCAGCATTACTCAGCCTTTTCGGCTTCGTCTGCAGCTTCCTCGGCCGGAGCCTCGGCAGCTTCTTCCTTCTTGGCCTTCGGGGTGATGGCCTCGGGGATGATGACGGAGTCCTTTTCGGGAGCCACGAAGGTTTCCTTGGCTTCCTTGGTCTTGAGAGTGCCTTCCTGGCCCTCAATACCCTTGAACTTCTGCCAGTCGCCAGTGATCTTGAGCAGGACTGCAGCCTGTTCGGTCGGCTGGGCGCCGACGCCGAGCCAGTACTGGGCGCGCTCGGAGTTGATCTCGATGAACGAGGGCTCTTCGGTCGGGTGGTACTGCCCGATCTCTTCGATGGCACGGCCGTCGCGCTTGGCGCGGGAATCCATGACAACGACGCGGTAGTGGGCAGAGAACTTCTTACCGAAGCGCTTGAGGCGAATCTTTACGGCCACTGTTGTGGTCACTCCTGGTTCTGAAAATGGGCGAACCCGTATGTCTGCTCCCGTGGGGCGGGCCATGGTTAGGGTTCAAAGGACAAGATGCATGCACGGAGAGAGGGGCCGCGCAGATCGAGTACCTGACTATTGTGCCAGATGGAAACCAATCCGCGCGACTTGACGTGCGGTGTTGCTAATGCGGTGGGTCTCCACGCGTTCGCTGGCGCTCACTTGGTCGACCACCGGAGGGCGCTCACTTGGTCGACCACCGGAGGGGGTGGGTCTCCACGCGTTCGCTGGCGCTCATTTGGTCGACCGCCGGGGAGCTTAGGCTTCGGCGGTGCTGGACCAGACGTAGAGCTGCTGGCGTTCGGCATGCTCGGCCTGCGACGCCAGCTGCGCGATGCGGCGGACATAGTCCTCGGCGATGTCGCCGCTGAACGGCATGTCTTCTTCGGCAGCCCACAGCGAGGCGACCTCCGGGATCAAGGAGGCACCAACGTCGTCGGTGTGGGTCAAGAGTTCGGCCAGCGACTGGACCATGGCGTCCGGGGCCACCATCAGGTAGTCGCTGGAGACGTCGGCCATGTCCAGCGCCTCGCCGGTGGCGGCGCCGACGGCCTTGGCAGCAAGACCGCCGAGGATCTCAATCTCCAGGTCGGTGACCCCGTTGAGGCGGAGGCTCGGGGCATCCCCGACCGCGGCCATGGGCCCGTCGGTTTGGCCGCGGGATTCGACGCTGGCCTCAAGTTCTGCGGCGCGCCGGACGGCGGCATCATGGGTGGCAACGAAAATTTCGGTGGTTCCGGACATGTGCAGGCCCTTCCGCGGCTAGACCGATGGTTCTCTTTCAGCCTAGCCGCAGCGGGCGGGTTTCTGCTTAGCCGACGGCGATGCGCAGCTGGTTGCGCCACGGGTCCTCGAAGCGCAGTTCGGCACCGGTGTGGTGGTGCGAGATGCCGGCGCTGGTCAGCCGTTCCGCCAGGGCGCCCACTTCGTCGTCCGTCGGTACGTGGATCAGCACTTCGCCCAGGCCCAGGGTGTCCTTGCGCGGGCCGGCGCCGCGGCTGTTCCAGACGTTCATGGCCATGTGGTGGTGGTAGCCGCCGGCGGCGACGAACAGCGCCTGGCCGTGCCAGCCTGCGGTGCGCTCGAAGCCGAGGGTCTTCACGTAAAATTCTTCGGCGGTGTGGGTGTCGCCGACCTGCAGGTGCACGTGGCCGATGTCCGCACCGGACTGGCGCTGGCTGGAGAGCGCCTCCTCGGTCAGGTGGCTTTGCAGGTAGGTCTGCGGGTTCAGGGCCAGGCTGTCCATGTGGACTTCCTTGCCCTCGGCGGTTTCCTTCCACGACCACTGGTCGCGCGGGCGGTCCCAGTAGAGCTCGATGCCGTTGCCCTCCGGGTCAGTGAAGTAGAACGCCTCGCTGACCAGGTGGTCGGCGCTGCCCGTGAACCGGGACGGGTCGGTCTGCGCAGCGGTGGCCACGGTGGCGGCCAGGTCCGACTGGCTCTCGAACAGGAAGGCGGTGTGGAACAAACCGGCTTCGCCCCGGGACGGCAACTGCAGCCCGGTGGCCGGAGCCAAGTGCAGCAGCGGCGTGGTGCCGCGGCCCAGGAAGACGCCGCCGAGTCCCTCGGAGACGGGATCCAACCCCAGCGCCTGCTGGTAGTAGTTGGTCATGTTCTTCATGTCCCCCACCTTGAGCATCACGGTGCCCATCGTGAGGTCGGCGGAGAGCAGGTCCTGGGGGTTTACTTGAAAGTTCATGTAAATATAATACTTGAAGCTTCACGTTTATTCCAGTCCCCTGTTCTGGGGGCTGGTGGGACTTGCAGCACATCTTGCCATCGAGCCGGCCGGTACGCTGATCCATGAAGGGTCAGCTCTGAGTCAGGATGCCGCAATGCAATGGTGGGAACCGGTCCTCGCCGTGGCCGGCGGACTGGCGCTGCTGTATGCCCTGATGCTGCTGGCCTTGTGGGGGTATGCGCGGCGCCATCCGGACACCGTCCGGATGCGCGATGCCTTGCGCCTGCTGCCCGATCTGCTCCGCCTGCTGCGCCGGCTGGCGGCGGATCGCGAGCTGCCGGTCCGGACGCGGGTGCTTCCGCTGCTGTTGCTGGTCTATCTGGCCTCGCCCATCGACTTGGTTCCCGACTTCGTCCCGGTCCTTGGCTACGCCGACGACGTGCTGGTGGCCGCCTGGCTGCTGCGCGCGATGGTCCGGTCAGCCGGACCGGATCCGCTGCGCCGGCATTGGCCGGGCACCGAGGCCGGACTCACCGCCGTCGAACGGCTGGCCGGTGTGGATCAGCGGCGCCGCCGGTAGGCCAGGTAGCTGCCCAGCGCCACGTCGCTGGCGGCCTGCAGTACCAGGCCCAGCGCGCCGGCGCGCAGCAGGCGGGCACTGGCCGGCCGGCGGCCCGCAGCGCGGAACAGCAGCGCGGCACCGGTGGCCGCCGCGGCGGCACTGCCGGCCAGCATGCCGGGGCGTGCGACGACGGCGCGCTGCCAGGCGGCGAGGGGCCCCCTCCCTTCGGCGGGGGTGCTGGCCAGTTCAAGCAGGGCTTTGCCGATTGACTGCGCCGGGAAGGTCTCCATCCCGGCGACCCGGTCCGGCTGCAGCGTTCCTTCGGCCAGCCGTGCGGCGACCGGCGGCAGTTCCAGGAGGTGGCCGGCCCGGGCCAGGATCCCCGGCTCGTCCGGTGAGGCCATCAGCTCCTCGAGCCCCTTGACGGCGTCCGGGTCCAGACCGAGAACTTCGCACAGACGGCGCGGATCGGGACCTTCGGGATGCACAATCCGGCCGAGCAGTCGCAGCGCGTCGGCGTCCGCGCGGGACGTCGAGGGGAACGGCTTGGCCGCCCCTTCCCAGGCGTGCCAGAAACTGGTGTCCGGATCGCGCCGGGTTCCGGGCAGCCATGCCTCCACCGCGCGGAAACCGTCAAAGTCCATGAGCGCCACGATGGGTTTGGCGGAGGCCGGCCAGTTGTAGAGCCCGGGCGCCGCCTCGCCGTGCACCAGCACGACGCGCTGTCCGGGTGCAGGCCCGTCCGGGCCTCCCGCGCCGGGCTCCAAGACGTGGACTGCCACGCCGTTGAGGGCACCGAACATCAGCAGATCCTCGCGCCGGAATTTCCCCACCAGTACAGTGCGCAGCTCGGAGGGGTCCGGCGCCTCAAGCTCTTCGGCGTCCTCGGGCGCCGGCACGGCATCCAGTTCCAGCGCTGCCTCCGGTGCGGGCGCCTCGTATTCGATGCCGTCGATCTCGACGGCTGCCCCCAAATCGGCGGAGAGTCCGCGGACCAGGGCGGCAACGTCCGGGCCCGGGACGGCCTTGCCGGCGGTATCCAATACTGCCGCTCGCTGCTCCGGGTTCACCGCCAGCAGCACGGAGACGACGCTGTCGCCGGGCTGCGGGATTCCGCCGGCGAAGGCGCCCAGCAGGGACCGGTTGGAGAGTTGTTGCTGCAATGCCGCCACTCCAGCTTCGTCCAGCGGCCACGGCCACCACAGTTGTCCGGACGCCGGTTCCCAGCCTGTTTGGTTCATAGCTCAACGCTAGCAACACCTGGTCGGTCCGGCTGCGCAGCGACGGGCGGAAATCCTCCGCTCAGCCCGGCAGCGCCTTTCCGGCCAGGAACGCTTCCAGCAGCGCATGGCCCTGGTCCGAATCCTGCGGCCGGTGGTGGCCGTCGGCGTGGCGGTGGATGGCGCCGGTGCCGGCCAAGTAGTGGGCCACTTCCTCGTACAGCGGCTCCCAGCCGCCGGTGACCACGAGCGTGGGCAGCCCCGGGACAATGTGCAGCGGCGCGTTCCACGGCGGGGCCTGCAGCCGGGCCCGCTTGGCCTGTGCCCGGTCGGCCGCGGTGGCCAGCGGCAGCGCTTCGGCGCCGACCACCAGCCGGACGAACTCGCGCTGGTACTCCTCGTCGGTCAGCTCACGGCGGGCGGCGAACAGCGGCTCCAGCCGTTGGCGGTACGCATGCGTGGCAGGCAAGTCGGCGGTCAAGGACAAGCACGCCGGCTCGAACAGCGTCAGCGAAAGCACCTTGTCCGGGTGCTCCACGGCGGCCATCATGGCGGCGACGGCGCCCTGCGCGTGAGCCACCACGTGGGCACCTGCGCCGAGATGACGGCCAACGATCCGGGCGTCTTCATCAAAGTCGGTCGGCAGCGGATCCGCTTGTAGGTCAAACCCGTGGCGGCGGAGGAACAGACAGTCGTAGCGTCCGGCCAGTCGGTGCTGATGCGGCCAGGCCGCGGCACCAAAACTGTCGGTGCCGTGGACAAAGACCACCCGCTCTCCGCTGCCGATTGCCATGGGAGAAATACTAAACGCCGGACCCGACAGTCCCTTTGGACCCGCCTGCTGGCTCGGGTTCCCAGACCTGGGGCGCCAGTTCGCGTTCCGGCACGCGCGACTGCGCTGTCCGCAGCACCTGCCCGTTGCGCAGTTCCACCACGGTGAGGAGCTCGTGGGCGCGGAGTCCGGCTGCCAACTGGGCGGACTGCGCGCTGTCCAGGACGGCTTCGGCCTGTTCGACCGGAAGGAAGACCGCCTGTCCCCCGGCACCCGCGGCGAGCTTACCGCCGTCGTATGTGCCGCCGTCGTACACAAAGGTAATGGTTTCGGCGGCCGTGGCGGCCACCGGCTGGTAATCGAGCGCCAGGATGCGCCCCGGCGGCACCGGCAGGGAGGATTCGGCCAGCACGCGGGCCGCGGCGGAGCGCGGGTCTTCACCGGGCCGGACCGCAGCGGCCGGCAAAGCGGGGCCGCCGGGACCGTCCACCAGCACCACGGAACCGCCGACGCTGCGTACGATGACCACGACGGCGCCCTGCCGCCTTCCGGACGGGCGATCCACGCCGCTGTGTGCCTGCTCTGCCACGAAACTCCTTCGCTGCGCTGCCTCGCCGGTGGGCTTCAGGCCCTCGTCGTCGTTGCCGTCGTCTTGCCGAATCGATTCAGCAACCCAGCTTACCTTCCGGTCTCACGGCAAGTGCCCCGCCGGACTCGCCGACGGGGCACTAAACAATGCAAGTGGAACTTGGCGGACTACTTGCCGAGGAACTTGTCGAAGCCCTTGGGCAGGTTCAGCGCTGACGGATCAAAGTCCTGGCCGTCCTGCGGGGCACCGAAAGCGCTTCCGGCCGGCACCGATGCCTTGTTCTTGCGCCGCTCCTCGGCCTCGCGCAGCTCCTGCGCCGCCTTGGCCGGGTTGCCGGAGCGGGCCTTCTTCTTGCCCTTGGCGGCCTGCTGCTTCTTGCGGGCGCCGCCGAAGCCGCCGGGACCTGCCATGCCCGGCATGCCCGGGATGCCGCCCCCCTGCGCCATCTTCTTCATCATCTTCTGGGCCTGGCCGAAGCGCTCCAGCAGGCCGTTGACCTCCGAAACGTGGACGCCGGAGCCCTTGGCGATGCGGGCGCGGCGGGAACCGTTGATGATCTTCGGGGCAACCCGCTCGTGCGGGGTCATCGAGCGGACGATCGCTTCCACGCGGTCGATCTCGCGCTCGTCGAAGTTCTCCAGCTGCTGGCGCATGTTGGCGGCGCCGGGCATCATCATGAGCATCTTCTTCATCGAGCCCATTTTGCGGATCTGCTGCATCTGGGCGAGGAAGTCGTCCAGCGTGAAGTCTTCCTGGTCGGCGAACTTCTGCGCCATCCGCTCGGCTTCGCCCTTGTCCCAGGACTTCTCCGCTTGCTCGATCAGGGTAAGGATGTCGCCCATGTCCAGGATGCGGTTGGCCATCCGGTCCGGGTGGAAGATCTCGAAGTCGTCCAGGTTCTCGCCGGTGGACGCGAACATCACGGGCTTGCCGGTGACCGACGCGACGGAGAGCGCGGCACCGCCGCGGGCATCGCCGTCGAGCTTGGAAAGGACGACGCCGGTGAAGTTGACGCCTTCGTTGAACGCCTGCGCGGTATTGACGGCGTCCTGGCCGATCATCGCGTCGATCACGAAGAGGACTTCGTCCGGGTTGATGGCCGCACGGATGTCCGCGGCCTGCTGCATCATCTCCGCGTCGACGCCGAGCCGGCCGGCGGTGTCCACGATGACCACGTCGTACAGCTTCTGCCGTGCTTCTGCGATGCCGTCGCGGGCAACTGCCACCGGATCGCCGGTCACGGAGTCGAACTCCGACTGCACGCCCGGGTGCGGGGCGTAGACGGGCACGCCGGCGCGCTGGCCGTTGACCTGAAGCTGCGTCACGGCGTTGGGGCGCTGCAAGTCCGCGGCAACCAGCAGCGGGCTGTGGCCCTGGCCCTTGAGCCACTTGGACAGCTTGCCGGCCAGTGTGGTCTTACCGGCACCCTGCAGGCCGGCGAGCATGATCACCGTCGGCGGGTTCTTGGCCAGCTTGATCCGGCGGGTCTCGCCGCCGAGGATGTTGACCAGTTCGTCGTTGACGATCTTGACGACCTGCTGGCCCGGGTTCAGGGCGCCCGAGACTTCCTCGCTGAGAGCGCGTTCCTTCACATGGGCTGTGAACGCGCGCACCACGGGCACGGCAACGTCGGCGTCAAGCAGGGCTCGCCGGATTTCGCGCACGGTGGCATCGACGTCGGCCTCGGACAGGCGTCCCTTGCCGCGCAGATTCTTGAAGGTTGAGGTCAACCGGTCAGAGAGTGAATTGAACACGCGCCGTGTCTACTTTCGTCGATCTGGTTCACAATCCCCGGGCCACGCCGGAGTTCAGCTCTTAAGGGTATCAACTGGCGGTGCCCTCAGTCGCGCCCTTCCGCTCGCCTCGCAGCTGCCACCGGACCGTTCCCTCCGCGTCGCCGCCGTGGCAAGGTGGGAAACGTGAGCGCTGAACAGACGGAGACGAAACAGACGGAAACCAGGGACGCTTCCTCCCCCTATGCCAGCGGGCCGATGCAGATACGGACACTGCTGATCTTGGGAGCTTCCGGCGATTTGACCGGCAGGCTGCTGCTTCCGGGGCTGGGAAGGCTGATTGCCCAAGGCAAAACCACCGGGCTGAAACTGGTGGGCGCCGGCTCCGATGACTGGGACTCTGCGCGATGGCAGCAACGCGTCAGCGGCGCCTTTGACCCCTGCGCCGGCGCGGCGAACGACGCCGGACGGCAGCAACTGCTCGACATCCAGCAAGAGACCCAATACCACTCGGTTGACGTAACGGCCGATGGAGCCCTGGCCAAGCTGCTGGCGGAACTGGGCGGACCGGTGGCCGTATTCTTCGCCCTGCCGCCGGCTGTCAGCCAGAAAGCATGCGAAGTGCTCCAACCCGAGGACGTGCCAGAGGGGACCCGTCTGGTGCTGGAGAAACCGTTCGGCACCAGCCTTGAGTCGGCCGTGTTGCTGAACAAGACATTGCTGAAACTAGTGCCTGAGGACCATATCCACCGGGTGGACCATTTCCTGGGCAAGTCAACAGTCTTCAACATCCTTGGCCTGCGCTTCGCCAATCGCTTGTTGGAACCGTTGCTCAGCAATGAGCACGTAGCGAAAGTGGAGATTTTTTACGACGAAGCCCTCGCCCTGGAGGGGCGCGCCCGCTACTACGACGGCGCCGGCGCGCTGCGGGACATGATCCAGAGCCACTTGCTGCAGGTAATGGCCCTGACGGCACTGAACCCGCCGTCCACCCTTAAAGAGCGGGACCTGCGCGACCATATCGGCACCGTCATGCGGGCCAGCAGCGTCGACCCCGACTTCGCCAAAAGCACCCGACGAGCCCGCTACACTGCGGGCCGGATTGGCGACCGGGATATTCCCGACTACACCGCGGAACAGGGCGTGGACCCCTCACGGAAAACGGAAACCCTTGCTGAGGTTGAAGTTTCGATCAACAACAACCGCTGGGCGGGCGTCCCATTCATCCTCCGTTCGGGCAAGGCCTTGGCCCAACCGAAGAAGGAGGTCATTATCACCTTCAAGCCGGTCAGCCACCTGCCCACGGGATTCAAAGGCATCGACAGTCCAACCCGGTTGAGGATCGGTCTGGGGCCAGAGACCCTGCAACTGGAGATCGATGTCAACGGTCCGACCGACATCTTCACGCTGGACCGTGCGGTCATGGCAGCAGATCTTCACGCGGCTGACCTGCTGCCCTACGGCGAAGTCTTGGAAGGCGTGCTGCACGGCGACCCGCTGTTGTCTGTCCGCGGAGACATCGCCGAGGACTGCTGGCGGATCGTGGAGCCAGTACTGAAGGCTTGGGAAAAAGACGTGGTGCCGCTGGAAGAGTACGAAGCCGGCAGCAACGGTCCGCCCGGCTGGGAGACTTCCCGAAGCGACACCCCGCTCCCTGGGTAGCAGGTGCCGCAGGCCGCAGGTAGGCAGCGCCGCAGTAGCAGGCGTCGCAGGTGGGCAGCCTGCGGCCTATCCATCAGAACGGCGGCGTCGTTTCGTCGCATCGTTCGCCTTCCTCTCCGTCAGAGGGCCCTCCGCCTGCGCTTGTCCCCCGGCTAGTTTCATCGCTCGCCTGGTCTGCTGGTGTGGGGTAGGTGAGTGCCCAGCCTTCGTCGGGGGTGGTGGTGTGGGTGTGTCCGGAGCGGGTGGTGAAGTGCAGGGTGCCGTCCGGGTCTTGGGTGAGGGTGCCGCCGCCGTGGTGTTTAGTTTTGTGGCCGGGTTTGCAGCGGGCGTTGAGGTTTTCGGGGACTGTTCTGCCGCCGTCTTCCCAGGCGATGGTGTGGTCGATTTCGCATTGGTCGGCGGGGACGGTGCAGCCGAAGTCTCGGCAGTGCCGGTCGCGGAGCCGGACGAGGCGTTTGAGCCAGTCGGGCGGGGTGCGCAGGTCTTTGGCCGCGGCGATGGCGTGGCCGTAGTCGTCGGTGAGCACGAGGAGCCATGATTTGGCCAGCGCGGTGAGGTTGCGGGTCATCTCCGGAGGGATGGGTCCGTAGCCGGTGAGTTCGCCGGGGTCTTCGGCCAGCTGGAGCAGGGTGGGCAGCGGGGCGGTGACGGCGACGGAGGCGGTTGTGTTCGCGCCGCCGCAGGTGCAGGGGCCCTGGGCTGGCGGTCCGGACGCTGCCGGGCCGGTTGCGGTGTCCGCGGCGGCCGTCTCCTTGGCGGCGGTTTCGCTTTTCGTCGTGGCCCCGGCTTCCGGTGTTGTCGCAGCGGCAGTGCCGTTGCCGGCGGCGGTGGTGGGGGCGGGTTGGTAGGCGTGGTCGGGGTAGCGCAGGAGCATGTCGGTGAAGACGTCGGCGCGGAGCTGGCCGAGGGTGCGGGTTTCCTCGGCGGTTTGCAGTTTCCTGGCGTGGGCCTGCATCAGGTTGTAGGCCAGCAGGGCTTTGTCCGCGGAGGTGCGGATGTAGAGTTCGGCCATGCCGTCCTCCTGCGGCAGGTAGTGGACGGTGCGCCGTTCCATCGCGGCCCGGTGCCGGGTCTCGAGTGGTTGTGGGTGCAGCCGGTCGCGGGCGGCGCGCGCGCGGGCGTGGACGGATTCGAGGGTGATGGCCCCGGCACCGGGCAGCACGGTGTTCTCGAACTCGGCCAAGGTGCCCGGGGGCAGGTCGGCGCCTTTGCGGGCGATCGCGGCGGCGCGGGGCAGGTCGATCGCGCCGTCGTCGAGGGCGGCGAGGGTGGCGGGCAGGTGGGTGCCGATCTGGTGCGCGTCGGCCAG